>JBEAVK010000370.1:0-24685 GCA_041160955.1 Bacteroidota bacterium
ATAGAAAAAAACGGAGAACGTCCAAGAGGTAATCCTAACGATTGATAAAAACTAAACTGATCAAACATAACAACGCAACACTTGGCGTGACCTTCGATAAACTCAGTAACCATACTTCGATAAACTCAGTAACCATACTTCGATAAACTCAGTAACCATACTTCGATAAACAAAGAGAGGCTGTCCAATAACGACTTTAATATTTAGCGTTTAGAATTTAAAAATAATATTACATTATTTTTAAATTCTAAACGCTAAATCCCCCCTACCCCACCTTAGGTTTCAGCAACTTATACACCACCGGCGTAATAATCCGCGACAAAAGCGTAGAAGAAATTAAACCGCCGATCAAAACCCAAGCCAAAGGTGAATACAATGGATTGGCTTCTATCGCAATGGGTATCAAACCTCCAATGGCCGTCAGTGAGGTCAACAAAATAGGCACAAAACGAATCTCACCTGCTTCTTGTATCGCTTCATCCAAACCACGGCCTTCCACGCGGAGTTGATTGGTAAAATCGACGAGCAGAATGGAGTTTTTTACTTCAATACCGATCAAAGCAATCAAACCCACCGCAACGGTAAACGAAAACGGATAACCCGTAATCAACAGCGCCAAAATAGCACCAATAATACCCAGCGGAATCACCGATAACACCACCAAAGTACTGCGCATCGTTTTAAATTCTAATACCAATACCGCCAATAATCCAAATACAGTGACCACAATAATCGTCCCCATCCCCCCAAATGAACGTTCCGCACTTTCCGCTTCACCCGCTACCACATAGGAGTATCCTGGCGGCGGCGGCATTTCATCTAGTTTTTTGCGCATTTCGGCAATAATTTGAGCGGGGTAATTGCCCGTTTTTACAAAAGCCGATACCGACGTAAAACGATCTTTGTTATAGTGCTGGATAAAATTAGGAGCAGGTTTAAACTCAATATCCGCAATTTGGCTCAAAGGCACTGAAAAACCCGCTAAACTATTGACATACAACTGGTTAAAAACACTCAGATCGGGTCGTTTTGTCGTCTTGGGAATACTCACCACTATATTGTACTGCAACGCATCAGCATCCGCCGTAAACGAACCGATATTGAGTCCCGCAATAGCAAGGCGCACCATTCGGTCGGCTTCTGCAACAGGAATACCCATAGAAACGGCCTTATCTTTATTGATTTTGACCGATAAATCGGTGTTTACTGTTGCAATTGGGTTATCGATATAAATAGTGCCTTCCAAATTTTCGATCATGGTCTCTACCCTACCCGCTATTTGGCGCAAAGAATCGAGGTTTTCACCGATAACACGCACCACGATGGGTGCTTCAATGGGCGGCCCTTGCTCAAAGTTTTTAACGGTAATCACTGCGCCGGGCACATTATCCAATTGTTGGCGGAGTTCGTCGATCAAAGCCAATTTGACGGGCGGCGGTGTTTTTTCCTGTATTTGGACAAAAATTTGACCATAATCCGAACGCTCAATTTCGCGGATCACGTTATAATATACCCTCGGATTGCCGCGCCCTACATTGGAGGCATATTTGATGATTTTTGCCGGCTCACCAGCACCAGGATATACTACGCCGGGGAGGTTATTGGGATCCGAAAACCGCGAATTACGCATTCCAAAATCTTGGATATTCAGCCCAGGAACGGTATAAGTTTGCAATACCGAATCCACTTGCTTCATCACGCGTTGGGTCGCTTCAATATTGGTACCAGCCGCCATTTCTATATCAATATAAAACATGGGTCGCTCACTGGCTGGAAAAACCGCAAAACCAGCACGTCCAGCCAAACTAACTACCCCACCAAAAATCACGACTGCTACGCCAAGTGTTGTCCATGGGTTACGCAAACCAACGTGCAATAAACGCGCATAACTCACTGATATTAACCACTTTAAACCGCGTAAAATAATATTTCCCTCTGGATTATGGTGCTCCGCCAAAATACGACTACCTAAAAACGGCACAATAGTAAGGGAGACAAAAAACGAAGCCAATACTGTTGTCACTACCGCCATTGGAAGGCTTCGGATAAAATCGCCGGAGGCATCGGGTAGAAAAATTAAGGGCAAAAAGGCCAATATAAGCGTAGCCGTACAACCCACAACGGCCAAACCAATTTGACGTGTAGCCAAAATGGCCGCGTCGCGCCTGTTGTAGCCGTCGCGCAGCCAGCGTTCTATGTTTTCGACCACCACAATGGAATCATCCACAAGGATACCTAATGCGATAATTAAGCCTACAATGGACAATTGATTGAGCGAATAACCCAGTTTTTCCAAGGCAAACAAACCAATCGCAATACTCAATGGTATAGAAATCATCACGACAATAGCCGCCCGCCAACCCAAGGGCAACAACGTAAGCAAAACCAAAAGAATGGCAATACCAAAGTCTTTGGCAAAACGGGTGAGGCGTTTTTCCACAGAGTCACCTTGGTCAAATACCGTTACATAATCCATGCTGGCCGGCAGTGATGCTTTGAACTCGTCCACTGCTTTTTGTACCTGTTTGCTTACTTCGGTAATGTTTTGGCCGTCTTTCATCCGTGCGGTGACAAATACACTTCTTGCGCCGTTGATCGAGGCGATATGGCGTTGGGTTTCGTACTCAAAATCAACTTGAGCAATATCTTTTAAATAGACAATTTTTGCGCCGTTGGCATTGACAATCGTATTCCGAATCTCTTCAATACCTTTGTAATCGCCACTGGTCTCTACAAAAAATTCGCGATCGCCGACCGATAATGAGCCACCTGGAATAGAAACATTTTCGCTTTGCAATGCACCCAATACACGACTCAAAGGAATCTGTTCCGAAGCCATTTTGGGCAAATTGAGGTTAACCCGAACTTCTTTTTTGGGAAAGCCCCAAGTATCGGCTGCTTTCAAACCCGTTATTTTTTCCAAACGCTCTTCAAAACGTTCGGAGGCAGCCCGCAAATCGGAATAGGTGGCGTTTTCACTCACGATGGCGGCTTGCAAAATAGCCACATCCGAAGAGGTAAATCGTTGAATATTAACACGATATATATCTTGTGGCAAATCGGGAAGCACCGCGTTGAACTCGCGTACCATTTCCTCATATTTGGTATCGGGATCTTGTCCGTGCTTGAACTCAAGGGTAAGCAGCATCATTCCATTGAAGGAAAAGGAGCGCATACGGTCTATATTTTCCAGCGCACCAAGCCGTTCCTCTACTTTTTTGGTGATTTTATCTTCAATTACCGCCGGGCCAGCACCGGGGTACACCACCGCAATATTAAAACCTGGGGGCGTAAATTTAGGGTCTTCGGCGCGTGGCATATTGACCAACGAACCGACGCCGAGTACCATTACCGCTAAAAAAACGATAAACGTAAACTGGCTATTTTTTACTGAAAACTCTGCAATCTTCATCTTTTTTAGGTTGGGGCTAGTTTACGATTTTTACTTTCTTTTTTGCATTCAAATAAGGCGCACCAGAGGTAACAACGCGCTGCGCCTTTTCGAGGCCGCTTGCTATAACTGCTTGATTACCATCCAAAAACGCAATAGTCACAGGTACTTTTTTTACAGTCGTTTCATCGGGTTCTACCGTAAATACAAAAGCCGTTTTTGCATCGCCCTCCACAATGGCTTCGATAGGTACTACCGCATAACTACGCTGTTGCTGCGCTTTGATATCCACCTGCGCAAAAAGCCCTGGCGCAAAACGTTTGCCTTGCGGACCTACTTTTATTTCAATGGGGTACAAGCCGTTAGCAGGATCGGCAGAGGCCGGCAGATCGGTGATTGTTCCTTTGAACGTCGTTTCGGGATAGGCATCAAAATGGACATCTGCCGCTTGGCCTTTATTGAGGCGCGCCCAATCGCGGTCGCTCACATCTACTTTTACCACCCAATCATTTTGGCCAGTTTCAAACAGCACAAACAGTGGCATACCGGGGCCAGTTATTTCACCTTCATTCGCCAGTTTTTTGATGATGGTACCACCACGTACCGCCCGAATTTCGGAGTATTGCTTGTTAAAATTAGCAATACGCACTGTTTCTTTAGATACATCGCGGCCAGTAGTGGCATTTTGGAGCAATTCGAGGGTGGCGCTGCTGTCTTTGTACAGTCCTTCTACACGCGCCAGATCGCGCTCTGCTTTTACCAAGCCTTGTTCTGCCTGATTGACCTGTGCTTCAATTTCGGTTTTGTCCAGCACTGCCAATATTTGACCAGCACGTACTACATCGCCTTCATCGACAAAAATTTTGCGGATAATACCGCCAGTTTTGAACGAAAGCCGCTGCTCCGAAGTGGAGGTAAGTGTGCCACTGGCATGGATGGGCAGCGCAATATTTTTGAAATTTACAGCGGCTACACTAACCGGCACTAAGTCTGCATTAGTTGTTGCTGTTGGAATGGGTGCTTTATCTTTTTGGCCACATGCGACCAAAAAAAGGAGGGATAAAATGGATATATAACGCATATTATGAGTTTTTCGATTAATTATTAGTTGCTTGCAAAAGCCCTTGGTGTGCTTGTATTACGTTTAATTTGGCCAATACAGTTTGGAGTTGTGCGATGGTAACGCGGTTTTGTGCATTGCTCCATTCAAGGTGTAATACTTGTCCTGCACGGTATTTGTTGTTGATAATTTTGTAAGCATCTTCAGCGGCTTTTTGTCCTTTTTCTCTACTGATTACGGCATTTTTTGCACTTTGCAATTGATTCCAGCGGTCGGTTACCTGCAATGCTATTTGTTGTTGCACCTGTTCAATTTGGCTATTGATTTTATCCGAATCAATTCGGGCTTGTTGGGTTTTGCTGTTTTGCGCACCACCGTCGTAAATATTGTAAGTGAGTCCAACCCGTGCTAAGATATAGGCTTGGTCTTTATTAAATTTATAACCAAAACCCTGAAAACCGGTTTCGCCACCAATATAAAGATCGGGCAATTTTTTATTGGCTTTATTCATATCCACCACGGTATTACTGATGGATTTTCCAGTTTGCAATACCTCAAATTCTTTGCGGTTGCTGAGGGCGGTTTGGATAGATTGTTCGCGTTCGTAGTTGGGAATGGGTTGCAACAGTAAAGTGGAGTCTATTTTAATATCCGATTGTAAGTCTCTGTTAATCAAGAAATTAAAATAAGATTTAGCGGTATTTTGCTTGGTTTGCAAGTCGAATATTTCCTGTTCAGTGGTACTAATTTCGTAATCAGCATCGGCCAATATTTCGCGGGTAGCCACATTGTTTTTGACCAATGATTCATTAAAACGGCGTAATTCTATTTGGACAGATTTGGCGTTGATCCATACTTTTTCGGCTTCTATCGCCTGTAGCAACTGTAAATAAGCCAATGCAATGGTATAGCGCAATTCTTGTTCATAAGCGGCTTTTTGGGCGGCTTGGTTAAGGGTCATTAGTTCTTTAATTTGGCGATTGTACTTCAGGTCTGTATTGTACAGCGGGTAAGCAAACTTGAATTTTGTTTCATGAAAATTATGGGGCAAAAACTGGATTTGCTGGTTTTCCAAAGTAGGGAAACTATTGGTTTGGGTCAACTGATTTAAGGTTGCGTAAGCCGGATTGAGCAAATCACCAATTGGAAAGTCGATCTTTCGGCCACCTGCTGCAACGGTATAATTGGCTTCAAAATCGACGGTGGGATAAAAAAGCATTTTAGCCTGCCGAACGGCTTCTATACTTTTTTTAATATCCAAATCGTGTTGTTTTAGGGTTAAATTATTCGTCAGCCCCATTTGGATATATTCCTCTAAAATAGGGGAATTTTGGCCAATTACTTGGTCTGAAAAATATAATATGTTTAATATCAGTAAAATATAAAAGCGCATATAGTTGAAAATTATAGTGCAAAGGACAGATAAATAAACGGGTAGGCATAATTGTTTCTGCTGAATGGTAGATTTTGAAGGATGAGTAGTAGATTGTTAAATGGAACACAAAGTAGAGGTATTGGAAAAGCACTTTTAAATTTTATGGAAATTCACGCTGGCAATTGTTTCATTATCAATTGTTTGTTTTTAGTTGAGACACTCAAGTTTGCATGGTATAGGATTTAGTATATTGTCGGGGCGACTTTTTTTGTCACCCGACAATAGTCCAAAATCATACTACTAGACATTTTTTAAAAAACACGTTTAATACACTTTTGCAATGGAGGAAAATGACGTTTACGAAACTAAAAAAAGTTTCGTAAACGTGATCTGTTCCTTGCGGTTTTAAAAATGTCCAGTAGTATGGTCCAAAATAGTACCCACACGAACTTGGCGGTCTCAATAATACCAAGAATTAGGCTCAAAAGATGCCTAATCTGACGACATTAGTTCAACTTACGCTGGCACTAAATATTAGGGTTCTCTGATAAAGGTGCAGCGCACCACAATATTTGTAGCAATGGTGCGATATCCGCGTTTTGAAGGTGCAGCGTACCGTAACATTAATTCAATATTGCGGTGCGCTGAACCTTTATAAAAAAGCACTGAGTATAATTATCAGTGGCTGCGCTATAATAATTGAACATTTAAAATTTAGCGTTTAAAATTTAAAATTTTTCAATGTTCATTTTTTCAATGTTCATTTTTTTAATGTTCATTTTTTCAATGTTCATTTTTTCAATGTTCATTTTTTCTATGTTCATTTTTTCAATGTTAAATGTTATATGTTAAATGTTCAATGTTAAATATTCAATGTTCAATTTTAAACTATATACAGCACAGCCCCTTTATTTCTTTCACTAGCAGTTTAACCCTCCACACACCGAAAGCGTTTGGCCAGAAACGTATTTACCCATATCCGATGCTAAATAAATACAAGCATTGGCAACATCTGCGCCTGAGCCTAATTTGCCTAATGGAATGGATTTCAAGTAGTTACTCTTAGTCGTTTCGTCCAAAACAGCGGTCATTTCTGTTTCAATAAAACCCGGAGCAATAGCATTGCAACGGATACCACGCGAGCCATATTCTTTTGCAATCGACTTTGAAAAAGCAATAATACCCGCCTTTGAAGCCGCATAATTGGCCTGACCTGCTTGCCCAAACACACCTACCACCGAACTCATATTGATCACACTGCCTCCGCCTGCTTTCATCAGGTGCTTGAGGGCGTGTTTTGTCATATTAAACACCGATTTGAGGTTAGTTTGGATCACATCGTCCCATTGTTGTTCGGTCATACGGAGCATCAAGGTGTCTTTAGTGATGCCCGCATTGTTGACCAAAATATCGAGGCGGCCAAAATCGGCAACCACCTGAGTAATCAGTGCTAAGGCTTGGTCAAAATTGCCTGCATCGCTTTGGTAGGCACGTACTTTATCGCCTAGTTCCTGCGCTAGTGCTTCCGAACGCGCCGCAGAGCCTTCAGAAACATACGTAAATGCGACAAACGCACCTTGCGCCGCCAATCCACGCACAATGGCTTCTCCAATACCGCGCGCTCCGCCGGTAACAATGGCTACTTTTCCTTCTAGTAATGACATGTTGTTGATGTTTGTTAGTTAACTTTGCCGCGCAAATTTGAGTAATATTATAGACCTATTTGTAAAAAAGTTAAAAATATTGAAATCAGACGCATATTCTGCACTCCGCATCCCCGATTTTAGGCGTTTTTTGTCGGCGCGCCTCATCACTACCTTAGCAACACAGATGATGTCGGTATCAGTAGGCTACCTCATGTACGAGTTAACCCACTCCCCTTTGATGCTTGGTTATATCGGTTTATCGGAAGCCATTCCTGCGATATGTGTCAGTTTGATCGCGGGGCATTTGATCGATAAACACAACCGAAAAGTAATCATCGCCTGTTGCATCGGTCTTTTACTTACCTGTGCTGCTGTGCTGCTGTTTTTGGTACACCAAATTGGTATTTTACCCAATCAGGTCTTGATCTACAGTATTTTTGGGGTGGTGTTCTTTACAGGTATAGGCCGTGGTTTTGCCAGTCCAGCCAATTTTTCATTTTTACCGCAATTGGTGGGCAAGGAAAATCTTTCCAATGCCATTACATGGGGTAGCACCACGTGGTCGGTGGCCAGCATTAGTGGCTTAGGTATGGGTGGTTTGCTCTATGGTTATTTGGGGGTACAAACGACATTTATGGTGATCTGCACCTTACTATTTACGGGTTTGATGTTTATGCTAAGTATCGGTTCGCGACCGGTTCCAATATCGAACACCTCTGAAAAGGCGTGGACGCGGATCAAAGCGGGTTTAGCCTTTGTTTATGGCAACAAACTGATATTTGCGGCCAGTGCAATGGATCTATTTTCAGTGTTATTTGGTGGTGCAGTGGCTATTTTGCCTGTTTTTGCTAAAGATATACTCTTTGTCGGGCCTGAAGGCTTGGGGTGGCTGCGCGCATCCATGTCCATTGGAGCAATTGGGATGGGCTTTTTGATCGCACACCGAAATATGGGCAAAAACGCAGGAAAAATAATGTTGGCATGTGTTGCAGGTTTTGGTGTATGCATTATTATCTTTGGTTTATCCAAATATTTTTGGTTGTCTTTTGCTTGTTTATTGGTGGCTGGCATGCTGGATGAAGTCAGCGTTTTTGTACGATCGTCGTTGATCCAGCACCAAACACCAGACCACATGAAAGGCCGCGTCTCCTCTGTTAATTCGATTTTTATCACTTCATCAAACGAATTGGGGGCATTTGAAAGCGGATTGGCGGCTGAACTAATGGGTACTGTGCCTTCGGTTGTATTTGGCGGCTGCATGACATTGCTCATTGTACTCTTTACTTGGGTATATGCGCCAAAATTAAGAGATTTAGACATAAATACAATTAAATAAATATGAAAAATGCAATTGTGATTGGAGCATCATCAGGCATTGGCTTGGAATTGGCTCGACTATTGGTCAAAGACGGCTATACCACGTATATTACGGGTCGGCGCGAAGAAAAACTAAAGGATTTGCAGGCCGAAATGCCCGATATGTACCGGATTAAGGTATTCGATATCACGGATTTGGAGGCTTCTAATACCGCATTTGATGCGATGTGCGCCGATTTAGGCGAAATAGACCTAGTTGTGGTCAACTCTGGCTGGGGCGATGTCAACAAAAAATTGGACTGGAATATTGAGCATACTGTGATTCAAACCAATGTACTCGGTGCTGCCAATATGTGTGTACGCGCCATGCACGTTTTTTATAAACAAAACAGTGGGCATTTGGTGGGTATTTCCTCTATTGCGTCGTTGATTGGCGGACGATTGAATCCAGCATACAACGCATCTAAAGCCTTCTTATCCAATTATTTACACGGTTTGTATTTGGCCGTTCAATCGCGCAAACAACCGATCACCGTCACCGATATTCGCCCAGGTTTTGTAAAAACAGCCCTTGTAAAAGGCGATAAAGTATTTTGGATGCAGCCAGTGGACAAGGCCGCACGCCAAATTTTGGATGCCATAAAAAAGAAAAAAAGGATGGCGTATATCACCAAACGCTGGACATTGTTTGGATGGTTAACGCGTTTTTATTCTGGCTGGGCGTAGTGTTTAAAAAAACGAAATTGCCAACAAAAACACCACCAAATATATCCACAATATATCCAAAAAATGCCAATATAGCGTCAATAATCGCAGTTTGAGGCGTTTTTCAGGATCGGAGAAATAAACGAGTACCGACACTGGTTCTACCATTACTTTTTTGGCCGTTCGCAAAAAGAGGTAGATAAATGGCAGCCCCGCCACCACGTGCAACAGGTGTACAAAAGAGATAACGTACAAATACCCCGAGGCCGTAGAAGAACCTAATCCTACTTTGTTCATCGTAAACAACCAATACCACGTTATGGCTTGCAGCACCAAAAACAACAACGACAACCAAATCGTATATTTTAGTAGTTTTTGGTAGCCTTCTGTATCATCATTGACATAGGCTTTTTTGGCCTGTATCATCGTATAACTACTGCCCAAAAGCACGACTGTATTGACGAAAAACATTGCCGGCACCGAAATGGTATCAATGTTATTGGTAATTTTGGTATATGCGTAAGAGATCGTAAGTGCTAAAAACAACATACTCAGACCCAATAGCAGGATCATCAACATTACGTTGTTGGGGTGGAACATAAATTGCTGATCTTCGCGTTCTTGTGCAGTCATTACTTGTGGTATAATTTTACTGAATGGATAGTAATATCTCGATAATTGAATACTAAACCACGTATATGGAAGGAATGTTTACGAACTGGTTTAGACAAATTTAATTTACGTTGTACTTAGTCTGCAATTTTTATTTTAAATTCAATATTTCACTTTATATTTGCCACCCTATTTCACCTTTTTATCTTTCAATCCAATGAAAAAACTATACCAACCGATTTTAATACTCAGCCTACTGGCATTTACACTACAGTTAAATGCCCAAGATCCTAGATTTTCACAGTTTTACGCGTCTCCTTATACCTTAAATCCTGCTTTAACGGGCGTTTTTAATGGTCAATGCCGGACGACCGTGAATTACCGCGACCAATGGAATAGCGTACTGAATTCAGTTCCTTTCCGCACGTATGCCGTTTCGGGCGAGTACCGCCGCGCTTTGGCCTCCGATGATTATGTCGCATTTGGCATCGGCGCACTCCACGATGATGTGGGTACGGCGCGTTACCAACAAAATAAAGCCCATTTGGCCTTTTCTTTTTTGAAGCAATTATCAGGTGGCCGCAACCGCACCGAGCATTATCTTTCAGCAGGTGCGCAAGTAGGTTTTGGTCAAAATTCTATTGACTGGAGCCGCCTTTGGTTTAGCCGCCAATACGATTCCAGTGCTGAACAACCCGATTTAGGGACTGGTAATGGCGAAACATTTGATACTGGCAATACACCATTGTACCCCGATTTTAATGCTGGCTTACTTTGGTACATGATTTTTGACAATGGCGGTTTCTTTTACTTGGGTGGTTCGGCACACCACTTGACGGAGCCTAAAATCACTTTTATGCAAACCAATAATTCGGTACTTTACCGCCGTTGGTCGGGCCAAATTGGCGGCCAATTGCCTGTAAGTGAAGTACTTAGCATATTACCCGCTGTACAGGTGATGAAACAAGGGCCATCGTTTGAAACCGATTTGGGTTTCAATATCAGATATTCTAATAACGACCTTAATGAATTGGCCTTGCGCGCAGGTGTGTTTACCCGTCTTGGTAATCGACTCGACAGGGGCATACAAGCAGATGCTGTTACGATAGTTACTATGCTTGAAATGAACCGATTTATGGTAGGTTTGAGTTACGATCTTACGGTATCTTCGTTGAGGCGGGCCAATAATGCCCGTGGTGCATTTGAATTGTCGCTTACTTATATACATCCTGAGCATCGTCGCTCTAAAGTAACCTGTCCAAAGTTTTAATGGCCACCGTTCAACAGCGTATTATATTTGGATTAAAAATTAGGCAATTTCGACAGGAAAAAGGCTGGAATTTTGACGAATTAAGCCGTCAGTGCGGTATTTCTATTTCGTACCTCAACGAAATTGAAAAAGGTAAAAAATATCCTTTAGCAGAGAACCAAACCAAACTTGCTGATGCCTTAGGGGTAAGTCGGGAAACTTTGGTATCGCCGGTTTTGACCAAACAATATGGCCCATTGGGCGACTTGCTGCAAAGTAATTTTTTGAACGAACTCCCGCTCGAACTTTTTGGCATCGAATTACAACAAGTGGTGGAAATTATCGCTAAAGCACCCGATCGGGTCAATGCGTTTATCTCCGCACTCTTGGAAATTGCGAGGAACTATTCGCTCCGCGACGAGAATTTCTTCTTTGCAGCCTTGCGCGCCTACCAGGAACTCCACATGAATTACTTCGAGGATATCGAAGCAACAGCCGCTGCTTTTGTGGAGCGACATCAAATAAACACAAAAAAACCAGTTACTTACTCTGAAATAGCGACCATATTAACCACCATATATGGCTATACAATTGAGGAGCAAGGACTCGCTAAGTACCCAGATTTATTAGGGATGCGGTCTGTTTTTGTGCCTCGTAAAAAAACGTTATTGCTCAATCCAAAACTGACAGAGCAACAACGTACGTTTCAGTTGGCGAAGGAATTGGGATTTAACGCACTTGCCCTCAAAGAGCGGCCTTTAGCGAGTTCGATGATTCGTGTGACGAGTTTTGAAGAAACCCTTAATAACTATAAAGCAGGCTATTTTGCGGTGGCTATTTTGGTTAATCAAGATGTGTTTTCAGAAAATTTAAACCGATTTTTTGCTAAAAAAACATGGGATGATACGTTCTTTTTATCCCTTTTGGAACGTTTTGACGTGAGTCCAGCCGTATTATTCCAACGTTTCAATATTATTTCTTCGGGGTTCGACTTGCGCAAAATATTCTTTTTCAGGACGATACACCGCGTCAATACCAATAAATTTGAGATTGATAAGGAACTGCATTTGAACCGCCGCCACCAACCCCACTCCTCAGGGCTGGCGGAGCATTATTGCCGCCGTTGGCTTTCTATTGCTTTGCTCAACGACCTTTCTTCACAGCAATCCGGTGTACAAAAAATAGTAGCAGGTATTCAACGTGCTACCTTTGCCGATTCCAATGAAGAATACCTTTGTGTCGCACTGGCACAATCCGGATTTCCTACAGAAGACACTAATGTGAGTGTAATGCTCGGTATTTTGATTGACAGCAGTGCGCGTAAAAGCATCGCGTTTTTAGACGATCCTGCTATTCCGAGGACGAAGGTAAATGTGACTTGCGAGCGTTGTGCCATTATGGATTGCAAAGAACGGAGTGCGCCACCAGTAGCCATTATCCGAAGGGAAGAACGGAAAAAAACATTGGATGCCTTAAAAAAACTGATTGGGTAAAGTCATCGTTTTTCAAAGATATATCGGAAGTACGGCAATGGGTCTTAGTACTGCATCTTGACCAAATAAAATATCAAAAAAGCCTTAGTAGAGTGTCGGTGTGACTACGAGCCACGCCGACACTACACTCAATCAAAATATTATTTTGTTGATATTCTTGGCTATATACTTATGAGACAGCCTAGAAAAATACAATTATAAAGCAGGGAATAACGCACTATATGCTACAGCACCAGCAATAGCCCCCAAAATAGGGGCAACAACTGGAATCCAAGCATAACCCCAATCTGAGCCGCCTTTGCCTGCAATGGGCAAAATTGCGTGTGCGATGCGCGGGCCTAAATCACGAGCAGGATTAATGGCATAACCCGTAGAACCGCCCAAAGAAAGTCCAATAGCCAAGATCAATGCGCCAACCGCCATAGGATTTAGACCATCAGCAAATTTGTTGGCTCCCAAAGCAGAAAGTCCAAACATCAGCACAAATGTGCCGATAAATTCTCCAATTAAATTGCTTGGTGTATGCCGAATTGCAGGTGCGGTGGCAAATACCGCCAATTTTGCGCCTTGGTCTTCCGTGCGTTCCCAATGTGGCAAATACTGCAACCAAACTAGCACAGAACCAAGGATTGCCCCGAGCATTTGAGCCGTGATATAAGGCGCAACATTGCCCCAATCAAACTTACCTGTTGCCGCCAGAGCGATCGTAACTGCAGGATTCAGGTGAGCACCGCTTGCAGCACCCGCCACGAATACCCCCATAGTAACAGCCAAAGCCCACGCAATGGTAATGACGAGCCAACCCGCATTTTCGCTTTTAGAGCCGCGCAGTAGTACGCCGCCTACAACACCATTACCCAACAGGATGAGTAAGGCAGTCCCAATAAATTCTCCAATAAATGATGCATTCATAATTTTAGTAAATAGTGATAAAGTGGTGAACGAATTGTAGTAGAAAGTCTCGTTTTTTAACGAATTTTCCCCTTAAAATGAATAATCAGGTCTTTATACTGGGCAATATTTTCAGATTTTTCGGTGGTACTCCAGCCTAATTCTTCTGCCAATAACTGCCCTACCCTATCAGTGGCTGCCATGGTAGCATCCCAGTCCATAATTTCGAGCCGAATCCTGTGCGCGAAGAAATCGCGGATCGTGCAAACCATTTCGTATCGGGCGGTATAAACAACCTCTGCTTCGATGAACGGATACGCCGCCGAGATACGCTCCCCTAACGAGGGTTGCATTTCGATAATTTCGACGACAAATGGCCAATTTGCGCCGTAATTCAGGTTCAAATGCACACAAATATCTTGATCCAAACCTGTCTTCAACTGTATGTTTTCCCAATCGTCCTGTGCAAATCCGGCGCCCCCCATGAGTATATGTTGTTCAGTGGTACAAGACGTTGTAACGCCCAAGTATTGGCAAATATCGTCAATGGCATCTTTCGCCATAAGCCGATAAGTAGTCCATTTACCACCCAAAAGACTAAATAAATTGGACTTTGGATCAAATTCTACTTCATGATCGCGGACAAGCCCTTTGGTTGATTTTCCATCGGCGATAATCAAAGGCCGTAAACCGCCAAAACCAGCCAAAACCATGTCTGGGCTTACGTCCTTGTCTATATATGGCCGCAATGTTTCCAATAAATAATCCACCTCCGAGCGTTCTAAAATGGGTTCTTCATCACCGCCATGATAATCTTCATCCGTAGTACCCAGCAGTAATTTATCGCCAAAAGGAATAGCAAAAACCACACGACCATCAGGTGTTTTAGGGATCAATAATGCTTCTTTACCACCTAGTACCCCCAATGGCAAAATAGCATGTACCCCCTTAGATGGACGGATACGTTTAGTCAAACTCTTATTGGCCGCCAAACGGATATGATCGGCATAAGCCCCTGTGCAATTAAGAAAAACTTTGGCCTTAATGACGTGTAAAGCACCAGTCAATTCGTCTTTCAAATAGGCTGTAGTCAGTTTCCCTTCACCATCTACGGCGAAAGAAACAACACCTAAATGATTGATAACCGATGCTCCAATCTCATTTGCACTTTGTGCGAGCGCAAGCGCGTAACGGGCATCATCCAATTGGCCATCATAATATAAGACAGCACTGTGCATTTTGCGGCTTATCCCTGGAATACGTTGTAGCACCGTTTTTTTGTTCAACCATTCGCTTTTGGGCAACGTATCTTTATTGGATGCAAACCACGCATATACCTTGAGACCTATCGTAAAATATAACCCTTCGATCCAACTAAAAACCGGTGTTACCAAGGCCAATGGCCGAGAAAGATGGGGCGCATTGGACAATACGCTATGGCGTTCTTCCAGACCATGCCGCACTTGTTTGAGTTGTGCAAAATCAAAATTTTTAAAGGCTTGCTCCAGATAACGGACACCACCATGTATCAATTTTGTACTACGAGAGGATGTACCTGCTGCAAAATCTGATTTATCCACCATGACTACTTTTAGCCCGCGCAAGGCAGCATCCAGCGCACATCCAGCACCTGATGCTCCCGCTCCTATAATACAGAGGTCAAATTCTTCTTCTGATAAGCGTGATAATTGTTTAGAACGAATCATGTTTGTTATTTTGTTTTATACCTATATATTTAAAGTCCTTGTTGCCACCGCCAAGCATCTGCTAAAGACTCTTCTAAGGTACGTTTTGCTTTCCAGCCCAGTTTTTGCGTCGATTTTGTAACATCGGCATAGATAGACGGAATATCGCCCATACGGCGTTTACCAATGGTATAAGGTAAAGGCTTACCCGTTACTTTTTCAAAGGCTTTAATGATTTCAAGAACGCTGTTTCCTTGTCCTGTACCCACATTGATTTCATCAAAATGAGTCGGAAGAGGTAGGTCAAACAAACGTTTTAATGCTGCTACGTGTGCTTCTGCCAAATCCATCACGTGTATATAGTCGCGGATACAAGAGCCGTCAGGCGTATCGTAATCATTGCCATACACCGTGAGTTCAGGACGGATGCCCGCCGCTGTTTGGGTAACAAATGGAACAAGGTTATTAGGAGTACCCGATGGCAATTCCCCAATTAGCCCTGTTGGATGCGCTCCAATAGGGTTAAAATAGCGTAAAGCAATGATTTTCATAGGGTTACCTGTTGAAACAATATCCCTAAAAATTTCTTCGCCAATCCGTTTAGTATTGCCATATACTGACATGGCTGGCTTAATCGGCGTATCTTCTGTAACCGGTAATTGATCGGGGTTACCATATACCGTACAAGAAGAGGAAAAAATAAGGTGCTGAACGCCAGCAGGAACCATCGTTTCCAACAAGGCCAAAATGGAATCCAAGTTATTCCGATAATACTTTAAAGGCTGCCCCATGGATTCGCCTACCGCTTTAAATGCCGCAAAATGAATAACTCCATCTATTTTTTCGGTATCAAAAATAGCTTGTAAAGCGTTGGTATCGCAACAATTTTGATCGTAACAAGTAATGCGTTTACCTGTAATTTTTTCTAACCGTTCCAATACCATTGGGTTAGAATTAGAAAAATCGTCGATAATAACAGGGTTAAAGCCTGCTTCGTGCAAGGCAACAACGGTATGGCTACCTATAAATCCGGCACCGCCTGTAACTAAAATATTCATAAATCGTCTAAATTATCAATTGAGGGCGAAATATCCGATAATTATTGGTAAATCTATCTAAGATGGTGATTAAAAAATAAAGTCTTTATCGTTTATTCCTCTTTATTCGCGTATTTTTTATTTTTTCCACCGCTTCACCTTTGAAAAAACGTTTCCACCAAAACTATTTAGGTTGAATCGTTATTTTATTGTTTTCTCCTTACTTGACGATCAAGGAAGGTATTTTGTCCAAAAAAAATTAATAATAGTACATTGTCCCTATATTTGCAACGTTATTGTTGCTTATAATAAAGACAACTCATTTTCAATTACAATATTTCTTAATGAAGAACTTAAAAAAATTCTATTTATTCGCACTATTGGCTAGTGCATTAACTTTTACCGGATGCTTAAATATCCTGGAGGAAGTAGTTTTTAAAAAAGACGGTGGCGGCTCTTATTCCATGATAATGGATATGAGCGAGATGAAAAGCATGATGGACATGTTTAAAAATATGGCACCACCAAAAGAGGGCGATGCTCCTACTAGAGAGGGTGATGAAAAGGACATGAGCACAGAGGATATTAAGTCACAAGAAAATCCTACCAGCAAAACGGATGAAGAAGTGGCACCCGCAGCCGAAGAAAACCCATTGGATATGTCTCAAATGGGAGAACAACTTACTGGTGGTGTAGCAAAATCACTCAAAGGTGTTTCTGGTATTTCAAATGTGATAGAAGTCAATGACACCGCTGCTTTCAAATTTGGTTATACTTTTGATTTTGTCAATGTAGAAGCCCTCAATAAAGCGATCAAGATCATTAACAAAGAGAAATATGATGCCAAAGCCGAAGAAACCTTTAAATATAATGGGAAAAGCTTTGAGCGGATGGGTACTGCTAATATCGGGGAAGAACTCAAGAAAGCACTTAGTGAAGGTGACGAATCGGGTCAAATGGACATGATGAAGTCCTTTTTTACTGAAATGGCTTATACACAGGTATATCGCTTCCCAGATCGTACAGTAAAAAAATCCAGCAATGGGCTTTCTGAAATTTCAGATGGCGGACATACTTTGACCATCAAAATAAAGCCTTTTAGCGAAGACGAAAAGATGAAAAAAGCCGATGTGGCTACGGCGGTGAAATTGAAGTAAAGTAACGGTGGTAGTTGCTTCGCATATTCAAAATTTATGCGAAGCAACTACTGTTATAAGTCTTATATTTACCTCTTATGTCCCAGATTATTATCCATAAATGGCTGTGTGTTATTTACACTTAATTATTTTCTGGTGGTAAATTAGCCAAAACAGATTCGACGTAAGTGAGGTCAACCTCTAGTTCTTTTGCGATTTCTTGGGCAGATAAACGCACGGTTTTGTACATGTAAACGATTATTTTTCGTTCTTTTTCTTGTAGTCTATCTGCCTGTTGTTGCGCCTTGTCTGCCTGTTGTTGCGCCTTGTCTGCCTGTTGCCGCGCCATATCTAATTGTTGCTGCGCCTTGTCTATTTGTTGCTGCGCCTTGTCTATTTGTTGCTGCGCTACCTCCACAAAGACTTCGGGAGTTTGCCCATATTTAGCCTTAAAGAGTATTCCGAAAAGATTATCACCATAAGCTTCCGCTTGCTGAGCATACGTGAGTTTTTTTGCTTGTGTTTGGGCTTGTGTTTGCTTGCTCATAAACTGTATTATTTTTTTTTCTTTTTCAGGTGGCAATGTCATAAAAAACACTGCAAAGTTAAATAACTTTTTGAACTTTTCATAGGAATAATTCCTAGTTGCTAGGTGTTTTAGCAATTTACGCTTGAACTGCGTCCGCAACTCTACATTGCTTTTTGATTGTATAACATACAAATTAGCCAAAACAACCAGTGCAAATGGGTTATCTGACTCTAGCAATTGTTGCTCTGTCTGTGCTGCTACGCTAAAAGTATTATACTTTAGCGTACATTCTGTACCAAAACAATCTACACTATACGATTGCAGCGGTTTTGTTGGCTTATCTCCAACAAAAATAGCCAACATCGTTATGGGCGTATTGCTATATTTAAAACGATGCCGTATAAAATATTCGAACATACGCTCTGGAAATAGAGCCGTAGGAAATGCTTCTATTTCTAAGTGGAACAAAAGATAATGATCCTCCCCATTCAATAATTTAAAACGAAACAACTTATCCGTACGCTTTACCCGCCCTTTTTTCCGCGCGTAAAGATTGCGTAACTCTTGCTCCAAAGAGATATAATCTATGCTCCAATCCACTTGTTGGTGCAAAGCAGGTAAGAAAAAACGGGTGGCAGGTTCTATCAAATCTAATATCTCTTTCCAGTAGGTGTCAAAATCAACCCCAAAACCATTGCCTTTTGAAGAATTGGTCATACATTTATGCTATTTGTAAGGCAAAGGTAAAACGCTTTTTTATTAAAACAAAATATTTAACAAAAAAAGTTTTAAAAATACACTATCCTTACAAAACCACTCGACATCCGTCTTTCGCCGCCTTATAAATACCTTCCAAAATACGAATATCACGCATGCCTTCCTCGCCTGGCACTAAAACAGCCTGATCCGACAATATAGATCGAGCATCATTTTCCATTTGCCTTATTTGCTGTTGTGGTTCCGGTATGCTCACCAATTGATCAAGCGTTTTGCCTTCGCTATTTACACCAGTAATACCGCTATAATTCGAAAATGGCTCCAATTTGTACCAACCCTTATCGCAAGATACCATCAAATAATTACTCAGATTGACACCGAGGCTCGTTGCACAGTTGGCTACAGCACCGCCGGGAAATTCCAGTTGAAAACTCATGGATTCATCTATCCCGACAAATACCTCTGGGCGATATACTTTTTGTACCGCCGTAACCGCTATCGGCTCCTCCCCTACTACATACCGCGCTGCATTGAGCGGATACACGCCCATATCGTACATGGCTCCACCACCCATCGCTTTTATCGTATGCCAATGTCCCTCCCGCGATTCTTTGAAACCGGCAGTGACTGTCACCATTTGTACTTTGCCAAAGGTTTTTTCTCGGCCATACCGAATAATTTCTTGGGTATTGGGCTCGTGTTGCATCCGGTAACCGATACTCAATTTTACTTTATTTTCAGCGCAAGCCCTGATCATTACGTTGCATTCGGCAGCAGTGAGCGCCATGGGTTTTTCGCACCATACATGTTTGCCAGCAGCCGCTGCGCGCACCGTAAACTCCATGTGCATGCTATTGGGTAGTACAATATAGACCACATCAATATCAGGGTTATTGGCTATTTGGTCAAAATTTTGGTAGTTATAGGTGTTCTTTTCTTTAATCCCATACTTTTTTTGCCATTCGGTGGCCTTCTCCGGCGAACCAGTGACAATACCTGCCAAATAACAATTTTTGGTTTTTTGCAAGGCCGGAGCCAATAAATAAGTACTGTAATACCCAAGTCCGACCAAAGCAACACCTAGTTTTTTCTTTGGTAAAAAAGGGATGGCTGATAAACTTGGAGCAATGGCTAGACCTGCGGAGGCAGCGGCCATTTGACGAATAAAGTGGCGTCTTATCATAAAAAAGCGATTAGTATCGTGCTGTTGAAATGGAACGAATTAAGTCTGGATCGGTTTCAATGGCATTGCCCACTACGACAACATCTGCACCTGCCCTAAAATTAGCGGCTGCTTTTTCGGCGGTTCGGATACCTCCACCAACGATCAAGGGGGTCTGTACTGCACCACTAACGGCTTCAATCATCTCCGTAGAAATAGGATTTTTCGCACCCGATCCTGCGTCCATATATATCAGTTTAAGTCCCAACATTTCGCCCGCAATGGCAGTACACACCGCAATATCGGACTTGTGAGCAGGAATTGGATAAGTATTGGACATGTATTGCACCGAAGTTTGAACTCCTCCATCAATCAAAATATATCCTGTGGAAATGATTTCCAAAGGTGACATTTTGAGAAAAGGTGCAGCAATAACGTGTTGACCAATCAATAATTCGGGATTCCGGCCACTGATGAGCGAAAGAAATAGCAGTGCATCGGCGCGGTAACTCAACTGGAACGAATTACCCGGAAAAAGCACCATCGGTATATCACAACGCTCGCGGACTGCGCTTAACACGTCATCGAGCATATTATTAACGACCAAACTGCCGCCAATAAAAAAATAGTCGATGCCGCATTCGACCGCATTGTCCACGGCTTGATCCATCCGGCCTAAGCGCATTTTATCTGGATCAAAAAGTACAGCCAGTTTCTTTTTGCCAGCGGCTTTGGCCGATAATAAATCGGTATAAATTTGATGTTGGGTCATGTGGCTGCAAAGATTGGGCAATATTTTGTAATTATGGAATAAATCACACCGCAATTAAGGCAGTATTGATATTACTTCACAATCGTCACATCTCCTTGCTTTCGTCGGGCAAAAGGCTTTCCCAATAATTCTGTTTCATAATCCAGTAACCAGACATATACACCGGGGTTGAGGTTTTTGCCCCTAAAATCGCCTTCCCATTCCGTATTTGGGTCGTATGTTTCAAACATTAGCGCGCCCCATCGGTCATAAATACTGAGGTGGTACGACAGAAAATCGCAACCTGCAAATGCTTGAAATTTATCGTTACGGCCATCATCATCGGGCGAAAAAACATTGGGAACATAAACCGGACATTCCAAACAGGTCACATAATCTACCTTGATACTATCCACAAAAACGCAATTATTAACCTCCGAAGTGACCGTTACGCTATAAACACCCGCAGTTTGAACAAGAATAGACGAAGAAAAAGAACCTGTACTCCATTGCCAATTATTATACTCGGGTAAGGTATTGATGGAAAGTCGAAGTGTAGCATCGCGGCATAAGATCGTATCTGGACCAAAATCAGTGATCGGGCTGGCCACGCGCACTTCTACTATTGCCGTATCGTTGGGGCAACCTACCCAATTACTCGGAATGATGTATTGAAATTTACGGTCAGTATCTAATTTGGGATCGAAAAGCCCTCCACTATCCATAAAAGCAGGTGACCAATAGCCATTTTGTACAAAAGTACCACCCAATAAACTACGCAAATCAATAGCGGGGTCATCAGGGCAAAAATCGCCCGATCCGTCCTCTCCCGCGTACGGTGGCGGATCAACCTTTATTTGATCAGAAAAAATACAATTATTGATGGAAGAAGTAACCGTTACTGCATAAAGCCCTGCGGTATTGACTGTAATGGCTGCTGTAGTCTCGCCGGTACTCCATACCCAATTGTTGTGTTCGGGTAGGGTAACTAGGGTAAATTGGAGTGATGGACTATTGCAAAGCGTTGTATCTTGGCCAAGATCGCCTATGGGGCTGGCCACGCGTACTACAACCGTAGCTGTATCACCGGGGCAGCCTTCCCAATTACTTTTGACAATATATTGGTAAGTTCCAGGCGTATCTGCTGCTGGATCGAAGCGGTTACTGCCATCCACAAACCCCGGCGACCAAGCGCCACCTGGCACAAAAGTACCCGTCAGGTAATTCGCAAGATTAGTAGCGGGATCACTGGGGCAAAAATCAACTGTACCATCTTCTCCTGCATAAGGAGTAGGTGCTATGCTTATTTGATCGGTAAATGCGCAGTTATTGATATCAGAAGTCACTGTTACCGTATATACGCCAGCAGTTGTGACGGAGATAGAAGCCGTTGTTTCTCCCGAACTCCATAGCCATTGGGTATGCTCCGGCAGGGTTGCCAGTGAGAGTTGTATAAATGGACTATAACAAAGGGTAGTATCGGGGCCAAGATCGCCAATTGGACTGGCCACGCGCACGACTACCTCGGAGGTATCATTGGGGCAACCATCCCAAACGCTTTTGACAATATACTGGAATGTTCCGGGAGTGTCGGCTTCTGGATCAAATCGGGTGCTACCATCCGCAAACCCCGGTGACCAAGAGCCGTTTGGAGTAAAAGCACCGCCCAGGTAATTCACCAAATCGGTAGCGGGATCATCGGGGCAAAAATCAACCGTACCATCTTCACCGGCATACGCTGGTGGGAAATACGGAATGCGTACATAAGCAAAGGCTAATGGGCCACATATCGTATAAACGGTTACTTGAACAAACCGAACGCCCGGCGTAGCTATAGATGCCGTATTAGCAAATGTTATTTTCTTTAAGGCTTCGCGGTAAAAACTAGCCGTAGTTTGGCCAGTATTGCCCAATATAATTTTTTGAGTACCTACCCCTGTTACAGATGGTGATAAGGCTGGTGCAGGCAAAGGGAAAGATAGCGATTCATTGCTGCCATCAAATGTGGTAATCAATTGAACAACAATAGAATCGATCGGTGATTCGGAAAGCAGCCCAAGGTCAACATCGCACATGGTTGCGCCATCGGTACAGGAGGTATCGTTGACAAAATCCTTTGAGCCTGGAGGGGTTGTACTATCATTTTTATCCAAGTCCAATTCAAATGAAGTGGAAGACAATACGACATTATCCAGACCTCCATTGTCTATATTATTCTGTAGGTATTCGCCGCGTATTTGCAGGCCATCCAAATTGAGTAATACATCTACAAATTGTTGTTTAGTAGGAATGGGGCCATTTACCGCACCTATACGCCAACCCGCGTCTTCCTTCATGGTGACATCGTAATTTGTCCAAAAAGTATTTGGGTCAAAAGCCGTATTAAACACCAGAATCATACCATTACCAGAAAGGATAACATCGGGTTTGGTATTGTTTGTTTGTTGTACGCTGGTAAAAAGATCAAATGACAATGTTAAGCCATACGCGCCACAAACATTGCCCAGCATAAATGATGGTGCTACCCAATGCCATGTACCGCCAGTTGAAATATCAAAAGCCGAGATATAACCACCCGGGTTACCGCCAAAAGGTTCCCACACAGCCGCAGAACCATCGGCATTCGTTGTCCAACCCTCTGTATCGGTATCAAAGGTGAAGGTTTGAGCAGATAATTGAATAGCAGCAAATAATAGCAAGATAAGAACTTGGATGTATAGTTTTTTCATTTATACGTAATAGATAGCGTGAAATAGATAGGGTTTGTTTTGTTGAAAAGGTTGCGACGTAATTTAGTATATCCGACGCTAAGATACGATCTATTTCTATTTTGTGTGCTAAAAATCTATATTTTGACGCAATTGGGCAATGTGTCAATTTTATTCGTTATTTTACCAATCTATAAAAATTGGTCTTATCCGAAGGCGAATGGTTTATTGTGCTACTGTCCAAGTACTTAAGGAATCAGGGTTCCCATTTTCGAATCATCTTTAGTACGCCTGCTTCTACTTCTTTGAATGTCAGTTCTTCTTTAGCGATATACATCAATAAGAGTGCAATGGGCGGATGATCGGCCGGTAAACGCAGATAAAACTCGTGTTTATGCAAGCGCCATGCTTCACGTACGAGGCGTTTGATCCGATTGCGAGCGGTGGCAGTTTTGAACGTTTTTTTGGGTGCAGAGACCATGACCTGCACACTGGACTGTGGTGTAGGATAAAACTCGGGCGGAAAGGGTTGCCAAACGACCCTAAGTGGAAAAGCGAGGTACGATTTTCCTCCAATGAACAGCGCACCGATCATTTTACGGCTTTTGAGCCGTTCTTTTTTTGAAAAAGTGAAGGAAATCTCCATTAAAAATCAATAAGTTCTAGTTAAGAAATGATAAGTTGTTGTTTTATCATTCCTAATACAACACAAAAAGTCGCCCGGTTGCAACAACAACCGGGCGACTAATATGCTTGAACGCTTTCAAGCATCGGCAAATCCACGCACACGTCAGGCGGCGTGACCGAATTACTTCAGGCGCCTTTCGTCAGAAACTGTGAGTTTCCAACGGCCTTGCTTACGACGGCGCGCTAATAATTTACGACCGTTCTTGGACGACATCCGCTCACGAAAACCGTGTTTGTTTTTACGAGCGCGACGCGATGGTTGATATGTACGTTTCATTACTTATTATTTTTACTAAATTGAATAGCCTTGCTAAAATTGGAGCGCAAAGGTAATATTAGTTTCGTTTAGGGAGGTAATTTTTTGGGGAAATAATTTTATTTTTATTCCTTTAATTTTATTGGCTCAAATTGGAAATGGCATTTAATAGACATTTGTTCGAGCATAAAAATGGGATGAGACACGTCGAATTTTATACTTTCTCGCTGTTTTACATACCGTAAAATAAGATTTTTTATATTTTGAGGATGTAATCG
>JBEAVK010000389.1:0-20092 GCA_041160955.1 Bacteroidota bacterium
GGATTTAGGATACACACAAAACTAAACAGCAAAAAACACTGTTTACCCATGCACAAACATCACACATCATGTCAATACATATCACACCCAAAGAAAAACAAGGCTACGGCGCTTTCAACGACGGTGAAATTATAGAAAACAAACCCATAGGTTTTCCAAAAGATCATTCAGCCATTCGCCCCTATTCCAACCTGTTTTACTGGGCGCATGCCCGTGCTGTGACGGACAGCACCATCGGCTTACATCCGCACCAAGGTTTTGAAATCTGTTCCTTTGTGCTCAAAGGAAAGATCCGCCACTACGATACCAAACTCAAAACATGGCGCGACCTAGAAGCAGGAGATGTGCAAATCATTCGGGCTGGAAACGGGATCAGCCACTCCGAATGGATGGGGAAAGATGCCGAAATGTTTCAAATTTGGTTTGACCCCAACTTGAACAAAACCATGCAACAAGCGGCCTCTTACGACGATTATCGGGACGCTGGATTTCCCGAAAAAACAGGAGAAGGCTATCGGATAAAAACGCTGGTAGGCGATGAAAGTCCTTTTCGTATGGACACACCTGGCATTGAAGTACAACAAATCGAACTGAATGCAAGTCGTTTTGAACGCGCCGCACAAAAAGAAAATATATATTCGATCTATGTGCTGGAAGGATCTTTACGCATTCAAGACAACATAGCCAATACGTTCGATTTTGTGCAAGTGACAGAAACGGATACATTGGTATTTGAAGCCAGCGAACATGCACGGATTTTTGTCATTGCAAGCCCTGTTCAGCCGGGTTATCAAACTTATAGTCAATTGCGGAGGGTGTAAATGAAATATTGAAGGGACGCTCACGCTTCAACAATTACTTCATTATCAATTGTTTATTTTTAATTGAGTCCTTAAAGTTTGCTGGTTGTAGGATTTTGTATATTGTCGGGGCGACTTTTTTGTCACCCCGACAATTAAGCACCAATCCCTTTGAGTCAACTTTATAATTTCGTTGGTAAATAGGGGACATATCTCGGCGTAAAAAGCAGATAAGGATCTCATAATGGCAGCATTGAATTTCAACTAAATTGTCGGGGCTGTGGGCATCGTCACCTCCACAGTCGCCAACCTACTACTTCGCCCATTCCGATCAAAAGTTTTTAACAAAAACACCTTCGTCTCTGCTACCGCAACAGGTTCAGCGTAAAGTGCGGAATGAACAGTTGGTTCAGTACCATCCGTCGTGTATCTAATATCAAGCCCCGGAAACTCCACATTGGCTTTTAATACACCATTTTCCACCTTTGCGCCGGGCAACGGAATCCGGTATCGAATACCGCCAAACATAGCATCTAATCGGGGTAATTCAATCTGACCAAGGCGATTGGCAAATTCGTTCCAAGCCGCTGTATAAGCATCTTGGCGCAAAACAGGATCTTTTTCATTAGCCCAATTAGGCTCATTGCCCCAAGCACGCTCTGCCAGCGCTATCATACGAGGAAAAAGCAGGTATTCGATTCGTTCGGCAGATCGAATAGTTTCGCTCCAAAGTTGACCTTGAATCCCTAAAATATTGTTGCGTCCTTTTTCAGTGAGGCGAATAGCGTTTTTGTACTTCAACGCAGCATCAATTGAATTACCCAGCACATCCTGCTCGGCGCATTGATACAGGTCAAAAGGTTGAAATTTGAACGTGTTTTCCGTGTTCAAGTAGCCGCCCCAATAGTAGCCGGGTTCTTCGGGGTCTTTGTCATAAGCAAAATCAAAATACAAGTTCGGCGCATTCGACAACACTACTTTGTAACCGGAATTGGCCAAAGCATAAGCCACTTCTTCCTCACCGCCGCCCCAAATGGTGTTCCAAATATAGGGTACCATCTGCTCCCCCGAAAATGTAGGATTGGGCATACGTTTACCGCCTTTGTGGGTCATTGCAATTTCTTCCCAGCCCGCAGTCAATATGCCACGTGAGGATAAGATTTGGTTGACCCGACGCAAGAAATAATCCGAAAGGTCTTGTGCATCCTTTAGTTTAGGATGCAGTGACATCAATTGCTGACAGGCGGGCGACTGCATCCAAACCCCTTCTGGTACCTCATCGCCGCCAATATGCACCATCGGCAATGCCACCCCTGCTTCGGCATACATAGATATAAGTTCGTCCACTACCTTTTCGATAAAAGCATAAGTGGACTCCATACCAATGTTAACCACATTTTTTCGCCACATCTGTACCGATTCATACACCGATGCATCCTCCCAATCGGTCAACAAATAGGCATGAGCCGCCGCTGTATCTCCCAGCGATATATAATGGTGATAACGCGCTTCCATTGCGCGAATGGCCGCTCGTGCATGACCAGGAAAGTCGATGGCGGGTATTACTTCAATATGCAATTGGTGCGCATATTGAAGCAATTCGATCAACTGTTGGCGACTATAAAATCCATTACCCGAAGAGGACGGGTCATTGGGATCTGACCCCGAACCATAGGAGGGCAATAAGCAATCCTTTTCGGTCATGGTATGCCCGCGTCGCCCGCCAATTTGGGTCAATTCGGGTAAATCCGCAATTTCGATACGCCACCCTTCGTCATCGGTGAGGTGAAAATGGAATTTGTTCAATTTGTATAAAGCCATCATATCCAGCACTTTACGGATACTTTCAATACTATGAAAATTCCGTCCCACGTCCAAATGTAGCCCACGATAAGCAAACCCCGCCGCATCTCGAATTTCGATAAAAGCAACCGATACAGCCGTGGTATCGCTTTCCTGATTACTGCCCAATAACATACGCAGACTTTGAATACCATAAAAAACACTGGTTGCATCGGTTGCAATGATATCTATTCCGTTGGTATGAACCTCCAAATGGTAAGCCGCTGACGCACGTTTTTCTAGGTTTCCATCCATTTCCACATCACCCATCCCTAACCGTATTTCGCCGATATTTCCTTCCACAATGACCAATGGTGTACCCAAACTTTCAGCGAGTAAATTCGATAAATATTGGGCTTCTGCCTTTAGTGCTGGCGTATGTGCGATGCGGTGCGAGGGTAATATTTTGAAAACGCCTGTACCTTTTTTTAGAAAAACGGGCTTTGGGGAAATAGGGGAGAGGTCATCTTTGGGCAATAAGTGGAGGTTATTGTCCTGTTCAAATCTGGACAGTGCAGTAGGTACAGGCAAGTGATCGCCAGTATGACGAATCAACTGCGCTGGACGGCTAAATGCGCCAATGCTAAAATTCTTGATGGCTTCGGGAGCGAGCGGGTTTCCATCGTTGTCATTGTAAATGATATAAAACCCGACAGGCGCATCAATGGATTTAATGGCCCAATATTTAGCGACAAAATCAATGGTAATTGGGGTATTAGGGGCTACAGGTTGAAATGCAGGTGTCGGTGTTAAACAGAAGAAATCACCATTAATATGTTGAATATGAAACCCTTCACTAACAGATTCGGGGAATATCATCCGCAAAAAATTGAAATAAATAGACCAGTTGCCCGAAAGCGGTGCTGCGCTATTATTGGTCAATACAATTGCGGCTTTGAACTGCTCTAATCCCTCATATACGTTTTCAATAAGGTTGAATTGAATGGCTAAATCTTTACCTGCCGGATTGGAATACATAGAAATGAATTTTGTGCTAATTGCCCCGCAAAAGTATAATAAAATTTGCTTTAAGTACTATCCCCTCCCATTAAATCCCACCGAAATTCCAAACCGATGCCCCCCACGACTGGGAATAAAAAACGCATTTACTGGAATATTCAAACGCCCCGATTTGAATGATTTACCAAATGCAAACACAAAAGAAGAACTCAATTTGTTCAACCCTCTGCTATCGAAAAGAAATTCAGTAGTGGGCTTTGGTTGAACATCGGGGTTGGCCTTTTCCCAATCCGAAAGTAAAGTCCAGTTGCCATTTTGATAAAACCCTTCTGCTTCTTTTGTCACAACAAGGGACGGCCCAAAAGCAAATTCAAAACCATTTTTATTGCTGCGAATACCGTGCAAAATAGCAATGCTTGGTATAATTTGCGATTGATCCAAACCCGTAATAATCGGTATAAACTCAAATAAGGCTTGCAAACCGCCCTGATTCAAATAAGCAGTTTCAAACTGATACCCAAATTGGAACATCACAGGATTGGCATCTAATCCGCCAGTAGTACGAGGAGCAGAGAATCTTTGCGCCATTTCACCAGTGAACACAGTCAAACCCATTCGCGGCCCCGATAAATTGAGTTTATCCACATCTGGAATATTCAAAGTACTGGCGTAGTCATTTTTCTTGGTCAATTTATTCAAGATATTAGGGTCAACAGGTAAATTGAGCATTTGCCTCAGCGTCAATTCTACCATAAGTTGCACCTGATTGCGTAAGTTTAAAAATTGGATGACCTGACTCTTTTCCACGGTTGCCGTACCTACATCGATCAACCTAAAAGAGATAACAATCTGTTCGCCCAATAACTCCACCGAGCCAGTTAGCATTTTATCTGCACGCAATTTTCGACCCGTTTCTACCAAACAAATTTTGCCATAACAGTTTACTAAATTGAGTTTTTCTTGCTCGGCAAGGTATTCTACATCGTATTTGTCCAACACCTCAAATTGCCCAATTTTGTCCATTTCCAACCGCACTAAATTACCCATTTGTACAGGATCAAGGATAAATCCCTTGGCATCGATATGCAGAATAGCCACTTTGAATCGAGGTGCGCTGTCGTTGTTCTGTGCGCTACAAAAATGGATACAATTCAGTAAAGCAATAATTTGTATAATTATTTTTTTCATAATATTTTAAAATTTGGCGTACCAAAATCTGCACTTCCTAAGTACGGAAAGTGTGAAATTGGCACAATGTTTAAAAAAATGGAAAAGACAACGCTCTGTCTGTAATTACACGGTAACATAAGTTTTTTAGGATTTCAAGATCCTGCTTTCTGTATATTTGTAACCCTTGGCCGACCCAGAATGGGTCGATTATATCTTCCAACCCTACAAAAAACTTATTTTACGATGCCTTAAAAACATGATAAAGTGCCTTATTTCCAGTAGCAAAGGTGCGCTACTAGACTACTTTGGAAAAAGCGAATATTGTAGTTAATAAATAAAACTTAATTTAATGTAAGGAATCCCTACACCCCTAATACCCCATCAATATCCTTCAATCGGCCAGAAATACCCAAATACTGCGTTTCAAAATGCGTAATTTGTTTTTCTTCCGTTTCGAGTAAGGCATCCAGTTCCAGAAAGTTATCTCCAATTTTTCCTTTAATAGATCGGATATAGTATTTTAGTTTTTGCTCCAATGCTTCGGCCATACGTTCTCTGCCTTTGGCAATTTCGGAATCGTATCCAGAAACAATTTTACGGCGTTGTACACCGGCAGTAATACCCGCAAATAACAAACCAATGCCCGTCAAAACGCCACCTGTAATATCAAAAACTGCTGTTTGGGTTACTCCAGCCAAAATCAGGCCAATGATGGCAGCACCACTACCAGCAGCAATACTCGGTGAAATACTAGCATTTTCGGGGAACAAACGTTCATCAGTAAAACTATCCGAACGACTCATAAATTTGGAAAATGCTTCTTGTAATTCTTTTAAGGTAGCGGCGCGTTTATCTGCAATATCTTCAAAAATATAATGATCGGAGCGCACCACAGTATTGGATTGTTTGATTTTTAAATCGATCATTTTCGCCATTTGCTGCACAGAATCGGCCAAATCCACCACGCCATCGCTGAGTTTGCTTTTTAATTCGGCATTCAAATTGACTTCCAATTTCTTACTCAGTTCGTCCAACCAATCCGTGATGGACGCTTGTTTGCTAAATATACCCATAAAAGAGCGTTTCAGCATACTCGGAAAGGAAAGGCCATCGCTGAGTTCCTGACCAACATTTTTAGTCGTTTTGTCGTAACCATTGAGCAGGTTTTCGATCAATATATTAGCCTGGTTATTCGACTTTTTTTCTTGATTTTCAAGCGTTTGTACAATATCGTTGCGGAAAGCAGTATCGGTTTTGTATTGTTCGCTGCGGGTATCCAAATCAGTCCTGATTCGATCCAAAATCCCGTACGATGTCGTGATATTATTGCGTAATTTGAGTGCTGCACCGCGGCCACCCGTTACATGGGTACGGATATAGTCGCGCACCACCGAGAAACCACTTTGGTCGTAATGACCATCCAATTCGGCTTTAGCACTAGTACAGAAAATAGTAGGCTCCGTAATGCCTTTTTTTACAGCAAAATCGTACAATCCTTTTTCATTCACGAGCAGATCTTCGGCGGACATAAGGTCTTTTTGCTGCAAGATGAACACTACCTTTTTGTGCCAATCTGCGTGGATAAAATCAAAAAAATCCCAAGCCGATTGTCGGTATGGATTTTTCGCTTCAAATACAAAAAGCACTAAATCGCTGGCTGGCACAAACCTTTCTGTCACTTCTTGGTGTTGTGCAACAATACTATTGGTGCCAGGCGTATCAACAATTGCAATTTCTTTGAGTATTTCGACGGGTAAGAATATTTTTTTCAAATAGGGATTTACAACCGTAATCTGTTCCTGCTCGCCGTAAACAATCTGTTGGATCGTATCCGTCATGGGCTGCGGTGCTACAGCGCAAATATCGCGGCCAGTATCGAGTAAAGCGTTGACAAAACTGGATTTTCCTGCTTTTACCTCACCTACAATCACAAACATAAACGGATCGGTCATTCTATTGCGCAGATCGCCCACCATTGCCGACAGTTCTTTGTGCCCAATTTCCTGACTAAGTTGGTGTAATTCTTTAACGGCATCCTCTACTTGTGCGCGTAGTGCCTGAGTGCGTTGGTTCAGTATCATAGTTGAAAACGAAAATTGAAATAGAGATGATGTGATTTTATTTTTGTTTAGGCCAGAATTAGAGATTTTTGTTCCCAGCAATGCGCTTTTTGCAGCCATAATGGCGTAATTACGGCGAAAAAAGGAAAGAAGATGGGGGCGAAAAGATCAATTCTGGTCTCAAAAATAAAGTCACATCATCTCTAAAAGCTTACAAAGGTAGCCAATTGAGGTAGGAATGGAGTTAATTATTTACCTTTGCCGCAAAATTTTTATAAAAGTGATATTAACAGATCAAAAAATAGCAGAAGCCATTGGCACAGGAGCCATTGTAATTGAACCCTTTCGCCCAGAATGTTTGGGTACCAATTCCTACGATGTGCATTTAGGTAGCCATTTGGCGGTCTATAAAGATCCTGTTTTGGATGCTAAAAAGCACAACGAAGTGACCCATTTCGATATTCCAGAAGAAGGTTTTGTGCTACAACCAGGTACTTTATACCTTGGTGTCACCGAAGAATACACCGAAACGCATGGCGCAGTCCCTTTTTTGGAAGGTAAAAGCAGCATTGGCAGGCTGGGTATTGATATACACGCAACTGCTGGTAAAGGCGACGTAGGTTTTTGCAATACATGGACGCTCGAAATCTCATGTGTGCATCCCGTGCGGGTATATGCGGGTATGCCCATCGGCCAATTGATCTACTTTTTGGTAGAGGGCGATATTGTCAATTACTATAACAAAAAAAGTAATGCTAAATATAACGAACGCACCGTACGCCCGGTAGAAAGCATGATGTGGAAAAATTTCGGATAACCACCACTTAGGTTACGTTACCACAAAACTAAACTTACACTTTTTTTCTACCACAAAAGTGCACAAAAGGACACAAAGACGTAGAGTGTACGCTTCGCTTTTGTGTTCTCTTGTGTACTTTTGTGGTGAAAAAAAATAATATTTTTATTCAAAAAAGAGCGCAGCGAAACGTTCCATTATCTGTGGTTAAATATAAAAAAAGCAATGAAGTATTATTTATTTCTAATAATTATTTTATCTGCATCTTGTGGCGACAATAACGTACCACTAGATGCCGATGCACGTAGAACCGTAGATTCACTCGCTTCCGCCGAAATAGGCGTTGAAAGGCGCACCATTGACAGCCTTTGCAAAGAACAACACACCCATGTTCTACCGCTTTTAATCGATTCTATTAAAAAAGTACGCCTGGAACAAATACAAAAACAACTCAACAGCATCCCCAAATAATTACTATGCAGGAACAAACACTTCCCCTCCATATCGCTCCATTACCAACCACTTTCGACGGCGCCATAACCCTTGATGGATCCAAAAGTATCAGCAATAGGGCTTTAATTATCCTTGCACTCGCCGATGCCAACGCCGCCGATTACCTGAGCCACTTATCTACCTCCAATGATACCACCACTTTACTTAGGTTGCTCAACACCCGGAACGAGGTAGATACCTTCGATGCAGGCGATGCAGGTACCGTTTTTCGATTTATGGCTGCTTATTTGGCAACACGTGCTGGTACTCAGGTGCTCACAGGATCGAAGCGTATGCTGGAGCGGCCAATAGGCCCGTTGGTCACCGCTTTGCGCACATTGGGAGCCGATATTCAATACTTAGGCAACGAAGGGTATCCGCCATTGCAAATTGGTGCACCCAATGAACTCGGCAAACAAGTTAACACACTCACGATTGACGCAGGTGTAAGCAGCCAATTTTTATCCGCGTTACTGATGATAGGCCCATATTTACCCAATGGTTTAACATTGATTCCTTCCGGCAAAATGGTATCTAAGCCCTATTTAGATATGACGATGGGATTGATGACCGAATTTGGCGCGCAGTGTAAATGGGAAAATGACCGCGTTGTCGTTGCGCCCGGTCAATATACACCTAAATCATTCAAAGTAGAAGGCGATTGGTCGGCAGCATCTTATTGGTATAGTTTTGTGGCTTTGTCGGAAAATGCAAGTTTGCGTTTGAATGCATTGTTCTCGAATAGTGTACAGGGTGATGCTGTGCTGAGCAAAATGATGCAAGCCTTTGGCGTAGAGACAACATTTGACCAAGACGGTATCGTGATCTCAAAAACAGGTAATTCTAAGCGACTTTTTGAATGGGATTTTCTCGAATGCCCCGATATTGCCCAGACGCTGGCCGTCACCTGTGCAGGAAGAGGTATGCAAGGGATATTTACAGGTTTAGAAACTTTAAGTATAAAAGAGACTGATCGCATTGCTGCCATCAAGCAAGAATTGGCAAAAGTAGGCGCCAGTTTTGTTAAGTTGCCCCCGCATTTTAATAAAAAACAACCAGAAAAGATATTTTATATGCTCGAAGGGCAAGCAAAAATAGATGCCGAAAACCCTCCGGTATTTGAGACCTATGGCGATCACCGTATGGCAATGGCGTTTGCGCCACTCGCGTTATTGGGTAATATCATCGTTGAAAATCCGAGTGTAGTAGGCAAGTCTTATCCAGGTTTTTGGGTCGATATGGAGGTTGTTTTTAGATGATAATGCGTTTCTACACATCTTTACATCAATGCAGGCTTTAGCAAGTTTTGATCGCATCTAAGGCTTTCTTATAAAAATTTTAGGCGCAGCGCACCGTAATATTAAATTTAATATTGTGGTGCGATGCACCTTCAAAACGCGGATGTCGCACCATTGCTACAATTATTACGGTGCGCTGCACCTTTATACAACAATTTCCCATGTGGATCAAAATAAGACAGGATAGCAAAACGGATGAAACGGATTAGAGCGGATTGTTTCAAAATAATCTGCTCTAATCCGTTTCATCCGCTCTCCCATTGATCAACAGGGTGCATGTCACATGGGAAATTGCTGCATGTTCGCATGATTTACATAAGCAGCACTTAAGTAAATAAAAGCGATATAAGACCTAATAGTTGAACTGTACCTGCAAGCGCAATAATCGTCCTTTTTGGCGATTATCAGTTTTGGCCGCATCTTGGAAAACACGATCCGAAATAGTGTACATCGCCACTAATTCAAAGTTCTTAAAGGGTTGCCATTCAAGCCCTATCTCAAGTTCACGAACGCGGTGCATCCTTGCATCTACCTCATGTTTTTTGCCCCCATCATAATATTGATAGCGCGTAAAAGGAATGAAAACATGTCCTTGCTTTTTTATCAAATATTCCGCTTGTACATATCCACCCTGTAAGTCTTGTTGGTCAACAGAATTATTCAACGGGTTGTATTGGGGACCTGTTCCTATGTTGTATTCGGCAGTTAAGCCAAATGGTTGAGGGTACAATTTTAAAGATATGGCAGCCCGATTATCATTGTATTCAAAGTTTTCGGTACCTTTTACCTCTTTATTGGTAAGGGTTGTAACGACTGCCTTACCCACATAACCCTGAATACCGGCTTCAAAATATTGCCCATTTTTGAACATAAATGGATAAGAAATACGACCTACGGTATGCACTGTATTGTTTGCGTCTGGCCGATTAGCGGTTTGGCCATTATAAACACCAAAGCCCACAACACCATAGTCACCAGATCCTTTCAGACCTGAACTTATAAAGTAGGCGAAGCGCTCGCGTATTTTGGCAGGTGCCCAGTAAAACATTGCACCTAAATCGCGCTCATTAGCAACTGCGCTATTCAGTGCATCATTCCTGTCAAGTGCCACACGATTTTGGCTAGATTGCATATTCTCAAAACCATAAGGCACCTTACTTTGCCCAAAACGGATACGAAATTCCTTTTTTTCATCCAACGACAAATCAAAATAAGCATCGCGAATCTGTGCAAAATGTAACCCTGTTGATGATGCCGAGGAGGCGAGGTCTGGTTGAATATAGATATAGACACGGTCATGGACATTTCCTGAAAAAATCAGGCGTATCCTTCGGAGAAAGAAACTATTGCCTGCGCCCCAAGAACGGTCGCATTGTTCACACTTTAAATTTGGATTCGTTTCCAACAAACGATTGTAACGTATTTGGGTATAGCCCCTTAAACTAATCAATTCATACCATTTTTTGGCATTATGAGTATTTGTGGAAGGTACCAGGGTGGTTTTTACAGTGGAGGTATCTTGTGCAGATACAATATTGCTTAATATAAAGCAAAGTGCCATTGTCCACATGGGACGAGACAAAACGTTAAAAAAATACATAAAATAGTGTTTGCTCTTAGTCCAAATGAAGTAAAATGAATATACAGATATACCCAAATATACTTAATTCGTTTCGGAGCAAGATTCTTTAATTGAATAAAAAGGATTAAATAAAATTAAATAAATTATAATATATTGTACAAACTAGACATAGACATATTATTACACATGCTATCAGAAATGCATGGGGTCAATTATGCTAATGTTAAGTTTTCAAACCAATGAAGTAACTTAACTTTGGCTTAATGCTAAATTAAATAAAATGCAGCACCTTCGTGTCATTCTTTAATTGAATAAGTTCCTTAAATGGAACCGGGCGCTGCCAACGGGTGGTGCCCGTTTTTTTGACCTAAATAAACATTTTAAAGATAAAAAACAATAAAAATCCTCCAATAAAAGTAACTGGAAGTGTTAGTAACCATGCAATAGCAATATTACGGATCGTCTTTTTTTGCAAATTCTTTACACCACCTTCGGCTACCATCGTACCTGCTATCCCTGATGATAATACATGGGTTGTACTTACTGGTAGTCCTAAACCTGTGCTTACTCCAATGGTTGCAGCCGCACATAATTCAGCACTCGCCCCTTGTGCGTAGGTTAGATGTGTTTTACCTATCTTCTCACCAATGGTTACCACAATACGTTTCCAACCAATCATAGTGCCAATACCCAGACAAATTGAAATCATGACGATACTCCAAAATGGTGCAAATTCATAAGATTTCGCTAAAGTGGAAGAACTACTCTTTATGGATGTTTTGAGGTCTTTATTAGATATATGACCATCTTTCAAAGAGTTTTTTATGCCTTTATTTAAGTTTTGAATATCTTTACGGGCAGCAATCAATTGTTCTTTGTTGCTTCGATTCAAGGTGTCAAATCGAGCGATTAATTTAGATGCATTCACCGCATGCGCTCGTAAAATAGGCGCATGTGTACTATCCAACATTGCTGCGCTGGTAAGCGATGTCCGCATTTCAATTGCGGCATCTTTGAGTTTGGCGGTATCGATATCAGGGTTAAACGCAAATTGAAGCGGCATAAAAGCCATCATGACCACCAAAAGCAATCCTACACCTTTCTGTCCATCGTTAGAACCATGGAAAAAACTAACCAAAGTACAAGTAAGTAATAATACAACGCGGATCCAAAATGGCGGTGCTTTTTTGGAATCAGGTTCTTTAAATATGACCTTGCTTTTGATAAATACTCGCATCATATACATCAGGAGCACAGCAAGCGTAAAACCAAATAAAGGCGAAATAAGTAGCGACATACCAATCTCCTGTGCTTTTTGCCAGTTTACCGTTGATTTTGGATGGGTTACCGAAAACGCAAAGCCTGCACCTAATAAAGAGCCTATCAAGGTATGTGAACTGGAGCATGGAATACCATAATACCATGTACCTAAGTTCCAAATAATAGCAGCAAACAGCACAGCAAGTACTAAAGAAACCGTTTCTGTTAGCCCAGAGCCAAGCATTTCGTTGACGGGCATCAGTTTTACGATACCCATTGCTACCCCAATACCACTGGTATCAGCGTTGCTTCCAAAAAGACCCATAATCCAGGCCATTACAATGCCTCCGAAGAAAACACCGACGAAATTCATAAATCCAGACCAGACCACAGCAACTTGAGGCTTTAAGGCTTTGGTGTAAATTACGGTTGCCACTGCATTAGCAGTGTCGTGAAATCCGTTGATCGCTTCAAAGAAACAGACCGATAATAAACTGATTATCAACAAAATGGATGCCCAAGTTGATAGATCATAAATAAAACTTAACAGCATAGATAAAATTATGTTAGGAACAAATTTTGGTACAAAGGTCTTTGCTAACACAAAATTTGCTTGAAAAGTAATGTTAAGTTAATGTTAAGTATTAAAAAACAATACTTGATTTCATTAGAATTAAGATTCATTTTCTAAAAACATCTTTTAAAAATGCCGAAAATCACCGCTTAGTAAAAAAATATTGACAATTTTGCGCCCGTTTTTAAACTGATCCATATTTATGAAATTGAGTCCATATTTTCTGCTCCTTTTTTTATGTTATTCCTGTCGTGCACAAGAAAGGGTGACCCGTATTCCACATAAAGACAATAAAACTACTTTTTTACTCGATAGTGCCGCCGCTGCGCATTTTATCTTAGTGGATGCTTTTGATCGTTTCTTTGAGCGCGTAACGCCCGTCGAAATGTCCATACAAATGCACGAACCTTTGCCCTCAGGCGGTATAGACCTAGCGGATATGCGCAGTAGATTCAAAGCGTATTTGCAATCGGATATGGACTCCTTTTCAGTAAAAGAGAGCCGTTGGGTATCGGACATACTTACCAAAGTTTTTGAAACCTGTTATAGCGTCAACCCTGATATTTTTCCAGATTCCTTGATTTTGATCAAAACCAAGGGTAATCACTATGGCGATGGTGTTTATTATACCCGTGGCAAGTGTATCGTAATTCCCCAAGATGTACTAACCCGACGCGATAAATCCGCATTTACATCTACGATGTACCACGAAATTTTCCATATCTATTCGCGGCTACACCCCGAAAAGAAACAAGCACTTTATGCGCTCATTGGGTTTACGCATATCGGTTTGGATCATCTTATGTTGCCTTCGCCCTTGGATGAACGCGTGTTACACAACCCCGATGGTGTTGACTATGCGCAGCGTATCTCCTTGCAATTGTCGGAAACCGAGCGCGCAGATGCTGTACCCATTATATATGCCAATAGTAATGGGTACAATAACGCCAATAAAACGTTTTTCTCTTATTTGGAATTTAATCTATTCAAAGTAGAGCCAGCAGGTGATGGGAATTGGGCGGTGATTACCGCAGATGATGGGTTAAGTAGCACCCTCAATATGGCTCAAATCCCAGATTTTTACAAACAAATAAAAGATAATACCACCTATATTATCCACCCAGATGAAGTACTGGCGGATAATTTTTCTTTTATTATGTTGGATTTGAATGGACAGCAAGCATCCATCCGATTTTCCAAAGAAGGGAAGGCATTACTCAGGTCAATAGAGCAAATTATTAAATAGCATGTATCCCATTTCGTTAAATCTGATTAAACATTGGTTAAACGCTGGTTAATGATTTGCACTAAATTAAAAGTGTATTTTTATTAAAACTTTGATTATCAATGAATTATATTTTAATTTGCCAAAACTGTTAAAATTTGTAAGCAACTCATTTTGGGATTCTTCCGTCAGAAGGCAGTTGATAATTAGACAAGACCCTATTTTTGGGCCGTCAAACGATCAATACCTTGTTTGCAAAACTAAATATCTACATTCAAACATTAAAAACAGATTATTAACCATGTCCAAAAAAATTTTTTCGACCGCACTTTTTGCCATACTGATCACCTTTGGTGCCATGGCACAAAAAATAGCCGTAGTGGATGTAACCGCTGTATTAGAAGGCTTACCCGATTATCAAAAAGCACAAGAGCAATTGGATAAAGTAGCCACACAGTGGCGGCAAGAGATTGCTGTAGAGCAAGACAAAATTAAAGGCTTATACAGTAAGTACCAAGCAGAGCAGGTTTTGTTGAGCGAAGAAATGAAAAAGCAACGCGAAGACGAAATCACTGCGAAAGAGAAAGAAGTCCGCGAATTACAACGCCAAAAATTTGGTCCAGAAGGCTCATTATTTAAAAAACGCGAAGAACTCGTTAAACCAATTCAAGATAAAGTCTATAACGCGATCAGTTCGTATGCCAACAATCGCGGTTTTGATTTTATTTTTGATAAAGGATCCTCTTCAGGTTTGATCTTCGCTGATCCTAAAAATGACAAAACTGACGATATAAAAGGAATCCTAAAAAAGTAGTTGAATAAGGTTTTCAAAAATATCAAACAATATGCCTACCTTTGCTTCGTATTTTTACACAGAAACATATATTAAAATAACAATGAAGAAGACGTTCGTATTGACCCTTGCCCTTGTATTTGCAACTGCATCGGTTACTTTCGCACAAAAATTTGGTTACTGCAACTCACTAGGCTTAGTAAGTGAAATGCCGGAAATGAAATCAGCGGATAGTGATTTACAAACCTTTCAGACCATGATGCAAAAGAAGGGTCAGGATATGGTAAAGGCTTTGCAAGATAAAGCCGCAAAATTCCAAGCAGATCAGGAAAAGGGCTTATTAGCACCTAAAGATGCAGCCGATTTGGAAGAAAAACTCAAAAAAGAGGAAACAGAGATCAATACCTTTGCGCAAGATATGGAAGAGCAAATTGCAAAAAAACGCGAAGTTTTGTACAAGCCAATCTTGGAAAAGGTAAACGATGCTCTCAAAGCAGTATCCAAAGAAGGTAATTACTTTATGGTATTTGATGTAAGTACGCAAGTATTACTCTACGCTGATGAGTCCCTTGATGTAACTAATTTGGTTAAAGCAAAATTGGGGCTTCCAATTACGGCTGCACCTGCTGGCGGTAAGTAATGCTGCTGCTTTTGAGCCGAAATACAAGCGGCTAAGTTTTTACAAAAAGAAAGCCAATCACGACACAACGCGATTGGCTTCCTTTTTTTAGGGAATGACGGCAGGTCATTAACGACCCACCGCCAAAATATAACCCCAAAAAACCTATACAAAGTTACCCGCTTTTTGCTACCTTGTCAAGGGCAAATTCAAACTTTAACATTTAAAGAGACAAGTATGGCTGTAAATGAGGCAAAATTGCTATGTTATCGTGAATTTAATATTTATTTTTATAAAAATCGGTAACAAGTTGGGCGTTTTTACGTTCTAATGTATTACCAAACGATTAGGACTTGTTTGGATTAACCTTCAATGAAAAGGTATATTTAAGTACTTAATCCATTGTTTCTAACCACATTAAATAAAACTGGCTATGCTCCGCATTCTTACAATGCTGTTTACGATCAACTTGCTTTTGCTCCCACTTGCTGCTTTGGCGCAAGAGGCTTGGGAATTGAAAAGTGAAAAAAACGGTATTAAGGTCTATTTCAAAAAGACGACCTCCGTATATGAAATAAAATTAGTGACTTCTATTCAATCTTCACTCTCAGGGATTATTCAACTGTTTAATGAAGTGGATAATTTCCCAAAATGGGGTTATAAAGTAACCGAAGCAAAAATGCTTAAAAAAGTAAGCGATAATGAGATGTATTATCATTCCAAATTTGATTTTCCATGGCCAATGGATGATCGTGATGTAGTGATGCACACAAAATTAGAGCAAGACCCAAAAACAAAAGCGATTACCTCAACAAGTGTTGCCACCCCCACTTTTATCCCCGAAGAGAAAAATTACTTGAGGATGACCAATTCTAACACAAAATGGACTTTAATTCCGGGTAATAATGGATGGGTATATGTAGAATATTATATTTATTCCAGCCCTGGAGGCAGCATTCCTGACTGGTTAGTGAATGCCGCAATTGAAGTTGGTCCGCGTGAAACCATTAAAAATATGAAAACCATATTGCAACAACCAACCTATAAAAAAGCCAAATTGGCTTATATCAAAGAGTAAGGGCATACCGCAGGTTCGCCCCGACGACGTCGCATCAACAAATATGGCAGGTATATACATCCACATCCCTTTTTGCAAACAAGCTTGCCATTACTGTAATTTCCATTTCAGCACCTCACTAGCCCATAGAGATATAATGGTGGATGCTATTTTGAAAGAAATGAATATGTCTCAGCGGTATTTAGAGGACCAAAAAGTGCACTCTATCTATTTTGGTGGAGGGACTCCCTCTTTATTGCCCATACAAGATATATCGCGTATTTTGGAACACGCCCAATCCCTATTTTCGGTCGCTCCAAATGCTGAAATTACTTTAGAATCGAATCCCGATGACATGTCCCGTTCATGGCTAACGGATCTAAAACAAAATACCACTGTTAATAGGCTAAGTATTGGGATACAGTCATTTCAAAATGAAGACTTGGTATGGATGAATCGTGCGCACAATGCCGGTCATGCGCAACAATGTCTGGAAGATGCGCTTTCAATCGGTTTTGATAACCTTACCATAGATTTGATATATGGTTCACCTACGACACCCGATGAAATTTGGGAAAAGAATTTATCTATTGCATTCGATTACAAGATACCCCATCTGTCCTGCTATGCGCTTACCGTAGAGGAAGGTACTGCACTAGATCACTTTGTAAAAAAAGGCACATCATCGCCGGTAGATGAAGAACGGTCGGCACGACAATTAGAAATCTTGATGGATCGTACCGAAAAAGCCGGTTATGAGCAATATGAAATTTCTAATTTTGCCTATCCTAATCGGCACGCACGACATAATAGCAATTATTGGTTGGGAGCGCATTATCTTGGTTTAGGGCCGTCTGCGCACTCTTTTAATGGCAAAACTAGACAATGGAATATTGCGAACAACGCTAAATATATCACAGGTGTACAAACAGGTGAATTATTGACAGAGTTGGAAGTATTATCTGCCAAGGATCGGTTCAATGAGTATATTATGACCATGTTAAGGACGCATTGGGGCGTGAAAATTGCGGACTTAGAGCGGTTGCACCCAGTTGGTGCTGGAATTTTTGAAAAAGAGATCCAAAGATATATTCAACAAGGATTAGTACAATATTCAAAGGAAGTATATGTGCTGACCAAACCGGGGAGGCTACTAGCCGACCGTATTGCAATGGAATTGTTTGTGAATTGATTTTCATGTTTTAATTGATTTTTTATTCATTTTCCCAATAAAATTTTTTATTTTTTTAGTTTATTGATTGTAAAGTTTGATGGTAGTGTGTTTACCTTTGTGCCAATATTATTATTCATCAAAACAAAACGAATATTTATTATGATTAGCGAATTAAAAGCGTTCCTTCTTCGCGGGGAAGTATTGGGTCTAGCCGTTGGTGTAATGATCGCTGGTGGTTTCCAAAAAATTGTCGATTCTTTGGTGGCTGATGTAATCACTCCAATCATTGGAATGGTAGGTGGTCAGCCGGACTTTAGTGCAATTATGTTAGGCCCAGTTAAAATTGGTAATTTTATCAATGCAGTTATTGGTTTTATTATCTTAGGTCTTATTCTGTTCGCTCTTGTTAAGGCGGCTGGTAAAAAAGCGGAATAATTAAAGAGTAGTAACACTAAAGTATCAAAATGCAACTTGTGCCAGACCACCAATAGTATAAATTGGTGTCTTGCGCGAAGAAGTTCAAATTATAGGAGCGGCAATTCTTAGTTGAGTTGCCGCTTTTTTAGTGTATGATGCACCTGTTTTAGTCAATTATTGATCCCAATGCTTCAAATGCACTAGATATGAATAAGTGCTTTGGATGTACTGATTTGCAGGCCACTATCCAATTTTTTTCTACGGATGCCTCCGCAATATTGACCATTTATGATGCAAAATGGGCCGCACTATCTATACCAATACAGCCTCGTTTTTCCTACAATTTATTCCGGCTCCCTTCCTTAAAATATTGTACAATGAAATTCCGAGGCATAAAAAAAACATTACTTTTTCTACCTCTATTTGGCCTCTTTAATTTAGAACAAGTATTATTTGGTGAAATTAGATCAAATTTGACTTAAATGACATAAAAATTACCCCGAAAACGCATTTTACTCCTACCTTTGTGCCGCAAAATCTATCCATTGCATAGTCTCGATATGACAAACCACCACAATAATGGCCTTGATACGGCTACTGTTCCTAAATCCTCTCGCGAGGACCGCTACCAACACCACGATTACTATGGTGTAGATGATTTATTGACCTCTGAACACAAAATTGCCCGCGATGCAGTGCGTGAATGGGTAAAATCGGAAGTAAGCCCGATTATTGAATATTATGCCGATAAAGCCGAATGTCCAAGACAATTATTCAAAGGACTAGCCGAAATTGGTGCTTATGGCCCATCCTTACCAGCCGAATACGGTTGTGGCGGTATGGACGAAATCGCTTATGGCATTATCATGCAAGAATTGGAGCGCGGCGACTCAGGTGTGCGCTCTATGGCTTCTGTGCAAGGATCGCTGGTGATGTATCCCATTTATAAGTTTGGTTCCGAAGAACAACGTCGGCACTATTTACCCAAATTAGCATCCGGCGAATATATTGGTTGTTTTGGCCTTACTGAACCAGATCATGGTTCTAACCCAAGCGGTATGGTCACCAATATCAAAGACGACGGCGATTCGTATATCCTCAATGGCGCAAAAATGTGGATTACCAATTCTCCAGTTGCCGATATAGCAGTCGTTTGGGCTAAAAACGAAGAAGGACGTATCATCGGCCTGATCGTAGAAAAAGGTATGGAAGGCTTTACTGCTCCCGAAATCCACGGTAAATGGTCGCTTCGTGCCAGTATTACCGGCGAATTGGTTTTCCACGATGTCCGTGTACCAAAGAAAAATGTATTACCGGGTGTTTCTGGTTTGAAAGGTCCATTGATGTGCTTAACCAAAGCCCGTTATGGTATTGCCTGGGGTGCTATGGGCGCAGCACTGGATTGTTACGATTCGGCACTCCGTTATTCACAAGAGCGTATTCAATTTGGTAAACCTATTGGCGGTTTCCAGTTGACACAAAAGAAATTGGCCGAAATGATCACCGAGATCACCAAAGCGCAATTATTATCTTGGAGGTTGGGTACACTTGCCAATGCAGGTACCGTAACCTCTGCGCAAGTATCTATGGCCAAGCGCAATAATGTACACATGGCACTAGAAATTGCCCGTGAAGCACGCCAAATCCATGGCGGCATGGGTATTACTAATGAATACCCTGTAATGCGTCACATGATGAACTTGGAGACGGTACTGACTTACGAAGGTACACACGATATCCACTTGCTCATCACAGGCATGGATGTCACAGGTCTTGATGCGTTCAAATAATTAGAAAAATATATTATAAATAGACAAAAATGGGCTAACCAAGCAATTGGTTAGCCCATTTTTCAGTGCGCCCAGCATGGGCGCAGACTTTGCGGTTAAAGTCCGCTACACGCTTGGCAGCGAGGAGTGTTAGCCAAAGGCAAGGGTGTCCATCGCGAGATGGAATCTGAAGGAAGCCGGCGG
>JBEAVK010000392.1:0-33982 GCA_041160955.1 Bacteroidota bacterium
TTTATGGAGGGTCGATTCCTAAAAAAAGTGTACCCTTTTTAAATCCAAGAACAATATTTATAGCCTTTTAAAAATATTTTAAAAAGATCTTTCATAATATTTGGTGAGTAATTTGGTATTCATATACATTGCAGCCTTAAATCATAAGCAGTCCAAAATGAAAAAGCAAAATTTACATTATAAGCGAAGCCCTGTCGGTCTCCTCTTTGAGCGGCCGACAGGGCTTCGTGCGTATAGCCAGCACACACGCAACGGACAAATATGTGAAATGCGCAATGCGGGACAAGTGTACAAATGGGGGGGCTTAACCGTAATGCGGAATAAGTGTCCAAATGGAGGTACTACTGCAATGCATTAGTCCAACTATTAGCAAATAAAGCATGAAACGCCATCACGGCAAAAAATCACTCAATCATTCAATTTCAGCAGTTTCGTCGTCCATGATTTCTCCTCTGAGATACATCGCAACACGTACTTGCCTGCCGGCAGATTTGCTGTGGTAATGGAAGGTTGTTTGATTCCGGCCGGGTACGCTTGGCTGAGCACACGCTGCCCCATTTCATTCTCGAGCGTGAGCGTAAAATTCGCTCGAGGTGCTTGTTCAAAATCAACTTTCAACTGCGCCGAGTATGGATTTGGGAACACCGAAACACCCCCTAAATTGCCCCCATCCAAGTCAAAAACCGCACTTTGCTCGAGGGTAACCTGCATGGATTTTCGGGCAAAACAACCGTACTTATCGGTTACCACGAGCTGGTAGAGCCCATCGCTCGGGAAGACGATCGTGGAGGTATCAGCACCGGGATGCCAGTTGTAAGTATATTGGTTTCCAATGATTTGTGCTGCGTCGAAGACTTGACCTTTAATCCAGGTTGTATCCGTAGGCAGGTAAAAATCGGGCGGACTCACCTGCTGCACCGCCAAGGTGCTATCGATCCAGTGCAAGCGACGAAGCAAGAACGAACGGAGGGTATCCACATTGGCTTTGTACGGAATATTGAGGTCGTTCCAAGCGGTAAAATTGCGGGCCTGGCCTTCGCTGACATTTAGCGAAAGCGAGTCGATAGCAGCCATAAACTGGGTATCCGAAAGTGTATTTTGGCGGAGCATAGTCCAGCGGCAAGCGAGGCGCTTGCGGTAGGTCGAGTCTTCCCACAGACGCGACCACCAGAACGGAAATGGCCAAACCGGATGGGTGGACTCCCAAACCCAACCCGAGCCTAAAACCTCTTCGCCATAAGCGCGGTCAAAATCCCAGGGCGGTCCGCAGCGGAGTTTGCCCCCATCGGTATCTTTTTCTTTGACGAGGTAGGTGCTACGACCGTAGGAGTCGTAATTGACGCTAAATTCGTTTACGATCAGGAAATTGATGAATGACTGCTCGTCTGCGAAGGCTCGAAATCCGGCAACCGGATCGGCGAAGTTATCGGCCAGCAAGGCACTCTCGAAGCCATTGACATAGTTTTGAAGATAAACGGCTTGTTCAGGTTCTATCACCTCACGCCGGGGGTACACGTACTTGAATTCGACCGACGATTCGTTACTGGCGTAGTTGATGGGCAAGTGGGGCGACACCCAATCGGCAGGGTGGTTATTGTTAATATTCATCTCAAAAATGTAGCCGCCGGTTAGTTCCGATCCCTCCAAATCTTCGGGTCTGAGTCGGGCTATATCGACCCGATTTTTGGAGCGTTTCACCTTTTCTGTCAGCGAATACAGACCAATGTACTCGCCATCGAGCATAATCTCACAGGGTTTGGTGCGTGGCGCATACAGACCCATACGACGTGCCATTTCGTAAGTCAAGGAATTTTTGATGAGCGTATGGTCGAGGTACTCGGATTTAAAAATCCAGTCGCTTTCGGCTGGCAAGCCCAGCAGCGTTGTTTCGAGGTCATTGCCCTGTGCATCCACGACCTCAAAATCGTAGTTCTTTTTGGGCAAACCAACCCCACTAAATCCTTGCAATTCAGCCATGATATTGCCTGAAAATGCATAATTCGTTTGATTGACATAGTTACGCTGGCCCGGGCCATTGTCGATGATTTGCATCGTTACCGGCACTTTCGGGTCATCGCCGATCGGGGTAGCGACGGTGGTCAGTTTCACGATCGGCAGATCACTCGAAGTAAAATAAAACGGGTAAGCAGGATCATTGCCAAACGAGAGGCTCCAGTCAATAAAAAAACCGGCATCTGCAAACGCATACGTGTCCTCAACCACTAATGTCCAAGTACCATTGGGGTTTTGGCCCTTGTTGAAGTCGCCCAGGATGCCAATGCTCTGAAACGTCCCCGAGTAAGGCGGCGAAGCCAAACTCAAAGGCGTACCCGAACCTACGAGGCAGGTATTGGTAAAGTCGTCACCACCACCGCCGATACCGCCCAAAACCCTAACCACTTTGCCGTTGGGAGCGACCAAACGAAGCGTTATGTCCTCGACATACGGGTGGGTGATGTTGAAGCAGATCTGTTCCAGACCAAATACCGTGTCGATGCTGCCCAGCAGACCCGAAACTACGATCGGAAACGAAACACTGGTGCCATCATCAGGGATCGGCTGGTTGACCGTGGAAGAAAATGTTTGCGCAGATACGAGCGACCCGACGAAGCAGGCTATAACCAAAATAAGGTATTTAAACATAGAAATAATGGATTTTTATAGAAACGTAGCCAAGGTATTAAGTTTTTCAAAAAATTCGATTAAGAAACCAAGCAATTGTTCGGGAATGCATCAATCGGCTATAAATAGACAATTTTCAGTTAGCACTTATAAGTTTTTTATGATTTCTGGATTATTTTTTGTGTGGTTAGGATCAAGACCCAAGGCGCACAAAAACCGTCCAACCATTGCTAAATTATGATAATACAATTTTAATTCAGCTACCGAAAAACTTTCCTCTTTTGGAATTGGAAGCCAATGGGTTGCTTCATGTTGTGCCGTTGAGGCAACGATGAAAAGCAGCGGTATTATCGTCTATAAAATCCTACGCTTTACTGCGCCAATCTTAATTATTTGCCCGATATTTGCGGCAAGGGAATTTCGTATTCCTGTCATTGCGTGTATGTCTTTGTTGTGTCGTAACTTTAAACATACATGCTTTTTTCATTTTTCACGAACCATTGATACAAAGTAATGAAATCTAAACTTACAGTGCAAATATTCTGTTTTTGCACGACAATCTTATTATTTCCCTTGTACGGAATTTCTCAGACATGGACCAATGCAAGACCCAATGTCAATTTTCAGGATATTTGGATGTTAGATGCTTCTATTGGTTGGGCCGTTGGAGCGGGCGGAGCCGTAGTGCAATGGAATGGAAGCGAGTGGACAACTCAAACACCGATTACGCCACAAACACTTCGTGGAATATACGGAGTAGGTAATAACAAGGTATGGGCAGTAGGCAGTGGTGGTGTAATCATAAAATGGGATGGCAGCACTTGGACGAGTCAGCCTTCGGGAACAATTCAAACATTACATGCGGTATGGGGTACCGATGAAAATAATATTTGGGTGGTTGGTGATGGGGGTACAATACTAAAATGGGATGGCAATAACTGGCTTACCCAAAATTCAGGCACAAACCAATCACTGCGTGGTATATGGGGGAAAGACAATGATAATATTTGGGTAGTGGGCGCAATGGGAACTATTTTAAAATGGGATAGTGGCACTTGGGAAACTCAAAATTCATCAACAACCCAACGATTAAATGACATTTGGGGAGATGGAGCAAATAATATTTTTGCGGTAGGAGCAGATGGTTTGATATTAAAACAGTCGGGTACTTTATGGTATCCACAAATTAATTTTTCAACTAGTAGTGACCTTCTCGGGATCTCCGGTAATGAGACTGGAGTCATTTATGCAGTAGGAGAATATAGTGCTGTTTATCGGTTTGATGGTAATGTTTGGAATACCGTAAATATCGGAAGCAATGAAGACTTCTCCGATGTCTGGGTGGTTGCAGATGATAATGTTGTCTTTGTTAGTAGTGACGATATAATAAAAAAATGGAACGGGTTTTATTCTTTAAGTGAATGGGCTGGAAGTAATACCCTACTGTTATCTGTATGGGGGCTTGATGCCAATAATGTTTGGGCAATAGGATCTAATAGTTTTTTATGGAAATGGAATGGTTCTAATTGGTCTGTCAGAAAGTTGGGTTTATTTACTGAATATTTTTCAATATGGGGTACAGATACCAATAACCTATGGGTTGTTGGTGATTATGGTTATATTCAAAAATGGAATGGTAATACTTGGTCACAACAAATATCAAATACAACCCAACGACTCTTTGATATATGGGGAAGCGACACTACCAATATCTGGGCGGTAAGTAGCGATGGCGTGCATAAATGGGATGGTAATATTTGGACAACTCCTGATGTGAACTTAATGGGTAATTTTTTGGCGGTATGGGGTATTGACTCCAATAATGTTTGGGTTACAGGAGTAGATGGTATTTGGAAATGGAATGGAAATACATGGGCTAAACAGCAGACACCACTTGGAAAAGTATATAGAAAATTTTGGGGAACAGATGTAAATAATATTTGGGCCGCAGGTTTTGAGGGAAGTATTGCTAAATGGAACGGAACCAACTGGCTCTCACAAGATGCTGGCGTTAGCCATCTTAGTGGAATTTGGGGATTAAATAATAATAATATTTGGATCGCAGGTGATAATGGGCTTGTGTTAAAATGGAATGGAAGCGCGTGGGTGCCGCAAGTATCAGGCACTAACCAACCTCTCTACGGTGTATGGAGCAGTAATAATAAAGTATGGGCAGTTGGACAAAACGGTACTATTATTACGTCATCAAATCAAATAATCGTTGATGCCGTATCACCTTTACTCCCCCAAAACGCCCAAATATTCCCCAATCCTACCAATGGGCACATTCAGTGGAAAAATCTTAGTGCCGATCAGGTACAGGTATTTAACCAAACCGGACAACTCGCACTGGAAGCCATACCCGCTGCCTCTGAATTAGATATTTCCTCCTTGCCGGTTGGGATTTATTTTTTTAAAATCACTTCTGGCAACCAGGTTTATTCAGCCCAAATTATCAAGCAATGAGATATGAAACTACACCTCCTCTTCATCATCCCATTTTTACTGCTTGAATGCTATAAAAATGCTACTCCATAGTTTTAGTTTGAAACTCACCTCCATTACCGCCGATGAGTTCAACAAAATATTGAAATCTTACCAATAATCCAACATGCAATTCCAATTCCCCGACGCCGAACCCATTCAATCGCGCCCTTGGACAAAACCGCATTTGCCCCAAAAAGTGTTGTTTATCCGGTACCACGCTTTTGGTGATGTATTGGTGTCGCTGCTGGCGGCGCAAGCCTTAAAAGCACAATTGCCAGACGCGGAGTTTCACTTACTGGTGGGCGGAGCATACGCTGAATTGCCACAAAATATGCCCGTTTTTGACAAAATTCACGCCCTGACGCACGCACGGGGCGGCTGGCCTATGGCACTGGATTTGTTAAAGGCGTATCCGGCTTTGCTCAAAGAACGTTACGATATTGTGGTTGACCTGCAAAACAACCGACTCTCCCGGCTGGTGCGACGGGCCTTGTTCTCCCCAGCCTGGACACAATTTGACCGATTTTCAAAAATTCACGTGCTGCGGCGTTACGAAAATACCGTGAACGCACTCGGTTTTGCCCACATTAACGCCGAACAAAAAATTGCCCTGCGCGATGAACACAGCGGTCTGGAAAAACTCCGCGAAAAGGGTTGGAATGGCCGCGACCCGCTGGTGCTGCTCAATCCCTGCGGCGCATTTGCGTCCCGGCAATGGGGCGAAACGCAATACCTGGCCTTTGCGCAATTGTGGATCAAGTCGGTGCAACCAACGGCCAAATTTGTGTTAGTAGGTTACCCGACACTGCGGCAAAGAACCCGAACATTGGCGCGGGAACTGGGCGATCATTGCCTCGATTTAATTGGCGAAACCTCCACCCAAGAAGTGTTTAATATTGTTCGGCGCATGGATCTGGCCCTCTCCGACGATGGGGCTTTGTTGCACGCTGGTTGGGTAAATCAGGTGCCTACTATCGCCTTTTTGGGTGCTTCGCCCAGTTATTGGGGCCGACCGCTCGGGGAAAAAGCCTTTGCTTTTACCTCCGATGACCTGCCCTGCGGCAATTGTCACCGCACGGATTGTATTTGGGGCGATCACCGCTGCCTTACCCGCGTCACACCCGACATGGCCGTGGAGCGGGCGAAAATATTGTTGGAATTGTAAGAGCACACCTAAAACGTTTCAAAGTCGCCGTAACCAAACCGCATTTTTTCCAAAAAAGGCCGCATTTCATCGTCCGCCGCCAAACAACAAACCGACCAGGACGGATGCGGATCCAATCGCGCCGACAACATTTGACCCAAGCGCGACTCTGGGTGCGTTTGGAAAACAATTTGCCGTACACCCGCCCGCCGGGCTATTTTTTGGAGCGTCAACAGCCATTCATCCAATTGTGCATCGGGGCAGAGAAGGGGCAAATTTACGTCGCCCACCAATAAACCCGATTCCAATTTGAGCCATGAATCAATTCCCGAAAAACGATATAACCCATTGAACGTAAAAGATTTATATTTGAAAAACGCCGCATCGTGCAAGATACCCGCGTTGCCTTCCTGCACCACGGAATTTTGCAACGGCGACGCATCGGCGGGAGCAACAAAGGGGCCAACAACGCGTTTGGCCCACCACCGAAACAAACCCGGCACCCGGCACCGCCGACACAAAGCCTCCAACGGGAACGTATGAATATTTATTTTAAAAAAAACCATAGTACCAGTGTGTGTAAATCCCAGTTTTTTGACAAAACCATGGACATTATTTTGGTTCAAAAGCCCAAAAAACAACCGAGTCCCGTTGTTTTGGTGCTCCTCCAGGATTTTTTTGACCATAACCGTCATCAGCCCGCGCCCCCGGTGTTCGGGTAGGGTAAACGTTTCAATCATTTGCGTCAGGGGTACCTGGCGGCCATCGGGCAACTCGGCGCGGAGGGGCAAAGCAGCCGCCACCGACACCACTTTTCCGCTGTTCGCGTCGTAGGCCAACCAGCCGTGAAATTGACCTCCCGCCCACGGTGTGGTGTATTTTTTTTTGTAATACGCCGTTGTCAGCCGTTTTTGAGCCACTTTTTTGACCAAAAAAACGAGATCGGGTAAGTTGGCCGGTTCAATTCGTTTAAAAGTATACGCTTCCATATAACAGTTTAGTATTGTCCTTTTTTAATGGCCAACCACTGGTTTCCGTCGGAAATAAAGGGATTCATACACATTCGCTCGCGCAAACGATGATCGGTATGGTCTTCGGGAAATAAAAAATCGAGCGCCAATTGTTGAGAAAAACCCATTTGAGCGGCCATTTCTACCAATTGCCGCGTGTACGTGCCAAACGGATAAGCGAGTGCCGGCACGGGTTGCCCGGTGGTTTTTTCCAAAAAATCTTTGCAATATTTCAATTCGAGGCGGGCTTCTTCGGGTGAAAGGTACGCCAAATCCTGGTGGGTATGCCCGTGCGCGCCAATGGTCACCCGCGGATTGGCGGCCATTTCCCGGATTTCGGCGGAGGTCAGCAATTCCCAATACGTCGTCCAGTGTTCGGCTTTGTTCCAAGCGCCAGCGTTGAGCAAAGCCGTTTCCATCGCCTGCACAAACGACCAGGGCGAATACCGTGCCCAATCCACCAATTTACGACCATTTTCATCCGCGAAATACCGAGTATGCCGCCACGTTTTTTTGGTAAACCGCCGACCACCAATTTCAATCGTTGCCGGTGCCAGCCGAGTGGCCACGTCCAAAAAATCCATCCAAAGCCATTCGGCATCACGCCCGGCGGCGGAGGTCAGGAAAAAGGTAGCGGCAGCCGCGTATTTATCCAAAACAGGCACCGCATACTGCCGGTTGTTCCGCTGACCATCGTCGAAGGTAATGGCCACGGTAAACTGGTTTTGATGAAAATTCCCGGAAAAATAATCGGATAAAGCAACAATGTGCGCGTTTTCCGACAAAAAACGCACCTGTTCCTCAAAGCGGGCGGCGGAAAGAAAACGACCGTTCAGGGCAGTTTCGCCCCGTTGATCCAAACCGTGATAAACCAAAATCCGTTGCCCCGGCGCAGCCAACACCGAGCGCATTTGCCGCCAGCCCAGGGCAAAAAAGGCATCGTTGCACCACAGCGAGGCGCGTTGGGCGATTTTGGCGGAAAGGCTAGACCAAGTGAACATCTGGCAAATGTAGGTGATAAAATTTTATAGGAGGGATTAGAAATTAGAAAACCTTGATCGTTTGTAAATATAAATACATCCTGTATGTTTGCAGGCTAAAAATTATTTAGTATTTGCTTTTTGCGACAACCTTTTTTCAGGGGGTAGCCCCTTTGTAAATATAGGAAGATAATGTGCAATAATAAAAAACATGATAATTTAATGCAATAAATCAAGTATCCAAAAACGATCTTTAAAGCCTTTTAAAAATATTTTTAAAAAATATTTCAAAATATTTGGTGAGTAATTTGGTATTCACATACATTGCGACCTCTACTATTAGAGAAAATTTAATTGAGGGTAGTTTGATTGGAACTTGGGCATGTGAGACAAAATTCAACGGTACTCTTTTAAAAACGCTATTGTTCAGTTCCTCCAAAAACAAGACTCAGTGTCGCTCAAAAAACAACTTAATTCAACACTCACTCTTAATTTCCAATTGTTTAATCATACTGAAAACTTGGCGGCATGAGGTATAAAACAGTATCTAAATGAAAGAAATTCGGATTGATGAACAAGAACTATCAGATGGTGAAATCTGGAATCTTTTCCGTTCTGGCAGTGATTCGGCTTTCGATTATATCTATCAGAAATACTTCGATAAATTATACAATTATGGCTGCCAATTCACCCAAGACCAATCGCTGGTAGAAGATACATTACAAGATCTTTTTATTGAACTAAAATTAAGGTGCGCGTACCTCTCACCAACCGATAAAATCCTGCCCTATTTGTATAGTGCCTTTAGAAGAAAGATTATTCGGTTTCGGGCCAAACAAAGTAGGTTTAAGACGCTTGATTCAGAGGATTTATTTCAAATTATTGCCGGCACTGATGAACTCATCATCAACGATGAGGAAGAACGGGAAAAGCATTTGAGATTACAAAAGGCACTCAACGAGTTGCCCGAAAATTACCGCGAAATTATTTACCTGTTCTACTACGAAAATTTATCCTATGAGGAAATTCGGGCGATCCAAGGCTTTATCAACATAAAATCGGCTAGAAATCTTTTGTACAAAGCCATCAATACCTTAGCGAAGCGGATTATCCTCTTTTTCTTGTTGCTTGCGGTGTGGAGATAGACTTAGCAACCTGTAGCAACCAGTCAAAAAAAAGTTTACAAAAAGTGATGTCATTTTAAAGGTTGCTGCCCTATGTAGGCAGATGGAATCATTTACCGTAATCTATGAAGGTTTTTTTTGTGGTTTGCTGTACATCAATTTGTTGTAAAAAAAGTGTTTTTTTCCTTTCAATAAATTGGTTTTCAAATAATTACAAAAACATTTGCGGATTCGGACACTTTTAAAATAATAAAATTTACAAAGATGACTGTTAAGTTTTTACCACTTTTACTCACAGTATTCAGTCTCCTGATACTGTCCAATTGCAAAAAAGATGACCCTAAACCACTAGACACCCTGAAAGCCAAAATTGATGTTTCGGGGATCAATTTCACCACAGACCTTAATGCTATTGATGGCAGAAGGATCAAAGCCGGACAATCCATCACATTGACGGATGGCAGTAATGGGACGCCGGACAAATGGGAATGGAGTTTTTCAGATGGAACCCAGACTAAAACCACCAAAGATGCCACTGTTTCCTGGCCCGATGCTGTAGGCCAAGTGACCATTACGCTAACTGTTACCCGTTCTTCGGATGGAGCAACTGATACGGATGAAGTGATGCTTCAGGTAGGTCCGGTTGAAATACTGGACAGGGCTGTCTATGGATTTGAGCCGAGGGCTAACCTGGTTCCCATCGATAAATGGTATCTGTGGACGCCAAATGATGGAACGGTGAGTAAGTTGCTCGATCTTTCCACTGGTGCCAATGGAACTTCAAACTCCCTAAAACTGACTGCGACTTCGGCTTACGGTGAATTGCAACTGCGTCCACATGAAAATGGAAAAGAGTTTCTAGCTTCGCTAAAGTCAAATAAAACCTATATTTTCAGTTTCTACATGAAGGCGAATCAAGCCTTTACCCTTTCCGAGGTCAGTGTCTTAAATGTTAAGAATGATGATCCCAAAGAAGGCTGGTACACCCCGCTTTGGACAGGAGACCCTGCCATTGAAGACCCCAGCGTAACGACCAGCTGGAAAAAGTTCAGCTATGAATTTACAGTGGCCGATCTATCCACCTTTACGGATGTTGGTTATTCGGATGGCGTTGCTAACAATGCAGGGCCTTTCTTTAAGCATTTTTCGTCCTTCACAGGTGCAGAACTGGTAGTTTGGATTGATGAGATTTCCCTAAAGGAAAAAGACCTTTAAAGTTACTCACGTTTCACGAATAGGTCGAGAGCGTTCCTTATCTTTGACCAATAATTCTTGAAAAATATGACCACACACTACTGGACATTTTTATTTTTGCGAAAAACAAAGCAGATATTTCGTACAAATTAGAAAATGTCCAGTAGTTTGGTCTGACCGTTTCCCACCGGCTGCTTTGGGCAAATACCCAAACTGAATGCGATGTGCGGTCAAGTAGTATTTGTGTAAAAAAATTGGCGCAATAAAAGTTAAAATTGAATCGAATTGGATAATACATTTAATAATATCGAAGATTTTCTGGCGGATGAGTCGTTCCGGAACTGGGTTAAAAATCCAACGCCTGAATTAGAGTCCCATTGGACATCATGGATGGAGGCGAATCAGCCCAAAATTGATTTGGTGCATCAGTCCAGAACAATCATTCAGTCTTTAAATTTTAAAGAATTCCAAGCAGATTCGGTTGCAAAAGAGCGTATTCTGGAAAAAATACGACTTGAAACAAAGCCTAAACACAAATATCGAATATACCTGAATGCTCGGTACAGGGTGGCGGCAACAGCGGCTATACTTATTGTGGCTTTGGGTATTGCTGGATTGTGGTACTTCAATTCCGTAGCAAAACAACAGCAAGAACCCATTTATGCTGTATCCGACCTTATTCAAAAAAGTAATCCCGCAGGAGAAAGATCTAAACACATTTTACCGGATGGATCTATTGTTTTTTTGAACGCAGCAAGTTCGATAGAATACCCAAAAACATTTGGTGCAGATGCTCGGGTAGTGAAACTGCAAGGCGAGGCATTCTTTGAGGTGATGAAAGATGAGAACAGACCTTTCAGGGTTTTGGCTAAGGCATTTGAAGTGAAGGTACTCGGAACCACATTCAACGTGAATGCCAATCTTAAATCACCAGAGGTAGCTCTGGTTGAAGGAAAAGTAAAACTTACAGCAGGGCAATCTGGTCACTCGCTGGACTTATCTCCAGGACAAATGGCTATATTCGATACGGATCAAAATACCTTCACGTCCACCACTTTCGATATTGAATATATAACAGGATGGAAAGATGGCTACCTGAGATTCAAAGATGCTACGCTGGATGAAGTTATAGAAAAACTCCATGCGTGGTACGGTATTAACATTACGGTATCGAACAAATCAAAATCTGACGATTGGTCGTACACCGGAAACTTCAAGAACGAAAGTTTGGAGAACGTGCTCTTAAACATGCGGATCCTTCGGAACTTTAAGTATGTCATCAAGAATGACGCTCTGATGATTACGTTCTGATAGACCATATTTTTTTCAAATAGAAAAGACGCTTAAAATGGCAATATTGCAATCAGGTCAGCGAACGACTCGTCTGATCATACTATTCCTTTTCCCAATACTAACGGCTTATGCCTTAAATGGTCAAAATGGCATTCCTCCAAGTTTAAAAAATATTTATCTTGGGTCAACTGGAAATCTCAAAATAGAAGACATTTTTAAGCTCATTGAGAAGCATTCAGATTTTACGTTTTCTTATCACAAGGGCGACTTGGGGAATGCGTTGGATGCCGTCGTATGGATTAGTCCTCAGGAGTCTAATATTTATCAAGCACTTACTGCTGTTTCAAAAGCAGAAAACTTAAACTTCAAATGGATCAACCGTACGATTAATGTATTGAAAAATCCGTCATTACCCGAAAAAACCGAAGAAGAAGAAAAGAAAAATTATACTACTCAGGGAAAAATTACGGATGAAAATGGTGAGGGCCTTACTGGCGTAACGATTGTTCTCAAAGGGACGTATATAGGTGCCGTCACTGATCTGAATGGTAGTTTTAATCTCGAAGTCCCCGAAGGAGAACACCTGCTCGTTTTAAGTTACACGGGGTATATCACGCTCGAAGTTGCAGTATCCCGGAATAAACCGTTCATCAATGTAGTGCTGCAACCAAACATTAAATCGCTTGAAGAAGTGGTCGTGGTTGGTTATGGCGAGCAGCGAAAAGTATCCATAACAGGTTCCGTCGTAAAAATTGAAAGCAAGGAAATTACCCAAACCAAAGCACCCAATGTTGCGAATAGTCTTACAGGCAGGGTACCCGGGCTAATCGTCAACGCAAGAGGTGGTGAGCCAGGTCGGGAGAGTATGGAGATATTGATCAGAGGGAAGGCAACCACAGGTGATGCTTCTCCCCTTTTTGTGATCGACGGCGTTGCGAACAGGGGCACTTTTGAAAGGTTAAATCCAGAGGATATTGAGAGTATTTCCATTCTAAAGGATGCCTCGGCGGCCATTTACGGCGCACAAGCAGCCAATGGCGTTATCCTGGTTACGACCAAGCGGGGATCAGAGGGTAAGCCTACCTTCAACTACAGCAACTCAGTGGGTTTTACGCAGCCCGCCAAGCGGCAAACGCTGATGAATGCTACACAATATCTCACTTGGCTGGACGAACAGAATTTGAGAAACAACAGGCCGCAGATTTACCAGAACGTCATCAGAGATTATAACGACGGGGAAAACGATTCAAATGTTTGGGCTAATACGGACTGGTGGTCCGAAGCGATGGATAAATGGACGCCACAGTCACAGCATAATTTAAGCCTCTCTGGCGGTTCATCCAGTTTCAAATACTATATCTCCGGGCAACATCTTTATCAGGATGCCAACTTTAAGGGTGCGCAATTTGGTTTTCGCCAGAATAATATTCGATCGAATATTGACGTGAATGTAACGCCTTATCTGAATATTGGTTTGGATCTGGCCGGAAGGTTTGAGGATACGGAAGGTTCTGGTGGTGTGGAAGGATTAATAAGAGGGATTTACAACATGGCTCCTTTTGAAGCACCTTATTATGATAATGGGCTGCTCAGAAATACCAGTAAAGGCAATATACTTCCGGGAATTAATGGCCAAAACGGAGGAACAGCCATAAATAGACAGGTGTACAATAATAAATTGAACACGACACTTTCGCTCGACAGGTGGATCAAAGGATTATCCTTAAACGGATTCGCCGCCATTGATATACTCCATCAAGATAGAAAGGTACTTCAAAAACCTTATGACATTTTTTTCCTAAACAGCAACAAAGAATATGAGAACCTTCGTGCCACCACAGGCAACGTTCAGTTGTTCCAACAGGCCGATCAGGAGCTAAGTAAAACGTTTCATGCCAGAATGAATTACGCACGTAATTTTGGGAAGCATACCGTTGGCGGATTTATCGCTTATGAACAAAATCAAGTCGAAGGAGAATATACAGCAGCTTCCAGGATGAACCTGATTACACAGGATTTGCCGTATTTATTCACTGGTGCTCAGACCAATCTAACCAATGACGGTCGCGGCTGGCAATCAGCACGCGTCAATTATTTTGGCAGACTCAACTACTCCTATAGTGATCGATACCTGCTTGAATTCACACTTAGAAAAGATGGCTCCCAAAATTTCAACGCATCCAAACGATTTGGGGTATTCCCGGGTGTCTCTGCCGGATGGCGGATTTCAGAAGAGGCATTTTGGAACAACGACCTGATCGACGCACTCAAACTGCGCGGTTCTTGGGGCAAATTGGGCAATGACAGGGTTAATAATTTCCAATATCTTCAAACATATAACGTGGTACCGGCTGCCGCAATGGGGCAAGACCCTGTGCTGAGCGTTGGCCTAACACCCGGAAGAACGCCGAATCCTGATATTACTTGGGAAACATCCCAAAAGACGAATATTGGTATGGATGCATCTCTTTCCAACGGACTGCTTAATTTAACGGTAGATGCATTTTATGAGCAGCGTTCAAATATTCTCGCCCGAAGAAATGCGTCGGTTCCACTTTATACAGGCATCGACCTGCCGGATGAGAATATCGGAAAAACAACCAACAAGGGTATTGAAATTGCGGCATTACACAGGCGAAAAATTTTCAAGGAGTTGCAATACCGCATAGGTGGCCAATTCACTTATGCGAAAAATAAAATCGTATTTATTGATGAATCCCCTTTTGTGCCGGAATATCAAAAAAGGGAGGGTAGCCCAATTGATTATCTGCTGGTTTACCAAGCAAACGGCCTCTATCAAAATCAGGAACAAATCAGCAGCGCACCGCACTTTCCTGATGCCAAACCAGGAGATGTCCGCATTGAAGATGTAAACAATGATGGGCGTTTGGATGCTGATGATCGAATTTTGCTACCCTTTGGCCCTACGCCCAGAGTCGTATATGGTTTTTCGTTGGGTGCAAGCTGGAGAGGTTTTGAATTCAACGCCTTTTTTCAGGGTCAGGCAGGAGCAAGTACAATTTATCGTCCATGGGATGTGAACCAAGATTCCTGGTACTTTGAGAATCGATGGATTTCGGAAGAGACAACCCCCAATGCAGCAAGCCCGGCTGCTTGGGATATGTCCAGCAGCACCATACAAAACGTATCCACGATCTGGGTGAAAAATAATCGTTTTTTACGAATCAAGAATGTCGAATTGGCTTATACACTACCCAAAAAACTGACGAATCAATTCAAAATCACTAACCTGCGGGTCTTTGCCAGTGGATTCAACTTAGGATTCATTTATAATTCAGTAGGGCTTTACGATCCGGAAAGCCGCTCAGATACGGGATGGTACTATCCTCAGCAAAGAGTGTTCTCCACAGGCTTATCCATTACACTATAAATACTGGCACGATGAAAAATAAATATACTTTTCTGCTTATATTGACATTAATTACTTCGTCTTGTAACGATATTTTAGACCTGGAGCCACTTGACTCGGTGTCTGATGCAGCCGTTTGGAGCGATCCCGCACTGCTAGAATTGTATGTAAATTCTCGGTACGATGAGTTGCCGCATGGTTATGTACAGTGGGCTGGTGGATTGCGTACGACTGCGATAACAGATGAATCTTATGATATTCACCAGGGGCCAAGGTTGTTGAACCAATACACCCAGGGTGAAGTAACGCCCACTAATATGCACCTCTTTGGGGGATTTTGGATGCAGGCCTATTCCGCCATCCGAAACCTCAACCTTTTTCTGGAACGGACAAATCCCGATCTGGGTGATCCCAAAAGAACAGCTCAATTGATAGCGGAAGTGCGCTTTCTAAGAGCATGGTTTTATACTGAATTATTCTCGCGATATGGCGCTGTGCCTTTGCTTACGAGTACTGTTACCGTAGAAGAAGCAGAGCAGATTATGGATAGAACACCTGTTGCAGAAATTGTAGCATTTATTGATGCGGAATTATCTCAGGCGGCCAATGATCTGCCGACAAAACATGCTGGTGGTGATTTTGGTAAGGCAACAAAAGGTGCGGCACTGGCACTCAAAGCGAGAGCGCTGTTGTATGGAGCAAGCCCACTTTTTAAAACGAGTAGCATGGAAGATTGGCAGAAAGTGGCAACGGCCTGTGAAGATTTGTTCAATTTAGGCGAATATACACTTTCTTCAGATTTTCAAGGCATGTTTTTAAATGTACAAGATCCCGAAATTATTTTTTCCAAACAATTTGCTGAGATTCAAGGCCCAAGAGTCAATTTTCAACTCGGATATTATACGCCATCTGGTGGCCATTTCATTGAAGAATGGAGGCTTCCGAATGGCAATGCCGGTTGGTCTCAGGACAATCCATTAATGAACCTTGTGGATGAATTTGAGACATTAAGCGGCGAGATTCCGGTTATCGGTTATACAGGAGATGAAAACAACCTGACCCCTCTGCTCAATGCTAATGCAACCGACTATGATCCGGCTGATCCTTACAAAAATCGCGATCCTCGATTAGCCTATTCCATTTTTTACGACGGCGCCATCCTTAATGATCGGGCGGTTGAATTTTGGGAATGTGGAACAGACAGCCGATGCGAAAGTGTTCAGTTTTGGTGGAATGGCGCATTAATTGACCATACCATCAGGAAAGGCCTGAACCTTTCCTGGAAACCAGGTGCGGGCGTTGCAAGTACCACACCATATATCTATATGAGATTAGCGGAGTTTTACCTAACGTACGCAGAGGCACAATACCACCTTGGCAATACCGGATTGGCCGCGCAGTATGTGAACATGGTAAGAGCACGACCTGATGTGAATATGCCTCCCATAGAAAGCGCGCAAACAGGTTCCGGCCTGCTCGATAAGATCAAGCATGAACGAAAAATTGAATTGGCTTTTGAAGGCAATAGGTGGTACGATGCCCGCAGGTGGCTGGATGCCGAGCGTGATTTTGCCAGAGATGCAGTAGGACTTAATGTAATAAAAGACGTGAATACAGGGACTAAAACGTATCGTTACTTTATCCAGCAGCAACGCTCCTATCCACTCAGCCATTATCTCTTCCCAATTCCCGAGGAAGAAATGAACAAAACAAATTGGACACAAAACCCAGGATATTAGTTATGAAAAAATCTTTTAGCATAGTGGAATTCGTGGCACTTGTACTTTTCATCTCCGTAGGTGCTTGTGCATCTGATGATCTGATACCCCCCGATATAAACGAACCCTCCGTTGGGTTTATATCCGAGGTGGACTCCAGCACTTTCAACATCGGCATACCGATTTACAATGCGGATCAGGGGAAAGAATTCTCGACGGAATTCAATTCCGAGATTCGTCCTTACTGGACAGCAGATGCACGAGGTATCTTTTATCGGCAGCATCAAAACAACAATCCGTACCTGAAATGTGTATCCGAAGCGGGTGCGGGGAATTTTGGTGTCCGACTGGCACTCTACAAAACACTCTTTGATGACGATCCCTTGCCTAGGCAAATCGCTGAAAGGGTCACCGGTTTGAGTTTTAATGCTTATGGACACATGGATAATTCCTTGACCGTAAGGGTTTTGGACGTATCGGGGAACGTTTTGGCAGAGCAGGTTTTTCCGTTGGAAGCGATGAAAATCAAAACCTATTCGTTGAACTTTGAAAGCACGCTTGCCAAAGAGATTATATTCTTTTCTTCCACAAACGGATTGCAAGACTCCACACAATTCGGACTGGATGATATTTATCTAAAAACAAATGATGCCCGCCCCTATTCACCTCCAGCAGATGATGCTGCGTTTTTGGGTTGGCTCAAGCGGTCATCTTTTAATTTTTTCGATTGGAATTATGTGGCTTTACCCGGAGACAAAGGCGTGGTGATGGAGTCGCACACAGACGCGGGCAAGGTGTCGCTGTCCGGCATCGGATATGCATATCCCATTTTCACTATTGCGGCTGAAGATGGTTATATCAGTGCTGAAGAGGCCAAAAGTCGGGTAAAAGCCATGCTCAAATGGCAGTTAGATCAGAATTGGTTCGATGGTTCTGGTGGCTGGCATGGTTTTCCACATCATTATTTTAAAAAGGACGGTACTTACTATTGGGCAGATGTGAGCACCATCGACTGGGCTATTTGTGCTGCTGGTATTCGGGTAGCAAAGCAGTATTACAGCAATGATGCAGCAATTGTCTCTATGGCAGAAACCTTGCTCGCCAGACCGGATTGGTCAGCGGCTTTGGCAGCGGATGACAAGATTGCCATGGGGTTCAATGGCTTGAACGGAGTAATGAACAATTACCGCTGGGCATTGGCATTTTCCGAGGAGACGGAATTAGTTTATCTGGAAGCAGTGGCATCTGGAGATTTACCCGCATCTATCTTCGAAACAATTATCCGAGAAAAGAAAAGTGACTTCTATCCAAGTTGGTTTGGTGCAGGGTTCACCTACAACTGGCTTCAACTTTGGACGGGAGCAATTGAACCTTACAAGACAAATTCAATTGCAGCATTCCAAAATGATGCTTCCACCTCACAAAACGCTTTCAGCCGTCCATTGATGGGCTTAACCGCTTGTTCCACCATAAAGGAGGCACGTGAGAAAGGATTTCTCAATTGGGGCATGTATATCAGCAACCAAGGCGGTTCAGTGAGGGGAACTTCTGGAAGTGTGGTTCAGATTTCACCCGCTGCGTATGGTGCGGCATTGGCACTCCCCTTCACCTATAGTAAGTCGATCACTGCCCTGCGCGAGTTTGTAAAAATGGGCTATTACCATGAGTATCTCGGTTTGCCCGACAATGTGCGGATGAATAATTTACCCGAGGGAATTACCCAATCCCCCAATTGGGATACTTATGATATTAATATTGGGCCCATTATCCTGGCTATTGAGCAAGTCCATAACAATAAGATAGGAACATTATATCTTAGTGATGCGCAGGTGATGGATGCATTAACGCAACTCAAAGAATCCTTTCCTAAATAATTGAACGTGAAAATAATAACACAGTGAAAAAATACTATTTGATCCTCTTGTTTGCAATGTTTTGGTGCGTTGCATTTGCCCAAAGCAAATTACCTTATCTCAAAAACAATCAATTATGGGTAAATGACCAACCATACCTGATGATTGCCGGAGAATTACACAACTCATCCGCGTCATCCATCGGGTATATGCAGCACATTTGGCCAAAATTGAAAAGCCTTAACCTGAACACGGTATTGGCATCTGTATCATGGGATCAATTTGAACCGGAGGAAGGAAAATTTGACTATCAACTGATTGACTACCTGATTGAAAATGCGGAAAAGAACAACCTCAAATTGGTCATAATCTGGTTTGGTTGCTGGAAAAATGGCCAGTCCAGCTACGTTCCGCTTTGGGTGAAGCAGGATACCAAACGATTCCCAAGGGTGCAAACAGCCGATGGCCGCCAAATAGAAACGCTATCGGTCTTTTCTGATGCGTCCCGGGATGCGGATGCAGGTGCTTTCACGGCTTTAATGAAGCGCATCGGAGCGCAAGACCGCAACCAAACTGTGATCATGGTGCAGCCGGAAAATGAAGTGGGTATTTTTCAGGATATTGATTATCGAAGCGAAGTGCTGCAAAAATATGACAGTCAGGTACCTAAAATGCTGATGGATTACTTGAAGTCGAACAAGAACATACTCAAAGAAGAGGTGAAATCGATTTGGGAAAGTGCTGGTTCTAAAATATCCGGAACATGGAAGGAAGTATTTGGCAATAATCCACAATCAAAAGAGTTTTTTATGGCATGGCATTATGCCCGATACATCAACCATATTGCAGCATCGGGTAGAAAAGCGCATAACCTGCCCATGTTTGTTAATGCATGGATTGTGCAAAAGCCGGATGATCTACCCGGCGTGTATCCCAATGGCGGCCCGGTATCCCGCGTAATGGATATGTACAAAGCGGCTGCCCCTGCCATTGATGTGGTATGCCCAGATATTTACCTCCCTGATTATAAGGAAATATACACCCAGTATTACCGCCAGTCGGATAACCCTTTGCTAGTGCCGGAATCCTCTCTGGATCCAGCGAGGGCTTTTGTGGGTTTTGCAGCATTTGATGCGATTTGTTTTTCTCCTTTTGGTATAGAAGATGCAGTTGGTGATGTTTTATTCAGTGCATCATATAGCTTACTCAATGAGTTAATGCCAATCATTACGAAATACCAAGGGACGGGAAAAATGAGCGGCATACACCTCACATCAAACCATCAGGATGAAATATTGCGCATTGCCGGATATGAAGTGACGCTAAAGATTCAAGACCTCAAAAAACCTGCTTTTGGCCTGATTATACTTACAGCCGAGTCTGAATTTTTGGTTGTGGGTATGAATTTCAAAGCCACCTTTCAAAAAACGTCGGGCAATCAAATGGCGTATATCGGCAAAGTGACGGAGGGTCGATTTGTGCAGGGCGAATGGATAGAAGAACGTTGGCTCAATGGCGATGAAACCTATCACCACGAATTACTGAGGGCGCTTGGTCGTGAAATCAGGATAGAAACACCCTATCAATCCAAAGAAACCGACTTGAAAGTAAAGGAAGGCGATCAATTTGTGTATTCGCCCGGCAGTGTCGAAAGTATCATAATACCTGCTATTTATAAGGTTATTTTGTACCAAAGAAGTAAGTAATTTTACTTGTAGTATAATCACCAAGTTTCCCATTTTCTGGCTGCTTGTTATATATTTAGCAGCTTCCGCACGGTATAATTACCAACCCACAAAGGCACCCCTTCTTCACGCAAAATTCCACACGGCCCCGTCATCTCTGCTCCCATTGCTTAATCAATAACTCTATTTTTGCCGTATTATGAAGGCTTTTTAATCCTTTTCCCCTAATTTTGTGTCGATGATTTTATCACACAAAATCCGAAAGTATTCAAGAGAGGTGCAAGATAGGGTCGTCGAAAATTTACACTGAAACTAAAGGTGAGCATGAAAGCACTAACTATTTTAATTCTACTATTTAATCTCATAGCGACCAATCTGTTATCGCAGCAATGTGGCTACGCCAACTACTATTTATTCATCCTACATGTGCATGAGAAGGCTAGTACTACAAAAGTCCCTAATCTAAAAATGTACTTGGTAGATGAACAGGGGCAGCCGGTATTGGATTAATAAAAATAGAAGAGGTATCAACTTGCAAAATTTGGCATACAAAACGAGAGGAAAAGTATTGCAGCAATTAGAGAGCGATACTAATGTTGCATTAGTTTGCCAGTTATTCTATACCAATCGTAATCAAAAAAAATTGGACTATTGCGACAATAAGGTATTTGCAGACATAAACATAGATATAGAATACCCAGAAAAATTCAGGCGAAAAGCACGGAGACTAGGCTATTCCAGCATAGAAACAGATGCTGGCTACAATTTCTTTTGTCTGACTTACCCAAGTAAAGTGATTGACGAAAGGTTCTTTAAGGCATTCGACCGATTGACGAAGAAACGATTGGTGTTTGGTGCGTTTTTTAACCCTTATTTTGAACGTTAAGTACTTGGATACAATTGATTATCATTTTGAACTATGGCAATGATAATCAATTAATTTTATTCCATTTACGACTATAACGCAAAGATCTCTTCCACAAAATACATATCAATTTCCCCCTTGCCTTTAGCCGAAATTTTCCCCCGGTAGGTGCAGTTGAATTTGTCTTTCACCAGTTCGTAAGTAGTTCCGCTGATGTTCACTTTCCCTATTGCTCCGCTGCTTTCCATTCTACTGGCAGTATTCACGGTATCTCCCCAAATGTCGTATTGGAATTTTTTTACGCCCACGATACCCGCTACTACCGCGCCGCTGTTTACTCCGATGCGAATGTCAAAAGTATTTTCATTCTTTTTTCGTTGCGCCATAAAATCATTCATTTCGATGGCGGCTTGCACCGCGTTTTGGGCGTGAAGTTCATTTTGCTTGGGTAAACCACAAACGGCCATATAGGCATCGCCAATGGTTTTTATTTTTTCGATGCCGTATTTTTCCATAATCGCATCAAAAGCACTGAAACATTCATTCAACTCTGCCACCAATACATGGGGGCTAAGTGCAGCAGAAGTGCCGGTAAAATTGACAAAATCAGTAAAAATAACACTGACTTCATCAAACTGTTTGGCTTCGGTGCTGCCTTTGGCTTTTAGTTCGTTGGCTACTTCTTCCGGAAGAATATTCAAAAGCAAGTCATCTGATTTTTTCTTTTCCAAAGTTAATTCTTCGGTTCTCTGTTCAACGGTCTTTCTCAATTTTTCTTTCTCTGCTTTCAGTTGGCGTTCCCGCCATTTACTAAAAATGCGCAAGGCACCTAAAAAAAACAGCGCATATATCAAATAAGCCCACCAACTGCGGTACCATGGAGGCAATACTTTAAAGGTATAAGTAACCGGCTCAGTCCAAACGCCATTGGCACCTTGTCCTTTGACTTTAAAGGTATAGGTTCCTTCATTGATGTTACCGAAACTGGCATTACTCCTGTCAGTAATCGGGCTCCAATCACTATCATATCCTTCAAGCATATATTGATATTTTACCAAAAACGGTTTTCCTGTTTCAATGGCTGCAAATTCAAAAGAAACCTGATTGTGCTCGTAAGGCAACACTAAATTTTGTGGCAAAGGATAAAAGGAAGAAATGCTATCGAATTGAATATTGCCAAAGCGTTTTAACATCGAATCGTTTTCCATTTTGGACAATGATTTTCCATAAGCCAAAAATGCTTGCAATAAAGCGGTTGAACTATCCTGACTATTTTTCTGTATTCCTTTTGTTTGAATATTATACCAGCAAATATTTTCATTCTTTACCTTAACTGATTGTATCACCAAAGTAGGTGGCTCTACACTCTTTGTCATTGCGGTATAATCGAACCTTACCAATGCCGTTTTTACACTACCTGTTCCCGCCCATAAAATGCCCTTACTGTCCAATAACATACAATGTTGTCCCACATTCACATCCTTTACAGGATAACCGGTATTAGAGTTGTATATTTCTATATTGGTTAGTTTTGTAAAATCCTCCGAAATATTAAAAAAGGTGATGCCTAAGTTGGTTCCAATTGCCATTCTTCCATCAGGTAATTGCAGCACATTAGTCACAAAATTATCCGGTAAACCATCAGTGGTTTTAAAACTCTTAAATAGTTTATCTAGGGTATTGTCGATGCCCTCGTAACTACCCTTACTGTCGGCTATTTCAGGAATCTTTCTAACTACCTCAACACCCATGACGCTAAGCCCTTCATCCGTGCCGAACCAGAGATTTCCGGTTTTATCCTCGGTGATGCTAAAAACAGTATTGTTTGCAAGCCCCTGAGCGGTCGTAAAATTCGTAAAGGATTTACCATCGTACCGACTCACCCCTCCACCATCCGTGCCAAACCAGAGATTTCCGGTTTTATCCTCGGTGATGCAAATAACAGTATTGTTTGCAAGCCCCTGAGCGGTGGTAAAACGCGTAAATGATTTCCCATCATACCGACTAAGCCCTCCGTTCTTTGTGCCGAACCAGAGATTTCCGGTTTTATCCTCGGCGATGCTCCAAATTCCATTATTTGCAAGCCCCTGTGCGGTGGTAAAATTCGTAAAAGATTTGCCATCGTAGCGACTCACCCCTCCGCCATTAGTGCCGAACCAGAGCATTCCGGTTTTATCTTCGGTGATGCTAAAAACAGTATTGTTTGCAAGCCCTTGAGCGGTCGTAAAACGTGTAAAGGATTTCCCATCGTACCGACTAAACCCTCCACTCTGTGTGCCGAACCAGAAATTCCCGGTTTTATCCTCGGTAATGCTAAAAACAGTATTGTTTGCGAGCCCCTGAGCGGTCGTAAAACTTGTAAAGGACTTGCTATCGTACCGACTAAGCCCTCCGCCCTGTGTGCCGAACCATAGATTTCCGCTTTTATCCTCAGTGATGCAATAAACAGTGTTGTTGGCAAGCCCCTGAGCGGTCGTAAAACTCGTAAAGGACTTGCCGTCGTACCGACTAAGCCCTCCCCCCCTTGTGCCGAACCAGAGATTTCCGTGTTTATCCTCGGTGATGCCAAAAATAGTATTATTTGCAAGCCCCTGAGCGGTGGTAAAACTCGTAAAAGATTTCCCATCGTACCGATTAACCCCGCCCTGTGTACCGAACCAAAGATTTCCACTTTTATCTTCAGTGATGCTCCAAACATTATTATTGGCAAGCCCCTGAATGGTGGTAATACTCGTAAAGGTTTTCCCATCATACCGACTAAGCCCACCGCCCTGTGTGCCGAACCATAGGTTGCCGCCCTTATCCTCAGTGATGCTCCAAACAGCATTACTCACAAGCCCCTGAGCGGTCGTAAAATTCGTAAAAGATTTGCCATCGTAGCGACTCACCCCTCCGCCCTGTGTGCCGAACCAAAGATTTCCATTTTTATCCTCGGTGATGCTCATTACATTATTATTGGCAAGCCCCTGAATTGTCGTAAAATTCGTAAAAGATTTCCCATCGTACCAACTCACCCCTCCGCCATAAGTGCCGAACCAAAGATTTCCTGTTTTATCCTCGATGAGGCTCACAACTGAATTATTTACAAGCCCCTGAACTGTGGTAAAATTCGTAAAAGATTTCCCATCGTACCGACTCACCCCTCCGCCTTGTGTGCCGAACCAAAGGTTTCCATTTTTATCCATTACCGAGCAACCGATGGCATCCAAGGCCAGGCCGTCGTCTGTTGTAAAATTGGCAAAATTGGATTTGCCGCCATTGCCCATAATAAACGGCTTTCCTTCGGGGTCTAAAATGGGTTCGTTTTTTTCGTTTTGCAAAACAGGCAAGGGTATATTTACGGGCGGCTCCAGATTTATTTGTTTTATTTCACCCTTTGAGTTAGTGGTGGAATAAAAACCTCCGGCCTTGCTTGGAACCTTGACCGTCAGGGGCTTGGGCATATCCTCCAGTGCAATGGTTTTGGGTTGCAGGCTGTCGTGTAGATTGGCAATAATGGTTACCTGCAAGGGGGCAAGGGTATCTTTTGATGCATCTTTGTTCTTTGCTATATTTTCCTGTTTAGTGTTGCAGGAGAAAAAAAGAGGTAATGCAAGAAGGAGTATTAAATACTTGTACATAAGTCTAGCATGAGTTCTGAATTAAGCAAGTCCCATTTTGATAAAAACGGAGCTTTTTTGTAGCGCGTAAAAGAGTGTTTTAATAACAATGGTTCGTGAAAAAATTTGCCAAAGGCAGATTTTTTCACGAACCATAAAAAAGCGTGTATGTTTGAAGTTACGACACAACAAAGACATACACGCAATGACAGGAACACGAGATTCCCTTGCCGCAAATATCGGGGAAATAATTAAGATCGGCGCAGTAAATCGTAGAATTTTACAGACGATAATACCGCTGCTTTTTACCTTGCCTCAACGGCACAACATGAAGCAAGTATCTAAGTGGAGCGGGTTTAATGAAAATACAATACACAGTTGGTATGGCCATCAAGAGGTTTACAGATCCGAAAACTGTACCAGCACAGGCGAAAAAGACCAAGTTCAAAATGATGATTTATTGTGTCCAAGTACTTAAAAGTAAGATAAATGCTTGATCTTTGCACGTTGCACTACAAAAAGTGCGCATATTGTTACCTTATGTACAATGCTATGAGCATACTATTTAAAATATTGACACTTACGATTTTGACATCGCTAAATTTATTACTTGTAACAAGTTGCAAGGCTCCCTACAACAAGACCGATTTGCTACGAAAAAAAATTGAACAAATCGTTTCCGACGACAACGCCGTAATTGGCGTTTCCATCATCGCAAATAATGGACAAGACACACTTTCGTTCAACGGAGATCGGCGGTTCCCGATGCAAAGCGTATTTAAATTTCATATTGCACTAGCCGTTTTGTCGGAGATTGACAAAGGTAACCTTGCATTAGACCAAAAAATAGAGGTAAGTAAAGATGACCTTTTGCCAGAAGACTTTTGGAGTCCGCTTAGAGACGAAAACCCTAATGGTGGGCGTTTTAGTATTGAAAAACTAATTCAATATTCTGTTTCTCACAGTGACAACACTGCTTGCGATGTTTTAATACGACTTATTGGTACGCCGAAAACGGTTGAAGCGTATATTAAAAAAAGTGGCATAGACGATATACAAATTACTTTCAACGAAGAAGACATGCAGGCGAAGTGGGAAAATATGTTTCAAAATTGGACTACACCAAAAGCCGCAAGTGAAACCCTTAAATTATTTTATGAAAATAAAAACAACCTACTTTCAAAAAACAGTTATGATTTTTTTTGGAAAACAAATAAAGAAACAACAACAGGTAAAAACCGAATAAAAGGACAATTGCCCGAGGGAACTGTGGTTGCGCACAAGACAGGTTGGTCAGGCACAAATAAGGAAACAGGCATTACAGCGGCTGTAAACAATATAGGTATCGTTTTCTTACCCAATGGTGCATACTTTATCATTAGTGTTTTTGTTAGCGAATCAAAGGAAAATTTTGATAAAAACGAAAAAATCATAGCAGATATCGCAAAAGCAACTTATGACTGTTACACCACAACGACTAAATAGAAAAACTGATATCGGTATCATATTGGTGGAAAGCATAGCAGAAAGCAATAACATAACAACATAAAAAATGCAAAACATACTATTTGAATTTATATCAAAATATATTACTCTTACAGAAGATGAGCAGCAGGCCTTGATTGCATTAGACCTGTTCCGCTCATCTATATTGATTATTTCCACTTATATATGCCGAGTATGATAGAAGATCTTCGGGCAGGGCGGGTATTCAAATTTGATATTACGCAAGGATTTCTTTTGGCAGCACTCGTCTCGGTGACAATTCCGATACTGATGATTTTCCTTTCTGTTGCCCTGCCGGCTAAGGTAAATCGCTGGGCTAATATCATTATTGCCACGGTGTATATTCCATTTACATTGTTTAATTTGGCAGGAGTGGTTTGGATACACATGGTGTTTGGTGCAGTAGTAGAAGTCATTCTGCTTTGTCTAATTATTCGTTATGCATGGAAATGGCCTCGTATTGAAATATAAAAATCTCTACTCCTATTATCAGACAATGGCACTTATTCACCTTAGAGCGCATTAAGGTGCTGAAAAGTTGTCCTTTTTGCCAAACAACCCTACATTTGTCTCAACCCCGTATAAATACTTGTTTTTTAAAACAGGTATTTATACGCTACCACAGGCCTCACAGACACCCCACCTTTGTCACTTCCAATACAGACAAACTTATTATTGGTCGCTTTCTAAGAAAACTAACAAGTCATCATTTATTCACTTGAAAAAAATAAAATTTATGAAAAAAATCAAATCAATTGGTTTTGTACTCTATGAGGGTTTTAATTCGCTGGATGCGGCAGGCCCCTATCAAGTATTCTATTGGATGAGTGTTTATTTAAAAAATGAAATATCGCTTTATCTAATTGGGCCTGAGAAAAATGCTCCGATCAAATCGAGCGAAGGGATGCAATGGATCTGTGATACTAGCTATGAGGACGCTCTGGAAGATCTCGATATAATTATGGTTCCTGGTGGCGGTGGTGCAGGATTTGACCTTTTGCTCGAAAATAAGGATGATGCATACCATCAATTTTATCATCTCTTAGAATCTCGTGCCCCCAAAGCAACATTAGTTTGCTCTGTTTGTGTTGGCGCATTACTGTTGGCAAAAGCCGGCTTGCTGGAGGGTTATACTTGTACGTCGCACTGGATAACATTGAACCAATTAGCGCAATTCCCGGGAGTCAGGGTGGCATCTGGATTTCCAAGGTATGTGATTGACCGAAACAGGGTCACAGGCGGAGGAGTTTCATCGGGAATAGATGAGGCTTTGGCCATCGCCGAAATGATAGCTGGAGCAGAAATGGCTCGGCAAGTTCAATTGGTTATTCAATATGCACCTAATCCGCCTCATAACAGTGGCGACCCCTCGGTTGCGAGTGCTACCACATTGTACCATGTAAGTACGCATTCATAATTAGTAACTATACCGCCGCCACCCAAATTCTCGTAGGGAATGTATGTTTATTGGATGGAATGAAAAACCTAACTCAAAACTCAAACTAGTCACAAACACAAGTTTGATCCTCCAATCTAACCGCCTGAACATTAAACGCACCAAGGGGGACATTTGCAGGGGGGCAGAGTGTTAGGATGCCTGTATTGCTGGTAAAATTTATTACCTGATTGGCTGCACCAGTGTTATATGTCAAGGAGAAAGGCGCTACACCCGTGAGGCTAACATTCAAATCAATACACTCGCCTTGGCAGAAATTCATGTTTGGTACAGAAAAAGCAACTTGTGGCGCATTACCCCAAATAACCGAAATATAATTACTAGAAATATCAAAACATGGATCTTGCTGACTTGCTGCACCGTTGACATTGTTACCTGCCACACTAAAAATATAATAGTTTGTTCCAAGTTGCATAGTACTAGGATTATAGATAAACGAAGGTGTACTGCTCGAAGCGACTATTGTTTGTAGCGGTGTAACAGGGTTCGTACACAAGATATATTGTAAAATATCATCTGGTTGTAAGTTGGTTGCTATTGCTGGAGAAAATTGTACTGGTTCGGGTATGCAAACTTTTATAGGGGGCGAAAATGACATAAATCCAGCGTCTGTAATACATGTACAAGGCAAAGTCACGCCAGGTGGAGACACCGTCAATCCATACAAACCGATAAAGAATAAATTGGGGTATCCTGGCTCCAGATTAAAATTTGGGGGAGTAGTCCAATTATTACACAAAAGCACCAGTTCATTTGTTGCGGGATTGTAACGATGGACATTAGTGGCACCTGCAGAACCATCTGTAATATACACTAAGTTGTTAGCGGAAGCCGTTCCGCGAACGAACAAGGTACCGAAACCGTTAGAAGCAGTTGGCAGCGTACCCCAAAGTGTAGAACTAGCAGGATTAGCGATATTTATTTTCCAGATTTGATTTCCAGATTCAGCAAGTGAATAGAGTTCATTGTTATAAACATAAATATGCCCGCCAAAAGCCGGAAATGCACCTGGAAAATTGCCCAAAAATGTTACTTGCGAGGTGACAGGGTCAAATACAGACAATTGCGCAATAGGAGATCCTCCGCCAATATAAATCAATCCGTTTAGACTAGCATAAGAGTATGCAGATGATGGAATCGGGGCAGACCCTAAGTAGTTCATATTTGCATCATACAAACTGCTGCCATATAAAAATCGTTGATCCGGCAGGAAAACATGGTCAGGAAACTCTGCAGGTGTTAAAACCGGACAATAAGAACAATCGCTGAGATCTAAAGCAATTAAAGAACTGCTAGAAGGATTTAAAGCATTTACGTATAAAATTTGCGCCCGAACTGAATGCGAAGCGGTCAATGATACAAAAAACCAAAAAATAGATACAAGCCGAGTAACATATTGCATAGGATAGAACATCGAAGAATACATAATAATAACTACAAATTTACTAAATAGTTTTAAATAGCATTAAAATGCATACTACTAGACATTTTTTTAAAAAACACGTTTAATACACTTTTGAAATGGAGGAAAATGACGTTTACGAAACTAAAAAAAAGTTTCGTAAACGTGATCTGTTCTTTGGGGTTTTAAAAATGTCCAGTAGTATGATTAAAATGTCTTTATATAGGAGAAAATTCAATTACTATTGTTTAAAAGAAGCCCCCCCTTTTTATTCCACAGCATTCGGCTCCGTATTTTCCTCTTGCAATGGAACTAGCCAAGTAATCAAAAAAGCAGGAATAGTGGCCACCAATACCCAAATAAAGAAATTGCAATACCCCAATTTATCACTCAAATAACCACTGAGCATTGCGGGTATCATTACCCCCAAATTCATAATACCCGAAGCAAATGCGTAATGCGCCATTTTGTATTTTCCGGGTGCAATTTGCTGCATCATAAACAAAATAAGCCCTACAAACCCAAAACCATACCCGAAATATTCAATAGCAACTGCCGCTGCGATAGTAGTTAAACTAGTGGGCATAAAATATGCCAAAAGAGCATACACCACAAAGGGGAGATTGAAAAAACTACACAAAATCAAAAGTGTTTTTTTAGTCAGGCCTTTGTTCGAGACATAATATCCACCAACAAGCGAGCCTAAAAGATAAGCCAACGCGCCAAATACACCATAAACGATACCTATTTCGGAAGTCGTCAGGCCAAGTCCGCCTTGTTCTCGTGCTGCTTTAAAAAACAACGGCGTAATTTTGATCGCCTGCCCCTCCGCAAATCGGTACAAGATGATAAAAAGGATACCATATACAATATTTTTTTTCTTAAAAAAAGATACCACCACGTCTTTTAAGGTAGCAAAACCCTCATTCAACGAACTGATCGAAGTGGCAGCACCGCCCGCTGGCATCATCTTAATATGATAGACACCCAGCAAAAGCATAATTGCTCCATAAATACCCATTACCGACATCCAAGCACTTACCACCCCAATACTGGCCTCTAATTGACCCGCCATATAGACCAAAGCCCCCCCCGATAATACTTTTGCAATATTGTACGCAGCACCTTGCCAACCAATATACGCTGCTTGTAATTTGGGGGAAAGGGCATTCAAATAAACACCATCCACGGCCATATCGTGTGTAGCACCGCTAAATGCGATCATCGCCAGCAATGCAATAGAATAGGTGAAAAAATTGGGTAAAGACAGTGAAAATGCCACTAAACCAAACAAAACGCCTGTGAGCAATTGGGTGGCCACCACAAAATATTTCTTGGTTTTATACATCTCCAAAAATGGCCCCCACAAAGGTTTTAAGGTGTAAGGTAACAGAATGAGTGATGTCCAAAAAGCAATTTGGGTATCAGAAATACCTAGATTTTTAAACATGAGCGCGGAGGCGGCAGCAATGGCCACAAAAGGTAAACCCTCAGCAAAATAAGCAGTTGGCACCCAATACGCGGGGGCTTTTGATTCGTTTTGTTTTTCCATTATATTAATTTAAATCTTATTCCTACGGAATTTGGCCGTATGAAAGTAATGCCAAAATTGTAAGTCGCAAATGTATGCGAATTAAAGTATTAAATTAGTATAAGTACTTGGACATAATTTTTATAACAAAATGATATGGTCAATGACACCGAGCAATTGCGGGAGATTGCCCAAATAGTAGCGATTCATATCGATTTCAATGCTTTTATGCTCGTATTTTAGAAATACCCAATCAAAACCATTGGTGACGGCGCCGTAAATAGTTGTGAGTGGTTCATTCATTTGTTCATTGAATAAGCTGGAAGCATACATTTCTGCGGCGCATTGAGCGTAATCCTCTTCGACTGTTTTGTTTTTAGTTTCCATGATACAAAACACAGGAGCTTCTATTTCTACAATACGCGGTCTTTTAGAAATAAGAAAATCGGGCGCACCATTCAATTCATTCTCTGTGTCAATATTTAAAGCGTAGCCCGAAAAAATACTGAGATGTGGATGTCATCGCTTCAAATCTTTAACCAAAGGCGCAATCAGATACTCAGATTTTGCCTTTTCTGTCAGCAAAGGCATTTGTTCGGCTTCTTTCAAATCATCTAATAAGCGGGTGGAGGGTGCAACTGGCGCAATGGTTAAACCCTCGAACAGATACACGCTTTCTTGACGAATACCAAAGCGTTTTTTTAGTTTTGCAAAAGAGAAATCACTGGAAGCCATTTTTATTTTTTTTTAAAATTTGAATTTAAAGGTAGGTGTTTTTCTCTATTTTTCACCGCAACTACTGAGGGGTGCTAAACTGCCAATTCAGTATTCAAAATGTGTTTGAATTTGCGAAGAATGAGGAGGATAGATTGCAAACCATCTGGATTAGCCGCAATATAGCCATTACTGACAGAGTAGGTTTTGTCGTCTAAAACCATAAAATACCAGTTTTCGGCAATTACAGCACAACCATAAAGAGGTCGCTGAATCTCATTTTTCTCTTGTGCTATCAACATAGCTAAGAGTAACTGAGCGATAGGGTCTTTAGATTTTTTGCGGGGCTTGTATTCGTGAAAATAGAAATAAGGCGGCTCGACAAGATCTAAGGTTGCTCGACAAAGTGCATAATCGGCAATAACTGAAAGCCGTTGCCCCTTGACGGTGGCTTTGAGTTCGGCATCAAACACGCCTTCTAAGGTGTCTGAATCATAACGTACTAAGTCAAGAATGAAAGCAATAAACTTCATTTTCAAGGTTTCTTCATTCCATGCACTGGCTTTACGCACTAATTGATGACGGCGGTATTCCAGTTCTTCAATATCTTTTGGTGTTAAATCATTGGAGACACTTAACCAACTGTCTAATAAGGGAAAGCCCTCATAGACTCTTGTTAACCCAAAGGTTTTAACAATTAATCCTTCTATCCAGTTAATGGATTCTGATGCCGCTTTTGCCATGATGAATTCTATTTTTATGCAAATATACGTGTTTTTAATTTTAGCATGTATCCATTTTAGCACCAAACTTGTTTTGAGCAACAGGTAAGGGCAGTAGAAATGCTGCACAAATTTAATTTAAACCTAAAGCAATTCCTTGCATTGCCGTTTCCTCCTCCAGCAAAATATCAAAATTACCCCAAATACAACTGGATGTGTATGCTTTGCCGCAAGGAACTTATGTGTTGAAAATGTGAAGTTTCTGAAGCAATCGTGCAAAATTACTTTTATGCTAACAGCCGCTTTGTGTTCGCACTGGGCGGTTTATTTTTTTAAAATATTTTCACCTTTTAAATAATTGATAATCAATAATTTAAGGAGTACATAGTTAGAAATAACTATTGCACAGGTTTTTGGGTTCATTGACCTTTGTTACATACTCAGATAGTAATCAACAAAAAGCAGTATTTGAAGGTATTAGATTGAGTCATGTTTTTAAATCCTTACAGGAAGGACTGGATGTAAAAGTAGAAATGAAGAGGCAATAAAAATTCAATCAATTTAAATCGCATATTCTATAAAATTTTATTAACTAATTATTTAAAATACGTAACAATGGAAAAATTTGTAAAAGAAGTTCATTCAGAAGATTCTCCCGAGGTAATTGATCTCGGTGTGCGTGCAATACCGCAAGTAGTTGATTTGAAAGACGCTATTATTAGGGCCGTCAGAATATCCCGGCCAAATGCAAAGACGATTACGCCTTATATAGACGAGTACTGTACACTCGAAGTTAATGAGATGGGGGGTATCGAATTGACAAATATGGATCCTCAAAAAGGAGGAGCTATTTCAATGGATACCGTAACATACACTAACGATTCGAGTGTTGAACAATCGATGCAATTCACTAAAAGTAAAGAAGTTACTAATTCTGTTTCTGCATCTTTAAGTTTAGGGTTCAAGTACAAATCGTCTTATAGTGCAAAAGTTAGTCTTGGTAAATTATTCGAAGGGGGCACGACACAAGAGTTTGAGTTTTCTGTATCCGCGACCGCTACGGTAGAAAAAACCGTAAAAGAAACATTTACATGGGATTGGCCCATTAAAATTCCTGCTAAAACTGAAGTAGTGGCAACAGCGCTGTTATCTGAATATTATCGTTCCCCTAACTTTACGCAACAATTTCAAATCAAAGTAACTAACGGCCAATATTACGATCATGGCGGCGGGTTTTTCGTTTGGGTTTTAGTTGAAGAAGATGGCAAACAAGTTTGGTGGGGACATACATTAGGAGGGTGGTTAGGCAGACTTGAGGAATTTGAGTATGTATCGCCCGATGAAGTTCATTTCAAATCACAAGGAAAACTGGATGCTGTGTATGGGAAAGATTTGAATTGTCGCCTGATTGAAAGACGTCTCGATCCAAAAGAGCCCACAAAAATCACAATTGTCTCTTTTGAAGATAATGGCGCGAGCAATATTATAGAAGAAGACCTGCGCTTAGAAAAAGTTGGAAACCCCGATAACTAATTGGGAGAGCCTATTCTAATATGTTTCAAGAATAGCGTACACAACGAATGCAACCCCTATTGCGATTTAACGCAGTAGGGGTCGTTCCAATGAATAAAATGATGTCAGTCGGCTATGTATGGGTCAATCATACTTGCTGGAAAAATAGATTGAGGCGGTTTGGTTTTATTACTC
>JBEAVK010000061.1:0-9068 GCA_041160955.1 Bacteroidota bacterium
CCCTTCTTTGCTTGCAGGTTTGGGACACGCCAAGTTTTTTACCAGTGCGGAGGTCGGTTATGTACTCCGCAACAATGGGTACAGCAACCGCGTATTCGCTACTTGGCAAATTGGTAAATACATAGGTAAACAGAAAAAATTATTACCCATTCTTAGCCTCGATTATATGAAAAGCCTTAGCGGTGGTACGTTCAACGACGAATCAGGCACAACAACAGGTATGTACCTCAATGCCCAATCCTATCTCTCTCCCGGTTTAAAATTAGGTTATAAATCCACCCCAAAAATTACGCTTTGGCTCTCCATTGGCGGCGGTGTAGGTCATGTAACCCAAAATATAGCAGCCAGCCCTGGACTATCATTTTCGATCAGTTACCAAAATAAATAATACCATGCAAAGTATTGATCTTGAATTAAATAACGCAACAAATACCCGCCCAACGGATACCGAAACCAATCGCCCATTGTGGTGGATCAAACTCACCCATTATGAATATTGGCCTTGGATGTTGCTCTATGCGCCTATGCTGTTTGTATGGTTATGGAATGTACTCAAAACGGGTAAATGGGTCTATTTTTCAGCCGTTAATCCCACTTTTAGCGAAGGTGGTTTTTATGGAGAAAGCAAAAAGGAAATCCTTGATCTTATTCCAGACGAGTATAAACCCGTTACAGTATTGATCGATAAAAATCTAGATCCGGCACCACAAGTCAGGTTTTTCAAATTCCCTGTCATTGCCAAACCCGATGTGGGCGAACGCGGTAGCGGCGTAGCCAAAATAGAATCCATTGCTGATCTCCAGCAATACCATGCCGCTACTGACAGGGATTATATTGTACAAGAATATGTGGACTATGCTACCGAAGTGGCACTATTGTACAGTCGTATGCCGAATGAACCGACTGGCGTGGTTTCCTCGCTCACTATCAAAGGTTTTTTAAGCGTTACGGGCGATGGCGCTTCCACCTTGGAAGCATTGGTTGCAGGGCAGTCGAGGGCGCGGTTTCAAGCCGAACGCTTACGCGAAAAATATGCCGATTTGTGGAATACGGTGGTTCCAATGGGTCAAAAAATGGAACTGGAAAGTATCGGAAACCATTGCCGAGGCACACAGTTTATCAAAGCCAATCATTTGATTAACAAACAGTTGAATGTTTCTTTTGACCATATCGCCAAACAAATTGCGGGGTTTCAGTACGGTCGTTTCGATCTTCGTGTGGCCAGTTTGGAAGATCTTATGTTGGGTAAAAACATCCGTATTGTGGAACTCAATGGCGTAAGTGCCGATCCTGCACATATCTACGACAATAGCCATGGATTGCTGCGTACTTACCGCGATTTGTTATGGCATTGGAACCGGATTGGAGATATAAGCAAGATCAACCTGAAGCAGGGAGGAGTGGCTGCCAGTCCGGCATTGATCTGGGAAAAATTCAGGACTCGGAATTTGTGATAATTTTGTGATAATTAGAAACGATATTTGCTCTTATTAAATGAATAACGGGTTGATTTATCGAAACGGCTGATTTTGAATATTTACTCATACGATGACTTGTAGTTAATATTCAAAATCAATGCATTACCTTAGCCCATTATTCACAAACAAAAATAAATTTTATGCAAAAACTACTCATTTTTTCGTTCAGCCTTGCGCTACTTTTTTCAGCCTGTAAAAAAGACACTATTGCTAATGTGGATGAACCCAATGTTGTGTCCCCTACCGATTCGGTGTTGCTGAAGGGTACATTCGTTGGTGCTTCTTATACAACTACTGGCAATGTCAAATTGATACAAGATAAAACTGGCAACAAATCACTCGTTTTTGAAAACTTCAAAACCGATGCTGGCCCAGATCTTTATATCTATCTTTCTAAAGACAAGTCCGCTTCGTCCTTTACAGAGTTGACAGATAAAGTAAATAATGGGAATTACACTTTGGCAATTCCATCTGGTACAGATACCGATAGTAAAAAATTTGTACTCGTTTGGTGTAAGCAATTTTCGGTGCTTTTTGGTAGTGCGGAGTTGAAGTAGTGGCCAAAAGCGTCTTTAGGTTTTGTTCATAGATTTATTATGAGGTTGTACGATTTTTATGCACAAAACTTACAGAACCGATGTGTAATATTCAATATTCCCTTAAAACAAAGGAGTAACTTAATTACGTTGTAAAATAAGTTTTTATAGATGTAGCAGGTTTATTCACCACAAAAGAGCACAAAGTTCACAAAGACATAGCGTAGGCACTTCGCTTGTTTTTTTAGAACACAAAGCGTTGCGTACACTGTTTCCTCATCGTTTCCTTACTTGTGGTTTATGGTAGAAAAATTAAAGGTGTAAGCAAATTTATTTTATAGTGTAGTTAATAAAGCGTAAAATAAATTTTATATATTTTGAGGGTGTAACCGACCCAGAATGGGTCAAATGTTTATAGAGCAATGTGGCTGTTTGACCTTCGACCCCTACAGGGTCGCACGCGTATTGAAACCGCGATTTTGCTATAAACATTTGACCCATACTGGGTCGTTCAACCGCTACAAATATGCTGAAACTTATCATTCTACAAATATTGCGGTGAGCTGCACCTTTTATAAGGAAGCCTAGTAAGCGTATAACTTATTTTACAATGCACTTGACAAATATTATTATTTAAAATACAATATCATCAAACACGAAAAATGAACATTTCATTAGAAGTTTTATCACAACTTAGTGCGCAAATAGCGCAATTACAACCTGAACAATACGCCCAAAAACTTGAAGTGTTCAATGGTAGCAGTATTGGTGGTCATACGCGGCATGTTATCGAATTTTTTGAATGCCTCCTGAATGCCCTGGAAACCCGACAGGTCAATTATGATGCCCGCCAACGCGATATCATGGTGGAGCAAAATAGGGATTACGCCTTGAGCATCATTGAAAGATGTAAGCAGAAAATCGGTAGTATTGAAGACAAAACCATGCGATTTACGTTAGCAGCGGAATTTGGAGCCAATCATACTTTCTCTATTCCGACCAGTTTTGAGCGGGAAGAAATCTATTTGATCGAGCACAGTATCCACCATTTTGCGCTGATCAAAATTGGTATTCAAGCCCATTTCCCCGAAGTGGATATTGTGCCTGGCTTTGGTATTGCGTATTCGACCATTGCACACCAAGCAAAAAAAGATAAAACTGTAGAACAAATACATTCTTAAAATATGTGCGTCCTCACCTTCATCCCACACTCCAATGGCCAAATAACGATTACCCACAACCGCGATGAGCATTTTCAAAGGGCAGCAGCGATTGCTCCCGAATCTTACGACCTTGGTCATACCACTGCAGTTTATCCAGTCGATCCCCAAAGTGGAGGTACTTGGTTTGCGCTGCATCAGGATTGGATTTGTTGTATGCTGAACGGCGCATTTGAAAAACACGAAAGCAAACCGCCTTATCGCGTGAGCAGAGGGACTGTGATTGGTGCTTTTTTGCAGTATTTGGACATCCATAAATTTATGAATGCTTTTGATCCCATCGGAATGGAACCGTTTACGTTTGTGGCTATTGATGTAAAAAACAACCAATTACACCAGTTGATTTGGGACGAACATGTATTTCAATATCAAAATTTACCTTTTGGCGTGGCGCATATTTGGTCGTCTTCCACGTTGTATAACCCTCAGGTAAAAGCAGCAAGAAAACGGCTTTTCAGTCAATTGCTCTCTCCGCGTTCTACGCCTGCGCAAGTCATCGAATTTCACGAGCGTTTTGATTTGACCGATTTAGGGATGAGCCTTTTTGTAAATATCAATGATACGATTCATACCGTTGCGATTACCCAAGTGACTGGCCGATATGGAGGTATGCAACTGTTGTATAAGCCGTTTTATCAGGAAGAGGCGTTGTATATTTAAACATCACTTTGTGATACTTTCGTGATGATTGAGCGGTATTTTTGTCCAATCATAAAAACGTAACTATCCAGTTGCCCTAAATAATTCCCGTTAGGGAATATATGTTTATAGGCTGATTAGACCCGTGCGTCCAAATCCCGTTAGGGATTTTATGTAAAAAACGCATAAAAGAACATACATTCCCTACGGGAATTGATCTAGTTTTTCATTCAACCCTATAAACATACATTCCCTAACAGGAATTTGGACAGCGGCTGGATAATTACTAAAAAACACAACTCGAATACAACAATAGAACATGAGACACCTTATTACCATCGCCCTTCTAGCCCCAATTTGGTTATTTGCACAACCCAATTACGCCCTTTACGATTCATTGCTCCAAAAATACGTATCCAATAACGGCGACGTAAAATATAAAGCATTGCAGGCCGAACGCGCCATTTTAGATTCCGTAGTGGCGCAGTTTCAAGCCATTGCACCACAAAAAGAATGGTCTAAAAACGAACGTTTGGCTTATTGGATCAATGCTTACAACTTATTTACGGTACAATTAATCGTCAATAATTACCCCGTTAAAAAAATTACGAATTTAGATGGCGGGAAAACTTGGGATATAAAGCGGATTGAAATAGACGGCAAAAAATATTCGCTCAACCAAATTGAAAACGAAATACTCCGCCCTCAATTCAAGGATGCGCGTATCCATTTTGCGATCAATTGTGCAGCAGAATCTTGTCCACCATTACACAATCGCGCATTTACAGCCGAAAACGTGCAATCTTTGCTGGACAAACGAACTCGGAAATTTATTCGTTCATCGGCCAATACCTTGACCGAAAGCAATATTAAAATTTCAAAAATTTTCGATTGGTATTCCTCTGATTTTGGGGATATTGTGACGTTTTTAAACAAATATGCAGCCGTTAAAATCAAAACTGATGCTAAGGTCGAATATAAAGAGTACATTTGGAACATTAACGAATAACAACCGCCTTTACACTATGCGCATCGTCATTATTGGCAACGGAATTGCCGGCACCAACGCCGCTCGCCATATCCGAAAAAACTCGGAACACGAGATCATTATGATCTCCGAAGAAACCCTCCGACCATTCTCCCGCACCGCCCTCATGTATGTGTATATGGGGCACCTGAAACAGGAGAATACCGAAATGTACGAAGATTGGTTTTGGGAAAAAAATCGAATCAACAGGGTACAATCTAAAGTATTATCCGTTGATACAGCCGGCAAGTCGCTCCAACTGAGCAACGGCAATACCTTAACTTACGATGCCTTGGTGATTGCCACGGGTTCCAAATCCAATAAATTTGGTTGGCCCGGGCAGGATGCGAAAGGTGTACAGGGTTTGTACCATCTGCAAGACTTGGAAGGCATGGAACGCTATAGCCCCGGACTGCAACACGCAGTGATCGTAGGTGGTGGCTTGATTGGCATCGAAATGGCCGAAATGTTCCATTCACGCCATATTCCGGTGACTTTTTTGGTGCGTGAAAAGAGTTTTTGGGATATTGTACTGCCCGCCGAAGAAAGTGCCATGATCAATCGGCACATTATTGAGCACGGCATTGACCTGCGCTTGGAAACGGAACTCAAGGAAATTCAAACCGATGCAGATGGCCGTGCCAATGCTGTAATTACGAATAAAGATGAAAAAATAGCCTGCGGTTTTGTGGGGCTTACGGTGGGCGTTAGTCCTAATATCGACTTTTTAAAGGATAGTGGTATTGAAATACAACGCGGCGTATTGGTAGATGAGCATTTGCGCACCTCTGTACCCGATGTGTATGCCATTGGTGATTGCGCACAATTGCGCCAACCGCAGCCCGGTCGCCGCCCCATTGAGGCGATATGGTACACAGGCAGGATGATGGGACAAACCGTAGCACGTACAATATGTGGACAAACCACCGAATATATCCCGAGGTTATGGTTCAATTCCGCTAAATTTTTGGACATCGAATACCAAGTGTATGGCGATGTTCCTGCGCGTACACCAGAAGGTATTACCAGTCTGTATTGGGAACATGCCAACGGTAAAAAAGCCATTCGGATCAATTACGAAACGGATAGCAAAACCGTAACCGGGTTCAACCTAATGGGCATCCGTTACCGCCACGAAGTATGTGAAAAATGGCTATTGGGCAAAACTAAATTAGAGGTGGTGCTGCAACATTTGTCCTTGGCCAATTTCGACCCTGAGTTTTTTGATGCATACGAGTCTGCCTTAGTGCAACAATATAACCAATTGAATAATAGCAATTTAACAATAAAATCAAAACGTAATCTTAATCTAGTCACCCGTTTTCTACAACGCTCATGAATACTGCTACAACTGATACTTCTTTAGCGCTGGTGCAAACGCCACTGATGCGCACCTCGCAAAAACTGTCCATAGCCGTAGGTGGTATTGGGCTGCTTATTATTTTATTTACTTGGGTTACGAAGCATTCGTTTGCTAGTCCTGGTATTACGTTATCCGTTGCGTTGGTACTCATGGCCTTGGGTGTGGCTGGCTATGCTTATAGCGAATATGCGCACTTACCCGCAGGCATCAAAAACAACGGCGTTATGTTCCGCAGCCTCAGTAATCGGGGTATAGTGGGCTATTTAACGGGTATTTTGCTCACTGGTTTTTATGTTTGCCTGTATTGGTACTCGGAATACCTTACTGGATTGATCCAATTATTTGATCCTTTAAGCCAGTTTATGCGCCACAAGGCAGCCGATCAGTGGTTTGTTTATGGTTCATTTTATACTTTTGGGGTATTGGTCTTGGGTGCCAAATTTATTTATAAATACCGCCATAATCGGTACCAGATTATCCGAACCCTTTCGGTGATGTTTTTCCAATTGATGTTTGCCTTCCTTATCCCTGCATGGATGTTGATGATGAACCAACCGGAATTTTACTTCACCTATTTTTGGCCCTTAAAATACGACTATTTATTTCCTTCTACTATTTCATGGTTGACCAGCAGTGGCACGCATTTGGGTGTATTTCTTGTTTTTTGGGGTGCGATGATGACCCTCATAGCCACGCCAGTTTTGACCTATTTCTTTGGTAAACGTTGGTATTGCTCTTGGGTATGCGGTTGTGGTGCATTGGCCGAAACAACGGGCGATAGTTTCCGTACATTGAGCGACAAATCCTTGAAGGCTTGGAAAATAGAGCGTTATTTGATTCATAGCGTTTTGGTATTTATCACGATTACAACGATCTTGCTTTGGGTTAATTCCTATATGGAAGGCGGACTTTTAGGGGATTTTTCTCTGTCTGTTTCTAAAACCTATTCGTTTTTGATTGGGTCTATGTTTTCGGGCGTGATTGGAACTGGTTTTTATCCTATTTTGGGTAATCGCTCTTGGTGCCGTTTTGGGTGTCCACAGGCGGCTATTTTGGGTATTATCCAAAAATATTGCTCGCGTTTCCGTATTACAACCAATGGCGGACAATGTATTGGCTGCGGCAATTGCTCTACTTATTGCGAAATGGGTATTGACGTAAAGGCGTATGCACAACGTGGTCAGGACATTGTACGCGCCTCTTGCGTGGGATGCGGCATTTGCTCTGCGGTATGTCCACGCGGTGTATTGCGTTTGGAGAATGGCGCTGCTGATATTTTTGATCGTGCCACTATTACGAAATTATAAAACTTAGATAGCACACGGATTTATCTGTTTTAAATGAATAAAAATCCGCTTTTTAAAGAAATTCTTTAAAAATCCGTGTGCCGGACTAATTAGTTACACAAAATTACCGCTGCCCGGGCGACAAGGGGGTCATCATGTTTTTAAGTCAACATTTGTGGATTGGATTCAGTAGTAGTTTTGTGGGTGCGTTACCACTTGGCGTACTCAATATGACTGTATTGAAATTTGCGCTAGCGGATCAACCGCGCAAAGCCCTTGAATTTAGTATAGGGGCTGTGCTTGTTGAGTTTTTTCAAGTATTTATTACCTTGTTAGGGTTAAATGTACTGTTAAGTATTCCGTATTTAAAAGAGGTATTGGGCGTTATTTCTATTCCGATTTTGGTTTATTTAGCGATCAGTAATTTAAAAGCAAAGGCGCATACCAACGAATCGGAAGGAGGGCATTATAGGGCATTTACAAGAGGCGTATTGCTGAGTTTGGCCAATGTGCTTATCTATCCTTTTTGGATTTTGTGGGGTAGTGTTTTTATCCAAAATGGGTGGTTATCTTCCAATACTGGTGCTTATTTTGTATTTTCGCTGGGTGCAAGTGCAGGTGCAATGGGTGCTTATTTGCTGTTTATTGTGCTGGGTAAACTACTTTGGAGGTATGTTACTGCCTTACAACAATATATCAACCAAGTATTGGCATTTACTTTTTTAGGGTTTGCGATATGGCAGGGTTATCGGTTAGTGTTATTCTTTTATTAGTTGTTTTTGATGAATTTTATACACCATTCAATATGAAAATCTTTGTTGTTTACTCAATTTTAATCGGTTTTATTGCAACAACTGCCAATGCGCAAGCCCCTGTGTCACCCCAAAAGGAAATTACGCTAAGTTATATCCAACAACATTATAGCGATACTTCCTACACCAACAAAACCATGGACAGCACCTTTCTTTGGCAAATACGAGGTGTTATGTTGTATTATCCTAAATTGGCCCATACCCATATAAAATTTAGGCTCAAAGACACACCTGTTCCGCTCACGGCACGTCCAAGGATATGGGCCATATTCCAGCGCCCCAAACACCGAAAATATTATATCACCATCAGTACTAAAACATTGCCTAAGTTTGAGCCTTTACTGCTCCAAAACCTTTCTTTTAATGCACAAGTAGGCGTAATTGGCCACGAAATGAGCCATATCGCCGATTTCCAGCAACGACATGGACTTTACTTTATCAAATTGGCCTTTATGCATATCAGCAAAAGGTACATGGATAATTTTGAAAACAAAACCGACCGCAGGTGTATCCAACACGGATTGGGTTACCAATTATTATCGTGGAGTAACGAGGTGCGCAAGGGTTTGAAAATAGAGCAATGGGAAGGCATAAAGGGCGATGGAAAGGCCAAAAGAGAACGCTATATGAGCCCAGAGTCTATTCAGAAATGGATTGATTATTAATTGTTATTTCGTATGAGCCTCAAGTTACTTAAAACCTATTAT
>JBEAVK010000409.1:0-15526 GCA_041160955.1 Bacteroidota bacterium
GGATTTACTCAATTTGTTGGGTTTAACCAAGAATTTATTCGTTTGTACAAAGCCAAGCAGCCAGCAGAAACGGTGGCATCTTTGTTCCCGAAAATAATTGATTGGTGCGAACAGCACTAAACGTTGGGTTCGTTTTTCGCTTCACTCAGATTTTTCTAAACTCATCCCCTACACCTTTAGAAATTGTTTTAAGCCCCCTGACGAGGCTGAGGGTTTCAGATTTTATGGATAGATAAGACTCATTTTTGGGTTAATATCGGGGCTATATTTATTCAAAAATAGCCGCAGTATCGCCGCAAATACGAGGCCCACAGACTGGCAGGGGGTTTAAAACTGTTTCGTAGATAGTACTCTATACCTGCTTTCAATCGCGGTCACATTTAAAATTTGGCTTGTATTACAACAAAAACGCACCCCAAATACAAATAAAAATATTTTACGCTATAATTAATTTTTTGGTCATAAGTATTGTATAAATAAAATGAAAAAAATAATCAATTTATTTGAATTGTTATTCTTGCTTATAGGAACGACCTCTTTTGCTCAAAAAAGCACGGTATTGTTCGATACGACGCAAATAACACCTTCCATTTCTTGGAATTTCCCCGACACCTCAAACCATCTTTACCTTCGGCAATTGAGGACCGACTATGCATTAAGTACACTCCTAGAAGGTCGTAAAAGTGATGTGGAAAAAGTACTGTCTGTGCTCAATTGGACGCATCAACAGTGGAAACACAATGGCAGTAATATGCCTTCAAAAAGTGATGCACTTACCATTTTAAAAGAAGCAAAAAATGGGAAAAAATTCAGATGCGTGGAATACGGAATTGTATCTTCCAGTGCTTTACTCGCTTTAAACTACAAAGCAAGGGTACTTGGCTTATGCACCAAAAAAGTAGAAACTGCAAAGTTTAGTGCCGGCCACGTTTTGGCAGAAGTGTGGTTACCAGAGTTCAATAAGTGGGCTTTAATAGACGGACAATACAATATTATGCCTGTATTAAACGGTGTACCATTAAATGCAGCGGAGTTTCAATCAGCCATTGCGCAAAAGAAAAAATTTAAATTGGTGGATATCAATGGAACAGTAAGCAAATGGAGAAGATTTTTGTATCTTCGTTTTATTCGGAGGTACCTGTATTACTTTAACGTAGGTTTTGGTGAAGGTTCGAATATCAATGAAAAACAAAAATCAATTGACGGCAAAACTACCTTGTATCTAGTACCTATAGGTGCAAAAAATCCGACGGTATTTCAACGGAAGTTCCCGATAAAGAATGCCCTATATACAAATTCAACTAAGGATTTTTATAAGAAACCATAATGCTAACCCTTTACCGGGCGATCCGAACTACCCGCCACGACCTGTAGCGGCTTCCTACTTTCTTCCCAAAACGGAGGAGTGTTCAGGTTAATCTCCTTGTTTTTTTATTCTTTTGGGTATCTTCCAATTTTTTGTGCTGACGAAGATGCGACGTTTCGGAGCATTTTTCGTCAGCACTATGGTTGGGCGGTTTATTTGTTCAGACCAAGCCTTTTAGATATACCTCCATATTCGTCTCCTTGACCAAGGTCAAAATATATGATGTTCGCGAAATACACTTTTTTTACTTGTGAATACGGCAGCCCTTCGGCAATATGTTCGACGAACACCTTGGCCGTTCCGTAAAGCATCCGCTGGAAGTAGTCGGCCTACTTTTGCCAAACCTGCGTTGGCAAAAGTAGTTCTTTATCTAAACAGTCCAAATTTCAGCCCTACGTAACCTGTTAAACCTGAAATGTCTGATTGGTTAAAGTTCCTATAATTCATTTGTCCAACCAAACGATAACCTGCCCCAATATTAAACCGTACATATTTGTGTAAGTTGATTTCCAATAAAGCCGATGGTTCAATTTGTAAGAAGTTCGCTTCTTTAAGTCCTGCATCTCCGTTTTCATTGTCCATTTCAACTTCTCCGTAACCGATATAAAGAGGGAAAGTTAAGTGAGCCATTTTTTTTGAAAACAAAGTATATTCAGCAAAGCCACCTAGTGTCCAATAATCCATATAAATATTCTGGACAGTTTCGCTTTGAGGTCTAATTTGGTTTAATGAAGTGTTAAAATAAGCACCAAATGAGAATTTGTCTTTTAAATTAACTCCGCCACGCAAATTGAATAGAGATGCTGTACTGCCATCCATTTGAGTTAAACCGTAGCTGGGTGCAACGAAAAAACCTAAATCTTTGGTACTAATTGGGTTTCCACTTCCGAAAAGTGTTTTTGCTTCATTATTGTCTTGTGCAAATGAATTTATTTGCAACATTGTCACGCAAGCAAAAGTAAGGACAGAAATAATTTCTTTGTTCATATTGTTGTTGTTTAAAATTGCTATTGTTTTTGGAATTGCACTATGTTGCCATCATCTTCAAAGCAAATAGTATTGGCATTTTGAGCAATGAAATACCAATCGTCCGAAAGTTCAAAGAATATACCATTGTTAGGAAATGTAATTCGCAATTCAGTTCTACTGTCATTGCGAAAAACCAAGTAAGTTCCATTGATGGTTGCTACAGGCTTTTGACAAGAAAAAAACTATTGACAAACAGAGCATAAGAACTATTTGTTTCATTTGCGCTTGTTTCAAGTTAGTCTAAATAACAATAGTCATTAAAATTTGTTTTGTCTTCGGCGTCTTTTTGTTACTATCTCAATTGCGGAAAACCAACCAATTCGTACACATAACCCGCAATAGTTTTTAATAAAACGTAAACATGGCAAATAGTTGTTTTATCCTTTCGTCAATCAACAAAATTTTTTCATCTAAAACGCCAATTTTTCAGCAATGGCCATTTTATTATCGTACCAAGCATCCATCCATTGACCCATCTCATGGATGGTACATCCAACAGACTCGGCAATTATCATGTTCAATAATTCAGTAATTGATACATTCCATTTTTAAACCTACGCTATCTGTGCCTAAATTTCACCTTTACATTTTTACAGAAAACTTGACAAATATAATTTAATGACTACCTTTATGCTTTATTTTTACAAAAAGTACGGTTAAACTCGTGGACAAAACTAAAAGCACAGAAGAGAATATTCTGGTAGCAGCACGCGAAGTGTTTATGAAAAAAGGGTTTTCGGCAGCCAGAATGTGCGATATAGCACACGAAGCCAATATCAATCCGGCATTGTTGCATTACTATTTCAGAAAAAAAGATAAGTTATTCGACATTATTTTTAAGCAAGAATCGAATCAATTTCATGCTAATATCCTTTCTATTTTGAAATCAGACTTGCCTTTTTTTGAAAAAGTGAGGCAAGTAATTGAGACTGATATTAAAAAAATAAGCATCACTCCTTATATTCCTATGTTTATTTTAAACGAAATGCACAATAATCCAAGTCGAAATGAGCCGTATGCAGCCGCTATTCCACAACAGAAAGAGGTGTTTAATGTCTTTATTGGATTGGTGGAGCAGGAGCAAAAAGCGGGTCGAATCCGACAGGTTTGTCCCAAACAATTCGTCATTTCTTTGTTTGGAATGACCTTGTTTCCTTTTTTAGCCCAGCCTATGATCCAGGCTTCCCTTGAGATTAACCAACTACAATTTGATCAAATCATGGAAGATCGCATTCAATTTATTTATGATTTTTTCAAAAAATCTTTACAAATAGCGTAGGTATTATTCCTGTAAAAAATCAAAGAAAGAGACCTTGTTTAAAAAACGTAGTGCATAGCGTTTTATTCCACCCAATCATATATCAACGGGTAAATACGACAATTCATCAGGAAAATAAGGCAATTCATCACTAAATGGTTGCGGTTTTAGTGGGTGCGGCTTAACTTTGCAACGTCGAAAAATAAAAATTCACCTTTACTTTTTATACCTAAGGACAATTTAAAAAATTTGTTTTTTTAAACTTAAACAGGTAATTTTTTGTTTTGACTAGACGTTAACCAAACAGTTAAATTTTAAAGTTAACAATTACTTAATCTTAACTATATTTAAGGCGAAGTACCTTTACAGAATTAACTTATTTTTTAACATTAAAATAGTATAGGCATGAACCAAAACCTACTAAGTAAGATTCGGGGATATGATGTAGCTGACAGTCTCAAAAGGGCTAACCTTTACCCCTATTTTCGTGTCATTGAATCCGAGCAGGACACAGAGGTAATTATTGACGGCAAACCCTCGCTTATGTTTGGGTCTAATAGTTACTTAGGACTCACCAACCACCCCAAACTGAAAGAAGCAGCACACCGTGCTACTGACCAGTACGGTACGGGATGCGCTGGATCGCGTTTCTTAAACGGTACCCTAAAAATCCATATTGAACTAGAAGAGGCTTTGGCTGATTACCTTCAGAAAGAGGCAGTTTTGCTGTACAGCACTGGTTTTCAAGCCAATTTAGGCGCAATTGCACCACTTGCAGGCCGTAATGACTATATTTTTATCGACGAATTGGTTCACGCGTCCATTATTGATGGTACGCGTTTGACTTTTGGTAAGGTAGTAAAATACCGCCATAATAATATGGATTCATTGGAGCAGCAACTCCGCCGCGTTGAAGGTGATGGTGCTAAAATAATCATTATGGACGGCGTTTTTAGTATGGAAGGTGATATTGCCGACCTGCCGAACATTATGAGATTGGCAAAATTATACGATGCCACGGTTATTGTAGATGATGCGCATGCCGTTGGGGTGCTTGGGGAGCGCGGACGCGGTACAGGCAGCCACTTCGGATTGCAAAAAGAAGTGGATATTATTGTGGGTACTTTCTCTAAATCATTGGCTTCATTGGGTGGTTTTGTGGCCGCCGATCATGATTTAATCAACTACCTCAAACACAATTCTCGTGCACTTATTTTTAGTGCCAGTATGACTCCAGCCGCAGCGGCTAGTGCGTTGGCTGCACTAGAAATTATTCAGGATGAGCCAGAACGCATTGATAAATTATGGGCTAATACCAATTATGCAATGGAACAATTGCGGGCTGCTGGTTTTGAAATTGGTCATACAGAATCACCAATTTTGCCCATTTATATCCGCGATGACCTCAAAACCTTCCAATTTGCCCGTATGATGGCAGAAGATGGCGTATTTGTAAACCCTGTGGTTTCGCCCGCCGTTAGAAGTTCGGATTCGTTGATTCGGTTTTCATTGATGGCTACGCATACCATGGAGCAAATTGATCGCGCTATCGAGATTATGCACCACAATGCACAATTGCTAGAACTACACGAGATCAGAGATTTAGAAGAAAGTACGATATGATAAACGACCCAATTTCAACGTCTATTCCAAGCACAATAAAACCTGTAAAGATAGAAATCGTTACCACCAAAACGGACTTAAAGCAATTTATTGACTTTCCGCATGACCTATTTAAAGGTGATCCTAACTATGTGCCAGAACTGTTCATGGCACAGGAGGCGTTGCTCAATAGAAAAAAAAGCCCGTTTTTTCAACATTCAACCGCTGAGTACTTTATTGCTCGCTCCGAGCATGGACGTATTTTGGGCCGCATTGCTGCGATTAGAAATAATAAATATAACGAGTTTACGGGCGAAAATGCTGGTTTTTTTGGTTTTTTTGATGTAATTGAAGATTATCAGGTAGCGAAATCACTGCTTGATACTGCTGCTGAATGGTTACGTAATGAGGGTTTAGATCGTATCATTGGGCCTACTAATTTTTCAACGAATGAGACGTGTGGTCTTTTAATTGAAAATTTTGATGAGCCGCCTTTTGTGCTAACGACTTATAACTATCCCTATTATTCCGATTTTTTGGACCGTTATGGCTTTCAAAAAAATACGGATTTGCTCAGTTATGAACTGTTCCCGGATCAATTGCCAGCCGGTATTGCTGCACTTGCAGAAAAATTGGAAGCCCGTTTGGCACAGAATGGGATCACAATTCGCACGATTGACATGAAACACTTTGATAGCGAGGTAGAAAAATTTCTACCAATTTATAACGCATCATGGGATCAAAACCTTGGTTTTGTACCGATGACCGAAGCAGAAGTGCGCCAAATGGGTAAAGATCTAAAAATGGCGTTGGATCCAGATTTTGTGTTTTTTGCAGAAAAAGAGGGTAAAACGATCGGCATAGCGCTGTCTGTTCCAAACCTTAACGAAATTTTTATCAAAATTCCACGGGGGCGATTGTTCCCTACTGGATTGTTTAAATTTTTGTTTGGCAAAAAATCTATCCAATCGGTACGCATAGTCGCACTTGGCGTATTGCCCGAATTCCGCCGCTCTGGTTTGGATGTTTGTTTTTATGTCCGCAATTATCATACTGCGTTACGCAAAGGGATCAAACGAGCAGAAGCGTCCTGGATTTTAGAAAATAATGACCTGATGAACCGTGCTTTACTTCAAATTAATGGTAAAGTATTTCGGAAACATCGGATTTATGAAAAGACGCTTTAATCCATGACACGTGTACTTATCACAGGCGGCAGTGGCTTTATTGGCGGTTATTTGGTTGCCCAAGCACTGGAAAAGGGTTTTGACGTAACGGTTGCATTGCGACCCAATAGTGACAAAACTCGATTGAGTGACCCGCGCTTACACCTACTATACTTACCGCTCCACGACTTGGCGGCAATGACGGATTTATTAAGGAGTACGGCACCTTTTGACTGGGTGATCCATAATGCAGGAGTTACCAAGGCTTTATCGAAAGATGGTTACAGGGAAGGTAATACCGAAAATACCCGTCGATTGGTACAAGCCCTACAACAGGCAGATCGAGTGCCAACGCTATTTTTGATGGTGAGTAGTTTGGCGGCTTTGGGTGATGCCCCTGCTGGCGGGGAATGGATTACAGCAGATCAAACCCCAGCCCCTCTAACGCCCTATGGAGATAGTAAGCATAAAGCAGAAGTGTTTTTGGCATCCTTACCGCCAAGTTTTCCTTGGATTGTAGTGCAGCCAACGGCTGTATATGGCCCTTGGGAGCGCGATATACTGACTGTAATACGTTTGGCCAGTAAAGGATTGGCGCTCACTATTGGTTTGAAATCACAAAAATTGAGTTTCATCCACGGATCAGATGTGGCAAAAGCGATTTTCCATATTTTGCAACATCCAAAAACACAGTCGCGTCAAAAATTAATCCTTTCTGATGGACAAAAATACACCACCGAAGACCTTGTCGATGCAATAAGTAGTGCTTTGGGGCGTAAAAAGACCTTGAGGGTGCGTTTACCACTGACGGTTGTTCGACCAATAGCATGGATTGCAGCAACCATTGGGCATTGGCAAAAGCAACCTGCGGCCTTAAATCCAGATAAAATACCAGAACTCACGGCTGAAAACTGGCATTGTGATGCTCGTCCATTGTTGGTGACGTTAGGTTTTCGACCCGAATTTGATTTGTATTCGGGTATGCGAAATACCGTCAACTGGTACCGCCAGCAAGGATGGTTGAAATAATTTATTATTCCTGCGGAATGACAAAACGTGAAAATATCTTCCGCTAATAAACACAGATTAAGTTATAGTATAATGAAAAATTCAGCACTAATATTTAACCTAAAATATTGCCTGCTGCTGCTTGGCTTACTGGCGAGCACGATTGGTTTAGCACAAAATATCACCTCTGTACACGGCAAAGTATTGGACGCATCAACAAAGGAACCCTTGTTGTATGCTACTGTTCAATTTCAAGAAAGTAATGTTGGTACCAGAACTGATCTGGATGGCAATTTTTATTTAAAAACCCCGAATGCCGTAAAACAAGTAAAGATCACCTATGTTGGTTATAAGGCTTTAATTTTAAATATTAAACCCGGCGAGCATAACGAGATCACGGTATTACTACAGGAATCCTCCAATGATTTGGATGAAGTGGTGATTCGACCCGAAAAATATCGACGCAAAAACAATCCGGCCGTTAGCCTAATTGAAAAAGTATTTGAGCGCAAAGACCAAAATAGGAAAGAGGGACTTGATTATTATACCTACGAAGCCTACGAGAAACTTGAATTGGACATCAATAATATTTCAGATAGGTTTCGGAACCGCCGTGCGATGAGGAAATTCCAGTTTATTTTCGAGAATGTGGATACCAATAAAGTAACCGGCAAAGTGGCACTCCCTGTTTACCTTCGAGAGCGGTTGCTTAATGTTTATTATCGCAAAAATCCTAGATCCGAAAAAGAGTATATCGCTGGCGAGCAGCAAGTGGGACTGGAAGGCTACTTAGACAATGATGGCATATCCGAATACCTTAATAGCATGTACCAAAACATAGATATCTATGATGCCAAAATCATGCTGTTGACCAACCAATTTGTAGGGCCATTGTCGGCCATTGCGCCCTCGATGTATGAATTTTATATTGTAGATACCGTAACGCATGAAAATGCGCGTTATGTCGATCTTTTCTTTGTGCCTCGTAATCGGCAAAATCTTGCATTTATGGGTAACATGCTAGTGGCTTTAGATTCTACTTATGCCGTTCGCAAAGTGCAAATGGGGATTTCTAAAAACATCAATTTGAACTGGGTATCGGATCTGCATATTGAGCAAGAATTTGATTTTTTTGGTACGGGCAAAAACCGTCGCCTGATGTTGGTAAAAGACGAAATTTCGATGGATTTTCAGGTGATAAAATCGGAAAAAGGGCGTAGTATTTGGGGGCATAAATCTGTTTCCTACAAAAACTATGAACTCAACAAACCGCTACCAGATAGTATTTTCAGAACCCCATTGACCAGTATTCGTAGCGAAAAAGCCCAACAACTCCCCAGTAGTTTTTGGGCGGAACGCCGCCACCATCCACTCTCAAAAACGGAGGCTGGCATTTATCGGATGGTCGATAGTATCCAAAATGTACCTGCGTTCCGAAGAACAATGAATGTAGTCACACTCCTTTTTGCAGGGTACAAAACATTTGAATGGTTCGATCTAGGGCCTGTTAATACTTTTTATAGTTTTAATCCTGTGGAAGGCTTTCGATTACGTGCTGGTGGGCGAACTAATCCTAAATTAGTCAAAAATTTATTGTTAGAGGGGTATTTAGCCTACGGTTTTAAGGATCAAAAATGGAAATATTACGGCGGAGCAACCTATTCATTTACCAAAAAGACTCCTCAAACATTTCCAATTAACCAAATAACTGTCTGCTATCAGAACGAGACACAAATACCCGGGGAGAACTTGCAATTTGTACAAGAAGATAATTTTTTACTTTCTTTTAAGCGGGGTATAAATAACAAAATGCTTTATAATAATGCATTTAAAGTTGTTTATGATCGAGAATTGGCCAAAGGGCTGAGTTACTCGCTCTCCTTTAATCGGGTAATAAAATCGCCCGGTGGTGCTTTGTTATTCGACTATGAAAGCAATGATGGCGGTACGCAATTCAAAGAACAAATCATTACAAGTGCCGCTGGGTTTTCGATCCGTTATGCCCCAAATGAAAAATTTTATCAGGGTAAAACATACCGAATTCCTATCCAAAATAAGTATCCAATAATGAACTTTGGTTTTCAGGCGGCTACAAAAGGTGTTTTGGGTAGCGAATACAATTACCAAACCCTCACTGCTGAGGTGTTCAAGATGTTTTATTTGGCACCTTTGGGTTATGCCAACTGCACACTGGAGGCAGGACGGGTATTTGGTGCAGTCCCCTATCCATTATTGACCATCCATCGCGCCAATCAATCATTTTCTTATCAATTGCCTGCTTACAATTTAATGAATTTTTTGGAATTTGCCAGCGATAAATTTATTTCTCTGAATATACAGCAGCATTTTGGTGGTTTTTTCTTTAATAAAGTACCTTTGCTGCGTCGCCTAAAATGGCGTGAAGTGGCCAGTTTTAAAGGGCTTTACGGTGGACTGGATGATAAAAACCGTCCATCAGAGGCCAACGGGCTGCTTCGTTTTCCGGTGGATGAACAAGGCCGCACCCTTACGAATACCCTTGAACGCAAGCCTTATATTGAGGCAAGTGTTGGTATTGAAAATATTTTCAAGATTTTTCGCATCGACTATGTGCGCCGTATGACCTATACCAATTTGCCCAATGTAAGTAAATGGGGTATTCGGGCGCGCTTTAAAATTGATTTTTAACCCCATACTATGGCTCGAATAAAAGTTGCGTTTTTTGCTGAAATACTCATTGAAGATTTTGATGGAGCCTCTCGTACCATGTTCCAGTTGTTGCGTCGCATACCCACCGACCAATTTGAGTTTTTGTTTATTTGCGGGGTAGGGGCAGATACTTTATTTGGATACGACTGTATTACTTTGCCCACTTTAACCATACCCTTCAATAAGCGCTATAAAATGGCCGTACCTGCATTGGCCAAACGTAAAACGATGCGTCAATTGCAAGTTTTTGCGCCTGATGTGGTGCATATTGCCACGCCGTCGTGGTTGGGATCGTTTGCCTTAGATTATGCGGCACAATACTCCAAGCCCGTAATATCTATTTATCATACGCACTTTATTTCTTATGTTGATTATTATCTTCGATCCCTTCCGGTACTGATTCGGCCAATCAAAGCACAAATCGCAAGGTTTCAACGCGATTTTTATAATAGATGCGATACGATTTATATCCCTTCGGAGAGTATTGCGAGCGAACTTATTGCTGGTGGACTTGAGCCCAGTCGCGTCACCATTTGGAAACGCGGTATTGATTTAACGCTTTTTTCTCCCCTCAAAAAAAACCTTGTTCAAATACGGGAACAAACACAAAGTGGCCTTCCTATTATTTTATTTGCCAGCAGATTGGTTTGGGAAAAAAACATAGAAACACTGATTAAAACCTATGAATTAGCGCAGCAGCGCGGTACCGCAGCCATATTTGTTGTTGTGGGCGACGGAACAGCCAAAGAGGATTGTCAACGGAGGATGCCAAAGGCCGTTTTTTTAGGCAATTTAGACCACCAAACCCTAGCAACGATATATGCTTCTGCGGATGTTTTTTTGTTTCCGTCTATCTCTGAATCTTATGGAAATGTGGTGTTAGAAGCCATGGCCTCGGGTTTACCCTGTGTTATTGCCGATGGTGGCGGTTCACGTGATTTTGTGGAAGAAGGTATCAATGGCTTTAGGTGCGCACCCAATAATCCCGAAGCCTATTTGGATAAAATAACGCTACTCTTGAATGATACAGATCTGCACAATAAAATATCGTTAGCAGGGCAAGCGTACAGTAGGCAATTTAACTGGGAAGCACTCGCCAACCGCTATTTTGACGATGTGGCTACATTGGCTCAAAAGGTGGATCGCCCAAAGCCCGTCGTCTTGTGAAATACCTAAAAAAAATAATTTTTGTTGTACTCTTGTTCGTCATTGCCTGGTTTGTTCAATCTACGGATTGGCACAAAGTAGGGATATGTTTGAGGTTGATTGGGTTCAAATTTATATGGCTACTTTTGGCTACTTTTCTCGCTTCATTGTGTGGTGCAATTGGTTGGCAATACTGCCTTGGAGTGCACGGCAAAAAGGTGCATTTTTACGATTTATTCTTGATTCGCCACATCGGAGAAACGATAGGACTTGTAAACCCGACCGGTATGGTAGGTGGCGAAGCCCTCAAAGCCGTGATGTTGCAGGAGAAAGGTATTGATCGAGCAACTGTTATTTCCTCGGTATTTGTATCGAGAACGATTACGATCATAACGCAATTAATTTTGTTTTTGGCAACCGTTTTATTGCTATATTATCACGAAATTTGGCAAAAAGCCACCCATTTTTCTATTTATTTCTATATCGGATGCTTTATTGGTTTGGTTTTGTTATGGAAATTGGCTCGACCAATTGGACGAATGATGCAAGTTAATTTTTCAAAATTAGCATATAACGTCTTCCCTGCTCGGTGGATACATAAGATAAAGAATGGGCAAGAATTATTAGTGGCTAGTATTCGGGAGCAAAAGGGTACTTGGGTTTGGGCAAGTTTTTATTTAACCTTACATTGGGTTTTTGGTGGACTGGAGTTTTATCTCATTTTAATTTTTCTAGGTGAAGATACGACAACGCTGTTACAAGCGATCTATGTTGATATGGGCGTTGTGTTTTTTAAGGTTGCCGCTACTTTTGTTCCCGGTCAAATTGGGGCGGAAGAATATGGCAATAAAGTAATGCTCGAAGCGATAGGCGTACATGCCCCCGAAATATGGATCACCGCATCCATTCTTCGCCGCACCCGACAGTTATTTTGGATCGCTTTTGGCCTCATCACTTATTTTATTTTTTACCATAAATGGCGTACCGCGCCCACGTTGGATTAATGGAAATTCTTTTTGTTACACACAAGTACCCACCTTCCACTGGTGGTATGGAAAAGCAGAGTTACGAACTCGTTGAAGGTATGCGCAAGTATGCCAAAGTACACTTGCTTATGCCCCGAAAAGGAGAAAATAAGTTGTTTTTTTTTATCGCTTTACGCCGTCGAATCATTGATTTGTGTAGTGCCAATCCCCGTATTTCAGTAGTCCATTTCAATGATGCGCTGATTGCGGCCGTCTGTGTTGGGCATAAAGGTTATACCCATTTGCGCCGTGCCGTTACTGTTCATGGCTTAGATATTGTGTTTCCTAACCCATGGTATCAGCGCAGTATTCTGCCCAAATTCAACCGTTTTGACCTCATTATTGCCGTTAGTAAAGCAACTGCTGCTGCGTGTATTGAGCGCGGCTTGGACAAAAATAAGGTAGTGGTAGTACCGAATGGCGTGGATCACGACATCGCGGATTTGGCCTTTAAACCGAGTGATTTACCTATTTTATTCGAAAAATATAAAATCCAACCCGATAAACCCATCTTAGTGGCCATGGGCAGATCTGTACGACGCAAAGGTTTTTCATGGTTTATAGAGCAAGTAATGCCTGCCATGAAACAGCCAACACAATTACTCCTCATTGGCCCATTTTCACCGGTACCGACGCGCACAGAACGGCTGTTGCATTGGCTGCCAACTCGGTTGCGTACGCTACTCGAACTAGCACTGGGTTTCCCAACCGATGAAGTGCGGTTGCGCAGTTTATTGTTACAAAACCCTAATGTTAAACACCTGGGTCGTATTCCATTTGAAGATGTGGTGCAATTATTTCGTGCTGCGCATGCTTTTGTTATGCCGAATATTAAGGTGTTTGGCGATATGGAGGGTTTTGGCTTAGTTTGTTTGGAAGCCAGTATTTGTGGAATACCAGTTTTGGCAGCCAATATTGATGGCATTCCTTCCGCCATACACGACCAACAAAATGGGATATTATTGCCTTCGGCCAACGCTGATGCATGGAGTTTGGCTTTGGATCATTTAATAGATCATTTCCCCGAATTTAAACAACGCGCCTTGACATGGCAATCTTATACCATCGAACACTTTGGTTGGGGGCAAATGGTAAAAAACTACTTCGCCCATTTTGCTCAACTCCAGTCCACGCCATGAGATAGCAGCGACGAACGCAGGATAATTCCTTTTTGCCGTGCTGACCATACCATAATTTTAAATGAACATTTACTGAAAACTTGTCCAGTATAGTTTAATGCCTACCTTTATGGCTTCATGTACAAATAGAATGATGTAGATGAATATGCGTTTAAAATAAAATTTAATAAAAAATATGCTACAATTTACAGAAAGTACCGATAAAGCGACCGTTTTTGATACGGTTAAAGGTTTTATGACAATCCAAGGTTTTGCCATTGCCAACGAAGACGCCTCTCGTCCCTGGGGTGGTTTTTTGGTGATTGACGAAACACAAGCACCTGAATTTATCGCTACTTTTTTTCCTCAATTATCGCTAAAAGACTTTGAAGGTTTTGACAAATTAAGCCCTAAAATCCTAATTGTTGCGCCTCACCAACGCCTTTCATGGCAATACCATCACCGCCGTTCTGAAATTTGGACCGTTATCGGTGGCAATGCAGGGATTGTCCGCAGTGCAACCGATGCTCAGAATCCACAAGAAGATTTGCCCTTGGGTGCTACCGTGAGTCTGGAAAAAGGCGAGCGTCATCGCCTTGTAGGGGTGGATGAATGGGGCATCATTGCGGAGATTTGGCAGCATACAGATATCGATCATCCATCCGACGAAGATGATATTGTACGGGTGCAGGATGATTTTGGGCGGTAATAGTGTGTCACATCTATAAGCCGAAGCCTTTTAAGACGCCTAATAGATTCCAATAAAACTACCCGCGCATTTTCGGCAAGAAGTTTTGAACCTTACTACTTGAATTGTTGAGGAATCCCTAGTGATTTGCTCGCTGATGCTAATCGTAAATTTCATGGCGCGGTCACTTCTGATTAGACCAAAACAATCCATTAAAATATCCCAGCATTTCATTGCCCTTAAAAAATTATCATTACTGGCACCCCAGTTTGTTGTATCGCAAAGTCCAGATGCACCACAAGGCGCACCTTGTCCTGCATGTGTATAATTTGTGGCAATGCAGACATAACCCCAAGTAACCATTTTTTTGCAAACCCTGCCGCTGTATCCATTTGGATTTGAATTACCGCCAGTTCCATGATTCACAATAACTGAAGGAAAAACACCTGTTCCGATAGGTTTGAACAAAATACCTCTGAGGTTATAAACTGTTCCGTTTATGGTTTGTTGGTACGTCCAAGTTGCACCATTTGTATTTTCTGGATTGCCGGTTAACGTAAATCCGGGGAGTTGAGCATTTAAATGTACTGAAATAATAATTCCAAATAGGAGTGAAAATCGTGTCATAAAACGTGTGTTTGAATAGGTAAACTCGTTAGACTAGGAAATTAGTAATTGTTTAATGGGGTACTATCCGCTCTATTACTCTTTTGCTACACTTCATTTGTTTTTTAGTAGGTTTCGATGAAATAGAATTGACCAAGAATGGTTTTGTTGGAAATCTTTGTCTTAAAATCACCGCATTTATGCATACTGCTATTGTGGCAATCACATCATTTTTAACATGAAATTGAACTGGCTTTTTTATTTTGGTGTAGGCATTAATGCCATCACTATACTCATTACGGTCTCCGAGTTGCGGATGATGTCAAGCACATTTATAGGCTTGGGCGGCGAAAGTATCCCGATGGATAGCGGCATGACCACCTTTGGAAAACTGATGTCGTGGTCGATCCCGCTGGTTCTGCTCGCTTTGGTCGCAGGAAGTTTTTGGCTGCGTTCCAAGAATAAAATATTGGCTTCCAATATCTTAGTATGGCTTACTGCCTTACCGATGCTGGCTGGTTTTATCCTAATTGGCGGATTTGCGATGCTCTTCATTCTTTTTGGTGAATAGTAAAACCAATTTGAAAATGTTAGAAATTTCAACGGATAAAATTATCCAAAACTAACTAAAAATGACACGATATCTTATTGGTCCAGAACTCTTTTGGCTATTGCTGTACGCCGCCGCTGTCCTCCTTGGTAAAATGAACACAGCACCCAAGTTTCCATTAGATAATTTTATTGATACCCTATGGCTTTGGGTTCCAGCGGTGTCCTTACTGGTATTTGGACTGTGGTGGATACCATCGGTGGAGAGAAACGGACT
>JBEAVK010000418.1:0-4965 GCA_041160955.1 Bacteroidota bacterium
GCTTGGGAAAAACTCTTGTCTTCGATCGCCGTAGAAGGTGGTACAACGGCGCAAAACCGCACGTTTTATACCGCTTTGTACCACAGTATGCTCGCGCCCAATTTGTGGTCGGATGTGGATCAGCAATACCGCGGCATGGACGATCAAGTGCATTCGGCCTCCCACGATGTTTATACCACTTTTTCTTTGTGGGATACCTATCGTGCGGCCAATCCTTTGCATGCCCTGCTGGTACCCGATCGTATGCGCAATTTTATCAAAACATTCTTATTGCAATACCGGCAAGGCGGCTTATTACCCGTCTGGGAACTCGCAGCCAATGAGACCAATTGCATGATTGGTAACCACGCCATTCCGGTGATACTGGATGCCTATACCAAAGGATTGGTCGATCCAAATGATGCGCAAGAACTCCTGCAAGCGATGCTCAAAAGTGCACGGCTCGACCGACTGGGATTAGAACAATACCGCCGAAAAGGTTATATCCCCGGCGATGAAGAACCCGAATCTGTATCAAAAACACTGGAATACGCTTACGATGACTGGTGTATTGCTCAATTTGCTGAGGCATTGGGCGAAAAGGAAATTGCGGCAGAATTTCTGCTAAGATCCAAACAATATGCGAACCTCTACGATCCTAAAACAGGTTTTTTCCGAGGCAAAGCTAATGCTACCTGGCGCACGCCTTTCGATCCAAAAGAAGTCAATTTTAATTATACCGAAGCCAATGCTTGGCAATATCGTTTTTCGGTACAGCAGGATATACCGGGCTTGATTCAACTCATGGGCGGACGCGATACGTTTGCGCGGCGTTTGGATGGTCTTTTTAACGAAGTATCGGCTACAACTGGCCGTAACCAAGCGGATATTACGGGTTTGATCGGGCAATATGCGCATGGTAATGAACCTTGTCACCATGTAGCGTACTTATTCAATGATGTACAACAACCTTGGAAAACCCAGTACCGCGTAAAACAGATTATGCGCGATTTATATACCGACAAACCAGATGGCTTGTGTGGCAATGATGATTGCGGGCAGACCTCCGCTTGGTATGTATGGTCGGCAATGGGTTTTTATCCCGTTACGCCGGGTAGTGGGCAATATGCAATAGGTGTGCCTGCATTCGAGAAAGTGACGATCAATTTACCGAATACCAAACGATTCGAAGTTAATTCTGTGCCTTCGTTTTTGTATATTCAAAATGTTGTATTGAATGGCCAAAAGCACAATACCACTTATTTGCCACATAACGCAATTGCGGCTGGCGGTAAAATGGATTTTGCCACAGTATCGCACAAGTCAGATTGGGGTACAACTGCTCCGCCGACAACTGCACAAGTAACCCTCAGGAGTATTCCATTTATTGCAGCAGGTGAGCGGGTTTTTAGGGATAAGCAACAAATCGCATTGGGCTGCGCTGATGCTAAAGCCAAGATTTTTTATAAGATCAACAACGGTAAATCGCATCGTTACCAAAAGCCATTTACGATCAATAGGAGTTGTAATATACAGTTTTGGGTAGAACAAAATGGACAAAGCAGTGTAGAAGAAACGGCTCGTTTTTTCAAAAAAATGAATAATTTAAAGGTGATTTCTTATAAAACCCCTTATAATGTGCAATATACGGGCGGTGGAATGGATGGCTTGGTTGATCTACTAGCGGGCGGTGCCGATTTCCGGTCGGGCGGATGGCAGGGTTTTGAAGGTGCGGATATGGAAGTGGTATTGGATTTTGGTAAAAAGCAAGAGATCAAACGCGTAGCAGCCAATTTTATCCAAGACGAAAATTCCTGGATATTTTTCCCTGTTAAAGTAGAAATGGAAACCTCCGATGATGGTGTCAATTTTACGCCAGTTGGGAAGATCATAAACCAAATACCGACTACGGTGAAAGGCACTATTCAGCAATCGTTTGCCACCAATTTGTCGAGCACGCAAGCGCGTTACCTGCGGGTACGAGGCGTGAGTATGGGCAAATGTCCGCCCGATCATAAGGGTGCTGGGTATTCGTCGTGGTTATTTGCGGATGAGATTTGGGTGGATTAGGTGGGTAATTACGACAAAAGTATGCATGTTATCAAGGTGCTATGGGGACAGCCGTTCGCTGCCTTTTCAGGACTGCGCATGACTATTAATTGCTCTAATCTCTATTGTTTTTATAAGAGGGAAAGGGAAATCTACCACAATATTGTATTTATGAAAAGGGTAGAAGTGCTAGGTCTGAGTCAGGATGCGATTTAGCACTTTCGTGGTGAAACGTCTTTTGGTGCTTTTAAGCCCCCTGTTTCAAAAAATATTTTCCGGTATCTGCAACCCTATGAGCCGACAAACAAAGACTATAAAGAATGACTGAGAATTTACTCAAATACTGTTCAAAATATATTCAACTTACTGAGTTGGACAAAGAAGATATTGAGTTTAACTTTAAACCAATTAAACTCAAACGAAAGGACTTCTTGCTCAAAGAAGGTGTGATTTGTGATTTTGTAGCATTTTTAAATTCAGGCGTTATCAGACACTATCACATAAAAGATGGCAATGAAATAACTTGTGATATTACTTTACATAGCAATTTTATAACGGACTTTAAAAGCCTTACAAAAAACATACCTTCAAATTATAATTTTCAAATTCTTAAAAACGCGGAATTACTTGTGATTAAAAAAAATGACTTATTTCGGTTATACACAGAAAATAGGAATATAGAATCTTTTGGGCGAATAATGGCGGAGCAAGTGGCACAGCGGACAATAGACATAGCAATGTCATTATTATCCGATAAGCCGGAAGAAAGGGTTGAAAAATTAATTCAACAAAGACCTGATTTATTTCAAGAAGTGCCACAGCGTTACTTAGCAAATCTTTTAGGTATAAGTCCTGAAAGTTTGAGTAGAATTAGAGCAAGACGAAAACCTTAACAATAGTCAACAAAAAATGGACACTACTCGACAGACCTTTGTGCCACAAACAATTTAAATAATTTGCACAATGAAAAAGTCCATTTTAATTTTAGCCGTTGTTTTTATAACAACAAGTCTTTTTGCACAAGACAAAACAAGTTTCTTTCAAAACCAAATTTTAGGCAATGGCCAAGACCCTGCTCCTTTGCAGTTAAGCGTTGACGCTTATCCTTTTTTGTTCCTTTCCAGCGGTGGTGGTGGAAGCCTCGGGCTCGAATTTGGCAATTGGCAAGTTGGAGCAATCGGTTTTAGTGTAGTACCGCCAGACTATATCAAAAACACCTTCTTTAATAATGACGACAATGTCAAAGTAAGACGAAACAATGCTGTTGAACTTTTTGCAAACTACTATTTGCGTAAAGATAGAAAAGGAATTTATGCAGGAGTATTAGGCGGACCAGAGTGGTTTATGATGGAGGATAAAATAAGCGGTGCCAAAGAAACCATTGTGAAAAGTTACGTGGTACCTAGATTGGGGTTAAGGGTTTTTCCATTCAAAAAGATTTTTTATGCAGATGCCAGTTTTGGATGGAGTTTTAATTTGAGTGGTACTGAAGCGAAAACATTAGGTCAAACAAGTTACAATGCTTCTGCGGGAGGCTTTATTTATTTTATTCAAGTTGGCGCTCGTTTTAATTTAACTAAAGAACTTAAACAATAAAATGCTTCTTATCCAGTAAATGGAAAAGGACTGACATGGTCTAGTTTTTCCGCACAAGAAAATCTTTTAACTTTGTGCGATTATGGAAAAGAAAAATGCAATTAATTACGTCCAAATAATTAACTCGGATCATACTACGGGATATTTTCAAACATGGGCAGTAATACTAAGTTTGGAGTCTGGATGCTTTTTAAAGCCTTTTGCCGCAAAATCGGTACCGCTAAGCCGAAAATCGTTGGCGAAAATTTTAATACAAACATCTCACTATTCCAAATTATGGTTTACAATCCAAATATTAACACATTTCTTAAATGTCACAACAGCAAGAAAACAATAAGACACTATGGATAATTGTGTCTGTGTTTTCTATGGCCATTAGCGGAGTACTGCTATGGTATGCTCAAAAGTCAATCCCAATAGGTACTGCTTATGCCGTTTGGACAGGAATTGGGGCAATTGGCACTTTGGCTGTGGGTATTTTTTTCTTTGGCGATTCTGCAAGTACTTTAAGGCTTTTAGCCGCTTTGCTTATCGTAATTGGTATTGTAGGGCTAAAATTTGCAAACTAACTTGCTGCGAAAGTTAAATATAGTCTTGTTTTAGTATTTAAAACATCAGTAACAAACAAATGTTTATCCTTTTCGTAACTTCGCCAAGCAAAGCATTATTAATATACAAAAATGAAAGACACAAAAGAGATATATTTTGAAAGTCTAAACAGGGCAACTCAGTTTATCGAGAGCAATCTCGACAAGAAAATACTCTTGAAAGACATTTCCCAAGCAGCATTTTTATCCGAGTATCATTTTCATAGAATTTTTAAGTCTTTAACTGGCGAAACAGTTAAAGAATTTTTGATACGACTAAAAGTTGAAAGGGCAGCCATACGTCTAAAACATTCAAAGGACGATATCGGACAAATTGCTTTTGAGCATGGTTTTGAAAACCACGAAACCTTTACAAGGGCATTTAAAAGACATTTTCAACTCACGCCGCAAGAATATAGAAAAGTGATTCAAGAAGTCCTTGTCAAAAAACAAACTAAATATATTCAAAATTATGTAAACTTGAACGAATTGCAAGTTGAAGAACCAACGATAAAATATATGCCTGACTTACACTTGGCTTACATCAGACATATAGGTGCTTACGACAAAGTGGCCTCTTCATTTCAGCGGCTTATGCTTTGGGCGGCAACCCATTTTGTTTTAAAGTTAAAGCCCACAACATTAGGTATAGTTCACGATAATCCCGACCTGACAGATGAAGAAAAAATACGCTTTGATGCTTGTGTCCTTGTCAATAAAACAGTTCAACAGAAAGGAGAAATAGGGTACAAAA
>JBEAVK010000421.1:0-8553 GCA_041160955.1 Bacteroidota bacterium
CAGCATCAAGTTATATCGGGTGCTCTTTTTTTGGCTTTTGGTAATCACTTAAAAAATACACCTTGCAAAGTTTTTGCTGCACCATTTGATGTTAGGCTTACCCCAGTGAATCCGACACCTGATGGGAAAATATTTAATGTTGTACAGCCAGATATTGTAATTATTTGTGACGCTTCAAAATTGGATGCGCGTGGCTGTGTCGGAGTACCAGATCTAGTCGTGGAAATATTATCTCCGGGTAATAATAAAAAAGAAATAAAAGATAAATTTGAATTGTACGAGTCCAATGGCATTTCGGAGTATTGGGTTGTTTTTCCATCTGAACAAACCTTGGTCATCTATACCTTACAAAATGGAAAATACGAACCAGGACGCATGCTTACCGTTGGTGATATAGCACAAAGTAAGGTTGTACCGGATTTTTCACTCGATTTAAAAGAGGTTTTTGAAGAGTCAATGTTTTAGAGTACTTAAGTACGTATTAGGAAAAACAGAATCGGTTATTCGATAAAACTCCTTATTTTTGCATCTATTATAAACGAGTCAATCGCAAAAGCCCAAGATACCCTTACAAAATGGAAAATACGAACCAGGTCGCATGCTTACCGTTGGTGATCTAGCACAAAGTAAAGTTGTACCCGGTTTTTCATTGGATTTAAAAGAGGTTTTTGAAGCATCAATGTTATAGAGTATGTCAGATAAAATACCAACCACTAACCACGATACATTGTACACCCTTTACGGGTTGCGTGTTACGGATAAGCCAATCCCTAACAGGTACTCTTCATTGGCCAATGAATTGGTAGAGTATTTTTCAAAACACCTGAATGAGTGTAGTTTCCCCACTGATTTTGAAATCAGATTAGAACAAGCCATTACAGACTACCCTGAATTACCAGAGTTTCGGTATTTTCACATTATCTATATGACCACATATGCGCGTATAGAGCAAGCGGAGCAGGCATCCCGCGACCTGGTGCGTGACTTTCCTGATTTCCTATTGGCGCGTATCAGTCTTGCGCAATTGTTGATTAAGCGCAAAGAGTTGGAAGAAGTGAAATATTTGCTGGGTAATCCGATTGATATCAAGACACTATTGGGCAACCGTGACGTATATCACGAAAGAGATGTGATGGTCTATTACTTTGCCGCTATTCAGTTAGCATTGGCATATCAGGATATAAACATGGCAGGCGAATACCTCACGATTATGATTCTGACCAACCCTGGGTATTCCACCACCATTAATATGGCCGTGCAGGTCAGAAAGATGCAAATGGCATTAGTGCAAGAGGAGTTGGAACACGACGAAAAATACGAGCGTCACGTCAAAAGTTTTTCGACTGTGGAATATGAATCTATTAACGAACCACCCAAGTTGCGACACAGCGAACTGGAGGTATTTTACCATACCAAACCGGAAGACATGGATGCGGATACCATTGCAGCTATCCGGGCTTTGCCGCGAGCGTCGCTGCGGGCCGATTTAGAAGCCATCCTTATCGACAGCATTCTGCGCTACAATTATTTTTCATCGGCGGGCTTAACGGAGGATGAATGTTGTGCGCCACTACATGCTTTTTATTGGTTGGGCACTTTTGCAATGGAGGAAAGCCTTCCGCTCGTATTGGACTGGATGCGGCAAGGGCAGGCGTTTACTTATTTTTGGACGGATGAAATGACTGTAGATGTACTGTTCGATTCATTTTATCTGATTGCCAAAAATCGTCTGCCTGATCTGCTGGCTTACGTCAAGGAACCCAATCAATGTGATGCTATGCGCACTATGGCTGCTACGGTAGTGGCAAAAGTTGGCTTGGAAGAGGAGGGGCGTCGCGCAGAAGCCGTGGAATGGCTTAGGGAAGTAGCCCGATATACCCTAGCTCATCTAGATGATGATGCACTGATAGATACTCGGTTTTTAGCCACTTGGGTGACCACTGCTATCACCTTCCAATGTACAGAACTATGGCCAGAGATTCAAGAGTTCTATGCACTGCATCTGATTCCTGTGGGGAGCGTAGGCACCTTGAAGGATGTCAAAAGAGATATTTTTGAGCAAGAACGCACCAAATATGTTGTCGGATATTATGGTGAGTCCGTAATGCGTTCGTATGAAAAAGGTTTTCCTTCTGATGATGTTAAATTACCATCCAACTTAAGTGATGACCGGCGTACACAGCAGTGGGACATCATCTTTGAATATACTAACAAACTTTACAATAGAGCAAACAACTCGGATGAATTGGAAAGCCTTTAAAACCTATACCAAAACCGCTACAAAAACCAATCACCACACCGCAGCAAAGTAAAGTTGTACCCGGTTAAAAGAGGTTTTTGAAGCATCAATGTTTTAGAGTATGTCAGATAAAACACAAACCAATAACTACGAAAGATTGTACACCCTTTACGGGTTGCGTGTTACGGATAAGCCAATCCCTAACAGGTACTCTTCTGTGGCCAATGAATTGGTAGAGTATTTTTCAAAACACCTGAATGAGTGTAGATTCTCCAGCGGTTTTGAAACCAGATTAGACCAAGCCATCACTGACTACCCTGAATTACCAGAGTTTCGGTATTTTCACATTGTCTATTTGACCATAAATAGGCAAAGAGAGCAAGCGGAGCAGGCTTCCCGCGACCTGATGCGTGACTTTCCCGATTTCCAATTGGCGCGTATCAGTCTTGCGCAATTGCTTATTTATCGCGAAGAGTTGGAAGAAGCGGAATATTTGCTGGGTAAACCGATTGATATCAAGACACTATTTGGCAACCGTGACGTGTATCACGAAAGCGAGGTGCTGGCCTATTACTTGGCCGCTACACACTTAGCATTGGCCAACGAGGATACAGAATTGGCAAGCGATTACCTCCCGATTATTATTCTGACCCACCCGGAGCATCCCAGCACCATGAATATAGCCTTTAAGGTCAGACAGACACAAGCGGCATTAGCGCGAGAGGGGAGGGAACACGACGAAAAATACGAGCGTCACGTCAAAAGTTTTTCGACTGTGGAATATGAATCTATTGGCGAACCACCAACAGTGCGACATACCGAACTGGAGGTTTTTTACTATACCAAACCGGAAAACATGGAGGAGGATGACATTGCAGCCATCCGGGCTTTGCCGCGAGCGTCGCTGCGGGCCGATTTAGAAGCCATCCTTATCGACAGCATTCTGCGCTACAATTATTTTTCATCGGTGGGCTTAACGGAGGATGAATGTTGTGCGCCACTGCATGCTTTTTATTGGTTGGGCACTTTTGCAATGGAGGAAAGCCTCCCGCTCGTATTGGACTGGATGCGGCAAGGGCAGGTATTTACTGATTTTTGGTCGGATGAAATGCCAATAGATATACTGTTCGATTCATTTTATCTGATTGCCAAAAATCGCCTGCCAGATCTGTTGGCTTATGTCAATGAACCCAATCAATCTGAAACGATGCGCAGTATGGCCGCTACGGTAGTGTTAAAAGTTGGCTTGGAAGAGGAGGGGCGTCGTGCAGAAGCCGTGGAATGGTTTAGGGAAGTTGCCCGATATACCATAGATCATGTAGATGATGATGCACTGATAGACACTCAGTTTTTAGCCACTTGGGCTATCGCTGTTACAGACCTTAGAGCTAAAGAACTATGGCCAGAGATTGAAGAGTTGTACGCACATCATCTGATTCAAATAGGGGAAGTAGGCTCATTGAGGGAGGTCAAAAGAGATATTTTTGAGAAAGAACCCGACATTGATGTCATCGGAAATTATGGGAATTCCGTAGCACGTATGTATGGTAGATGCTTTACTTCTGATGATTTTGAATTACCATTCAACATAAGTAATAGTCCGTTGTTACAAAAGTGGCGCATCTACCTTGATTATACTACCGAACTTTTCAATAGAGCAAACGACCCGGATGAATTGGACAGTTTTTAAAACCTGTATCGATATGCATAAATATGCGAGAAGAATACGATACAAAAGAAATATGGAAACCATACATCTGCCACCCAAATCCCCGTAGGGAATGTATGTTTATAGGGGCATTTTTTGGTAGCGGCTGAATAGTTACGAAATAGGAAATAGAGCCTACATATAGCAACACTAAGCACTAAACCGCTTCAACGCCTCCACAATCTGCCTTCCAGCCTGCCCACTGCCGTACAAATTTTGATCAAAACGCCCGTTCAACTGCTTTAAGTCGTTGTACGCCAATAATATACGTTCCTCATTGATAGGCGTAGCACTGCTCACCTGGTGCGTTACAAGTTCCTCCCAAGGTGTGTTTTCCATTAAAAGTAACGAATAAACACGGTGCAAATAAGCCTCTTTTTGCAAACCGCCGCTGTCGGTGATCAGGTATTGGGCTTGTTGCAACAAATACTGCATATCCAAGTAGCCCACGGGATCAATTAGGTGGATTTGGGGCGGTAATTGGTATTTTAGGCTATTTAACACTGCGCGTGTTCTTGGATGAATAGGAAATAAAATAGGCGATTCCGTGGCAATTTTACTTAAAGCATCGAGGATAATCTTCAAATGCGCTTCCGTTGTGGAATCTTGTCGGTGTACCGTGCAAAGGATATAGGGAAAAGTGATCGCCCTTAGATGCGCTGAAATAACAGTAGGGTTTTCTTTTAATTTTTTTAGGCTAAAATATACAGCATCTGACAAAATATCGTCTGTTTTTACGATGTGTGTAGGAAACGAATCAAATCCTTCTTTTTTTAAGTTTTCGATCGCAATTTCAGTCGGGCAGAGCAATAAAGCCGAAATGCGATCGGTAATGATGCGGTTGACCTCTTCCGGAATGGTCAAATCGTGGTTGCGCAACCCTGCTTCCACATGCGCAATCGGTATATTCAGTTTACGTGCAGCCAATGCGCCGGCTAGTGTACTATTGGTATCTCCGAATACTACTACCCAATCCGGATTTTCATGGATCAATATTTTTTCTATTTCGATCAGCATCTTTCCCGTCATATCGCCATGGGTTTTGGCTTGGATATGGAGGTTATACGCGGGGTTTTGCAGCCCCAATTGTTCAAAAAAAATGCCAGACATATTAGCGTCGTAATGCTGTCCGGTATGGATAAGGATTTCTGTAATGCCATTTTTTCGCAACGCATCGGATAAGAGCGCGGCTTTGATAAATTGTGGACGAGCACCTACTACGGTTACAATTTTCATACTTTTACAGGGCTAATTTGGTCAATTATTTGCCTTATTTTTCCTGACCAATCTAAATTTTCAAGGGCAAAATTGCGCATTTGTTTTTGATAATTGGGATAATTTACTTTGATTTTTGTATAAAAATCTTCTATTTCCTGTATGTTTATCGGAGCGGAATCGTCGGAGACATGTAACACAAAAGGCCAATTTGTTGCAATATCGCTGTCTGTTCCCGATAGTACAAACGGGATGCCTCGTGCGCAATAGTCTCGGTGTCGGAGAGCGGAGGTTGCTAATAAACCTTTTACGGGTATCATCAGTTTCCCAATAGCCATATCCGATTCGTCAAAAAGTCGATCGTAGTCAGCCCCGGAGCAAGGTGGTAAAAAAAAGATATTTTCCCCGATGCCAAGTTCCTGTACTAAGTGTTTTAGGCCATCTATAGCCGCACCCTGCCCAACAATGCGTACCATCACTTTTTTACCCGTTTTATGGTATAAACTCACCCCATACAATAGACGATCTATGCCGAGGGCATGGTTCCAATTCCCAACTGCCAACAACCGCAATACCCCATCTTTTTGATCTTTCCATTGGCGCAACGGCTTTTTCGCTACTTCTATTCCATTGGTCAAGCGCAGTGTGGGCACGCCCCATATTTTAGTTTCTGCACCAAAATGCACAAAATAATCGGTATAATCAGCCATTTTTTCGCGGTAAGTACGATCTACTAGAGCGGCTACTTGTGCGGTTGCCCCCTTTAGTTCCCCGTCATAAGGCCAAGTGGGCAGTTCAATAATGATCTTTAGGGCAGGGTTTTGTTGTTTTGCTTTTTTTAGCAAGGTTAAAAACATGGGGTGTGCGGGCAAATGACGGATATAAAACACTGCATATTGCCTGAAATCGATATGCCCTTTCATATAACGATCAGCCGCAAAATAGTACAAAAACAAGTGCCTCCACGATCGTTTTGGCGTTTTCCATTGCAAAGATAGGGGCGTGTCGGGGCCTTGATGTTGCAATCCATTTTGATCAAAAAACCAAATATCGCTATCGACACCAAACCCCGATGCAATCGCTTTGCATTTGTCGATTACTCCTGTATTGGCGGGGTCGTCGAAATGGGTTCTAAAGTAGAGTAAGGTGCGCATGAAACAAGGCGTTGATAAAGATGGAGCAATGGAATTCCGGCCAATTCTGGTTCGTAAAAACTAGGATTGTGAAAGTTAATATTGATTTGCGTATTGAATTGATTGGCTCTTAAAAATTGATGCCAAGCAGATAAAAGGTGTTGCCCACGGTAATGATACGCCCTCAATAACCCAATATCCATCACAATCAAAGGTATTTCTTTCCATTGGTAAGCGCGCTCCGCCTTGAAATGAAAAAGATGAAAAGGGAATCCCGTACCGCACCGGAAACCAATTTGATGCCGGAAACCCAATGTGCTATCTGTTTCGATACCCGATTGTTCTAAAATATCGGCTGTTTCCGGAAACGAAAACCGTAAAAAATGTTGACGACTGTGGCGTACCGGTACTTCTAACCAATGCGCGATGGTCTGTTGCTCTTGTTGCCAAAGGCTCGGGTTTTTCCAAGTGTCAAAACTGGGATGCACACCCAAATGAAACCCTTTTTGTCGGGCTTGTTCTCGGATGGTTTTCATACGTGGCGTATCCAAATCAGGGAAATGGTCGAATTTTGTTCGCCGCCCGGTACCAAAAAACAAGTATTTTTGAGTAGCATAATTATCCTCCAATAGCCAATCAAAAGTATCTGCTGGATCTGGTTTTTTACCCATTTTTACCTGTGCAAAATCTGCGATAATATGAGGCCATTGGCGTATAGTTTTGTAACGCACCGCACTCCCCATCAAATAGCGGACAAGGTTAAATTGGTCTGTAAATAAGCGCAAAGTGTCCAAATCATGCGAAGCAACCACTGGGGATACTAATTGAGGGGTACGTTTGGTACATATTGCACCCAATGCCACGACCAATTCGTCCACCAAGGGCCTTTGGTGCAAACCTGACCGATAACAAAGCAGTTGTGCTCCGGGCATAATACCAATATCATCGGTGGTATTAGGGGCGTATTCTTCTATTCGGGAAAGGTGGAAAAACAGGGTAGCCAACCAATCAAACCCAAATTGTTGCATCGTTGAATAAGCACTTTGGGGTAGTAAAAACGGTGGTATTGCCTGTTTTTTTTCTAATTCTACACTATAAACCGCGTTATTTTGCCATTGATAGGGCTGCATGACCCAAGGGTTTTTTAGCGGCGGCTGCGCCCCCATCAATTCAAAAAGCGGTTGGATAAAAAAGTCGCAGGACTGCTTGGGTGCGGCTACACCATAATGGATATGAATATCATTCGGACTTGTGCTAGTCGTTGGATTCAAAGTCCAGGTAACCTCCAGGGATTGAAACACCGGATGTCCTTCCAGAAAATCGAGGATATACTGTATGCGTGGCAGCAAATGTGCCGTTGTATCATCTGTTAAAATGTGTATTTTTTGACGCATCAACGCAAAGGTAGTATATAAGGAACGATGAAACAATACACGGTAAAAATTAATGGTGTCCAAACACGTATCTTTGCTGCACCATTAATTAAACATTATAAATGATTTATTCATTCAACGGAATAACGCCACAAATTCACCCAAGTTCCTTTATTCATCCACAGGCAGCCGTCACTGGCGATGTGGTCATTGGTCAAAATGTATATGTAGGTCCAGGTGCTGCTATACGTGGTGATTGGGGTAAAATTATCATAGAAGATGGCTGTAATGTGCAAGAAAACTGCACCATCCACATGTTTCCCGGTATTACAGTGGTGCTTTACGAAGGTGCGCATATTGGTCATGGTGCTATTATTCATGGTGCGAGTATTGGGCGCAATAGCCTGATTGGTATGAATTCCGTTTTGATGGACGAAGTAGAAATAGGGGAGGAGTGTATCGTGGGTGCGTTGTGTTTTATCAAAACTGGCGATAAAATACCCCGAAGAAGTCTTGTAGTGGGCAACCCCGGTAAAATAATCCGCGAAGTAAGCGATGAAATGATCGCTTGGAAAACAAAAGGCACCGCTTTGTACCAACAATTACCTGCTGCGTGTTTTTCTAGTTTGCGTGCTGTGGAAGATGGGCAAGTAGTGGAAAATACGACACAGGTGCAGCAGTTGGAGGAGTATAAGATTTGGAAAAAGAGTCAGGAGTAATCTGTTTTTTTGAATCTTATTTGAGTGCGTGACAAAATCGGCATGATATTTTATTTACGCAAACAATGGATTTCAACAAAATTGTCGGGGTGACAGAAAAAGTCGCCCCGACAATAGTCCAAATACAGCGTCCCCGCGCACTTGAAGGTCTCAATAATGACAAAAC
>JBEAVK010000424.1:0-8773 GCA_041160955.1 Bacteroidota bacterium
TTATTACCCACTTATAATGGAATATCGTATAGAAAAAGACACCATGGGCAAGGTACAAGTACCCGCTCATGTTTACTGGGGTGCGCAAACGCAGCGTTCCATCGAAAATTTTAAAATTGCACGGGATACCAACAAAATGCCCATCGAAATCATTCGGGCATTTGCTATCCTCAAAAAAGCAGCCGCGCTCACCAATTTTGAAGCAGGTGTACTACCCAAAGATAAATGTGACCTCATCGGGCAGGTATGCGACGAAATACTCTCCGGCTCGCTCAATGACCAGTTCCCGCTTGTCGTATGGCAAACTGGATCGGGTACGCAAAGCAATATGAACGCCAATGAAGTGATCGCCTACCGCGCACACGTCCTAAACGGCGGACAACTTGCCGACGAGCAAAAATTTGTCCATCCCAACGATGATGTCAACAAATCCCAATCCTCCAACGATACCTTCCCGACGGCGATGCATATAGCGGCTTATACCATGTTGATGGAAGTAACCATTCCCGGCATCGAAAAACTGCGCGATACACTGCAAGCCAAATCCGAAGCATTTATGGATGTGGTGAAAATTGGTCGTACGCATTTCATGGATGCCACACCGCTCACCCTCGGACAAGAGTTTTCTGGCTATGTGGCGCAATTGAACCACGGCTTGCGTGCGATCCGTAACTCCTTGGAACACCTCAGCGAATTGGCACTGGGTGGCACAGCAGTGGGCACTGGTATCAATACACCAAAAGGTTATTCAGAAAATGTAGCACGTCATATTGCGGCATTGACTCAACTGCCATTTGTCACTGCGCCCAACAAATTTGAAGCATTGGCTGCACACGACGGTATTGTGGAGGCACATGGCGCGCTCAAAACCGTAGCCGTAAGCCTAATGAAGATCGCAAATGATATTCGTATGCTCTCTTCTGGCCCTCGCTCAGGTATTGGCGAAATTCATATTCCCGATAACGAACCAGGTTCCTCTATCATGCCCGGTAAGGTAAATCCAACCCAATGCGAGGCCATGACTATGGTATCAGCGCAAGTCATGGGTAACGATGTGGCGATCAATATTGGCGGTAGTAATGGCCATTTTGAACTCAATGTGTTCAAACCAGTGATGATTTTTAATTTCTTGCATTCGGCGCGCCTGATCGGGGAAGCATGTGTCTCTTTTAATGACAAATGTGCTGAAGGTATCGAACCGCTACACGAGAATATTAAGAAACACGTAAATAACTCACTCATGCTAGTGACGGCACTCAATACCAAAATAGGGTATTATAAAGCCGCCGAAATTGCTCAAACCGCTCATAAAGAAGGCTCAACGCTCAAAGAAACTGCCGTTAAATTGGGGTATCTTACTGCCGAAGAATTCGATCAATGGGTGAAACCAGAAGATATGGTTGGCCGATAAGATAATACGTGCATAGTGTCTTGGTAGATTTGACCTTTAGTCTAAATGTTATCAGATTAGCAAATCAAGACCCTGAAGGGGTCAAACATGAATAGCCCCGAATGCAATTCGGGGTTTAGGAATGCGGTGTTTTTAACAACTACGGAGTAGTTGAACTTCAGCGTATTGTGAGTGTCCCTACCCCCTTCAGGCTACGTTTTTATGAAGGTGCAGCGCAGCGCAATATTAAATTTAATATTACGGTGCGCTGCACCTTCAACCTTGATGTCGCCGATTTTGCTACAAATATTACGGTGCGCTGCACCTGAAATTTTTATAAGAAAGCCCAATATGCATAACCAGTCCCTCGTTGGAGTATCGCTAAGTTGACGATATTGGATTTGAACGCAGGCCGACACTCAACCATACCCACCGATTATTAAATCACCTTTGAAAAAAATAACATGCTATTGTCCCATATCGTTCGCCAAAATATCACAACGCTAGCCCATAGTCTGGCTTCGTTGTTATTGTTTGCTGCATTGGCTTATTTCTTTGCTTATATGCGGCCCGATCCCGATTACAACGACTTGTTGTCGGTTCTCATTGGTGCTTTGGTAACGATTGTAACGGTGATGTTTTCGGCGGTATTGGTAGCCTTGCAGTTGGCTTCTGCGCAGTTTTCGCCGCGTATTACCCGGGCATTTTTTGGGCAAAATAGAAAAGTACAAGCGGCGTTTTACTTGTTTTTATTTGGTATTGCGTATTGTTTTGCCGTTAAATTTACCTATTCTACTGCATTAGGCGGATTTCGATACCATTTATTGCCGGTGAGTGGTGCAGTGTTTGGATTTTTCCTAATTTCTTTTGTACTACCCCGTTTTGTGTTCTATATCGCCGATGCCATTAATGCAGCATCTATCTCGCGTCAAATTTCATTGCGAACGATCTGTGAAATAGACGAATTATACGGCACAACAACATGGAAAGCCACCGACCCTGAACAATATACCGATTGTGTGCATCCCAAAGAAGGTTGTTTGCGGATCAGGGTGGCAGCGGCTGGTTTTTTGGATAAAATTAACCATCAACGCTTGAGCCAAATTGCCCGTCAACACCCCAATTTGATTTTTTACTGCGAACTCATTGTTGGTAATTTTGTCACCACAGACGAAACGGCTTTAAAAATAACCGTAAAAGAAGGAGCATTTCCGCCTGCACTCGCGGACAAACTCTTAAAGCAATTTGTCATTAGTAAATACCGGAGTTATAACCAAGATGTATTATTTGGAGTGCGACAATTGGTGGATATGGGCATCAAGGCCATTTCTCCGGCAGTCAATGATCCGACCACTTGTGTCAATTGCTTGCATTATTTGGGTGTCGTTGTGCGCCGTTATACCAAGGCACAAGTCCCCTCGATTCAGGTACGCAATGCCCCTGAAAACCTGCATTTTCGGGAGTTCACCTTTGAAATGCTGCTCAATGCCGCTTTTGATCAGATATACCAATGGGGCCGACACGATTATATGATTGTGAGCCAATTGCTCAATACCTTCACCGAAATATTGCAAGGCATGGATAATCCACATTACCGACAAATAGTGGCCAAACAAGTTGCTGCATTGGAATTGGATAAAAACCATTTCGATTTAATGGAGCATAGAGAGCGGGTAAATCGTTGTTATACACGATTGAAACTGGAAATGGACAAATAATAAATTTATGCAAAATACAGCACCGTTTGATGCCATTGCCCACAACTACGATCAACAGTTTACTGAAACTGCCGTAGGCAAACTGCAACGGATGCTCGTACGCACGCGCACGGAACAGTTTATCACAAAGGAAAGAGGATCTGTATTGGAACTCAATTGCGGTACCGGTGCCGATGCTTTGTGGTTGTCGAGCCTAGGTTTTCAGGTACTCGCCACCGATATTTCCGAGGGCATGTTGGCCGTAACTCAAGCAAAAATAGCACAATACCAACTGCAAAATAGTATTCAAACCACGCGTGTAGATGCCGCCAAATTAGCCGAATGTTTAAAAAGTGCTGGTCATATCCATACGAAGTTCCAATTGGTTTTTTCCAATTTTGGCGGTATTAATTGCCTTTCACCGCTGGAATTACAACGATTAGCCACAGATTTAACACAAATATTACCACCCAAAGCCACGCTTGCATTGGTCATTATGGGGCGATTTTGTTGGTGGGAAACCGCGTATTTTTTCCTGAAAGGACAGTTTAGTAAGGCTTTTCGGCGGTTTTCCAAACAGTCCATATCGGCTCCGTTGGACGAGTTGACTACAGTGGAAACTTGGTATTATTCGCCTCGTGAAATAAGCAATGTTTTTCCTCAATTTCGGATAGTTCATACCGAAGCCATTGGTTTTTGGTTACCACCATCGTACCTCGATCCGTTAATGCAGCGTTTTCCGGCGGTGTTGCCGTTATTAGATCAATTAGAGCAACTGTGCAGGGGACGATTATTTGCGCAGGCTGCCGACCATTATTTATTGGTCATGGAAAAAGAGGCGTAGTTATTGTTTTATCGTTCCTTAAAAAATATTGTTGTACGTTTGTAACCAAACTGTCGCCTTGCGACTCAACAACCGTTGCCATTGATGATGCACATTTTGCGCCCATTTTATGCTCTAATCCCCCTTTTTTCCTGCCTTTTACTCACCGCAGCCTGCACTGCATGGCGTGGCAAAGTGTTGGAGCGCAAATGGCTTTCCCAAAGTAAAGATCATTATTCCATTCAAAAGGGGCAAAAACAGGGTAGCGCAACATTGTATTATACCGGTTGTGGTGGTTTTGCCATTGATTACCACGGCGAAAAAATCCTGCTGGATCCCTATTTTTCCAATATTGGTATTCCCGGAGTGGTTTTCCACCGATTAAGACCCGATACCGCTTTGATCAATGATTTTTTCCGGAAAAAACTAAACATAGAGCGCGATACAACGGGCCAAATTTCGACCATCCTGATTTCGCACGCACACCACGACCACTTGGGCGATGTACCGTATTTGCTCAAAAACAAATTGACCAACAATAACGTAAAAGTATTTGGCAGTCGTACTGCCATCAATTTACTCTGCTCATTTCCCGATTTGGCGCAAGACAGCGCGGCGCAAATGAACAACCTGCAGCCCTATTTCAAGTACCACGCCACCACCGCCCAAAAGAAAAGCGAACCGCCTATATCGCCCTTCTTTTACACACCGGATAAGCATATTCGTTTTGCGGCGGTACCCTCCAATCATGTAGGCCACTATAAAACCTGCAAAACCCATAAAATACCTTTTACCAAGGGGCAAGTAAATAAACCACTGAACAAACCACCTTATTTTGGAATTAGGTACAAAGAAGGCGACAGTTATAACTATCTGATTGATTTACTGGACGATAACGGTACAATTCTGTTCCGCATATACGCCAATGCAGGTGCGGCAAGCGATGCAGGCGTGGGTTATCCGCCCGCGGAGGTACTCCAAGAAAAACCAGTAGATTTATTGCTGATTTGTGGTGCCAATTACAATATGGCCGATGATTATCCTATGCCGATGTTGGAGTTTCTTCAACCAAAGTTGGTCTTTGTGGCGCATTGGGAGAATTTCTTCCAATCGGTCACTGAACTGCGAAAAAAAACCGAGGTAGTTCCCAATACCGATATTCGTAAATTGATGAAAATATTGGAAAAAAGTAAAGCGGAAAAGGGATTTCCGGAGGCGTTTTTTATAGAGCATCCGCAGTTGCGGGGTGTGCGGTTTGATTTTTAGGGTTTTATGCAGAACTAGTGGAAAAACCATAAGACTTCCTAAATTTACAATTCATTAACGAATTTTCCATGAATCGTGGAAATTTTTATGACAACTTTCCACGATTCGTGGAAAAAAATGCTTGGTTTTCGCATATTTTTACTATGATCTTTGTGGCGAAGTTTTTTTACGACTTTATGATACTCGCAAGCAAGCTCTTGCATGCGATTATCGTTCCTTTATTTTCTAACAATTTACTATTTTTAAAAAATGAGAAAAAATCTTTTAGTAGCCCTTATTTCAGGGCTTTGTTTTACGTTTTTACAAGCGCAAGATCAGTCATTACCCCAAAAAACAGCAGGAATAACCCAAGATACCCTAAAAAAGAGAGTTTATTATGTTTGGGTCAATAGTACCAAATATTATGGACGATACCTTTGGGAGATAACCGACAGTACGCTTACGGTTGGTACCAGCAAAAAAAAATCGAATATTGGTCTGCAAACATATACAGCAGAACAAGTCAATTGGGTCAAATTTAGAACAAGAGGCCGGTGGGCAAAAGGTGCTGCAATTGGTTTTTTTGCTGGTGCTGCTGTTGGTTTTATAAGCGGATACGCACAAGGAGATGATGAACCTTGTACTATTTGTTTTGCTTTAGATGCGGAAACAAAAGGGACCATACTAGCAATTCCAGGTGCATTGGGTGGTGCTATTTTCGGGGGAATAATAGGGGGGCTCAAGAGGAAAATTCCCATAAATGGCAGCCGAAATACTTTAGCCCAACAAAGGAAAAAATTAGAACAGTATAAAAGGGGGCAGTAGTTTGTGTCCTTTTTATGGCGTTGACATTTTTTGATTTAACTATAAATTTTCCAAACAATCATGCAAAAAAAACATGTATTATTTCCGTTCACAAAGCTACATTTTTTGCTCGTTTATGCATCTCTATCCGCGCTCGGATGCCTTAAATGGGGCGATAGTCCACCCCCGCCACCCCCTTCCGGCCAAGTGCTAGAATACGGCACTATGAAGCCCATCCCCAATGCTCTTGTTTTGTTATACGAGTGCCAAGGAGAGGGCTTAGGTAACTTTGGTTGCTCCGTTGTTGATTCCATGCGCTCTAGTGCCGATGGCAAATACACCTTTTCCAGTACAGGATTCCAAGTAGATGCCTACAAGCAGGGTTATTTTACCGATTATATGACCGCCGTAGGCGTGTTGAGTGGTAGTGAAGATAAATGTAATATTATATTATCACCTCATGCTTGGCTTAGGGTCAATATTCGAAATGAAAGTGGTGCGTATCTTATATCTGTTCCTGGTGCAACTAGCACTGATACTGAACGGGCTATTTCGTTAGAACAAGGACAAGATTCTACCTTTACAATTTTTAGAGACGGGAATCAGGATTATGATTACGTGTTTGCCGTAATTCCAGTTGAAGGTATGCCATCTACTAAAGATCCCAATGCGTTTAAAATTTCTTCAAATGGAGTCATTATCACTCCGACTTGGGAAAATAGCTCTGCTCCTTGGTTTCCAATATACCTTCCGGGCCATGATACAACCAATTTAACTATTATTTATTAACATAAAACTAAATTCATTATGAAATACACTTTATTTGTATTGTATTTAATTAGTATGTGTATGGGGGGGGGTAAATGCCCAACCTACTACGGATGATGTCCGTATGATTACGATTGATTTTACTGGAGGAGCGTATGAATTACCTGTTGATCATACATTACACAATGAAGTCTATTTAAATCTTACCAACTTTGGTACTGGCGGTCTGGAATGGTGGTATATTCCTGAAGATCCTTCTTATGGCCCTGAGTTACAAGTATTTCCAGGAATAAATGGGCCAATTAATTTACCTGCAAGTTCGGAGAATATACAAAGAACCATACGGATTGTGGCCAAAGATTCCAATGGAAATATTATTAATGGACGATAACGATTGCTAAAACAGTATGCAATTCTTCCCCATAATTGTGTAACAGTTTCCCTAAATAAAAACCCCACTTTTGTTCTACAATAATTGTGTTGCAACACATTTTTAAAAATCTGTTATTTACTATAAATTTCTATAGTTGAAATCACTGCTCTTCGGAGATCGCCTTAAGAGTACTTATGCTACATACGCAGCTTTATACCATTACGCACAGTACCTAGTTTTCTTTAACAAATTATAGCCCCAATAACAATAACTCGACAATTCCGCTTGTCATCTTCTCCCAAGCGTTTTTTATATAAAAAATTTGCTACCGTACACTTTTATTTTTGGTAAAAGACTCTGAAATTTGAGGTGAAGTACAGTTCCCCAAGTGTGGCAAGACCGGCCTTAGAAAAATGCAGGTTTTGCTTGAGTGGAGGCGGATGAAGCCAAAAAGTGTTTGAGCCAAACGGATTTGACGGGACACAGTCCCCGCTCAATAGTGCGGCGAGTTTTTTTTGGCGCCGCCGGAGCGAGGAAGCAAAAGCCCCGCATTTTTCGTAAGCCGAAGCCTTTTTTGCTTACTTTTTTTGGCGAAAAAAAGTAAGAAGTGAGCATTATTGCACAAATTTTCAGATTTTTGAGATTTGCAAGTGTACATGATTTTTTCTAAAAAGAAAAAGTGTACGGCTATAAGATAAAAAATATACTTTTAAATAATTTAAAATTTCTAACAATGAAAAAAGATATTCCACGCAGTGCGCTGCCGCTATTGTTGGGTTTGCTCTTAACTCACTACGCCTGCCGAAAAGATCCGGAGCCAGTTGTAGAAGGGCGTGTACTCGAATATGGCACTAATACTCCTATTCCAGATGCTAAGGTAGTACTTGATGCCTGTGGGGGTACACTCCTCGGGCCTATTTCTTGCGCCACTATTGCTACTACCCAAAGCGCAGCGGATGGTAGTTACTCTATGCCAAAAGATAAAAGTGCAGGTGCATTGGTTGCCAACGCCAGTAAAATAGGCTACTTCACAGATGATGAATCACAGATTGGAGGATTAGATAAACCCATCAACGATATTTACCTAAAACCTCACGCTTGGATTAAAGCAACTATTAAAAATCTGAGTGGTAAGTATGGATTTGCGTCGTTTCAGTTATTGGGTGGTAAAATACAACAATCATTAGGAGACGAATCTATCTTTAAAATTATGGTAAAAGGTAATATTGAATATAGATTATTTTTTTCAGTCATGCTAGATGAGTCATCAACATATAAAAGTGATATTGGTGTTTTTGTATTTGACAAAAATAACGCGCCGCTACCTTTTATTGTTGGAAGCCAATACCAAGTTTCTCTTAGTACGATAGGCCATGACACCACAAATATCACCATTATATACTAATAAAACATTAAAAAAATGAAATTTTTATTTTTTATACTATGCATAATTTACATGTGGGGGAGGGTAAATGCCCAATCTTCTCCATCTGACATCAATGTCGTCAATGTGGATCGATTTGGCTACGCGCCTAGTTCCCATGCGATTCACAATCAATTGTATTTGAATGTAACTTCCCCGTTAGATCCCGGTCATAGCTTATGGTACATACCAGAAGATCCGTCATTTGGTTCTAATCTTCAATTGTCTTTAGGTATGAATGGCCCTATTT
>JBEAVK010000425.1:0-6170 GCA_041160955.1 Bacteroidota bacterium
TTTTTAATAATGGTTTCAAAATGAATGGTATTTGCTTGCTTTTCGTCTTTTTTTGGCATAATTTTGAATATTTAGTATTGCACAGTTTTGTAAAGTAAAGCCCCAAAGTTCTAACAAATATCTGAATTTACATAACAAAAAAAGCCACTCAGTACCCAAAAGTACCAAGTGGCTTTTTTAAAACATTAGAATACAACCTTTTGTGAACTAAAAAAAGCGAAGCGTCACTCTACACTTTTTGTGAACTAAAAAAAAGCGAAGCGTCACTCTACGCTTTTGTGAACTCTTGTGCACTTTTGTGGTAGAAAAAAGCGTACGCGACGTTTATAAAATAAGTTATAAGTTGCATTTGTGTTTTCATGGATTAAAATGGGCATTTATGAATCTATAACCGTCCACACTATCTCTTCCAAGGTAAATCATTCACTTTTCGCCCACATACCAAACCCAAGTCAACACCCACTTCGCAATCCATCCTGAAATGCACCCCAAGTGGTATGCGAGACATCGCATTCTCTTCCGCCATATCGTAAAAAGAAGCAAAAAACCGAGGTGTACTCAGGAACTCCGAGCGACCATTATGACACTTGTCGAACATGGCGTAATTATTACCAAAAATACTAGTCAATATCTCAGCACCGGCAGCGCCCATGGTGGAGTGGCCACTAGGATATGCTGGAAATGAAGGCGTTATACCAGTAGCACCCGTCTGCGGATCTTTCAATGCTGGCTCGTAATTTGGGTCAATCACGCGTTTGATATAGGTCTCAGGGCGTTCTATATTATAATAGTATTTAGAGTGCCAACAGGCCACTGCTGCATCGTTAAGTGCCATACCTATTTTGGCATTACACACAATAGCCGTCTCTAAATCGCTATCTTTGGAGGTATATACTTGGTTGGCCACAGCAATCCAACGAGGCCCTGGACTAAAGGTAAGATTAAGTATATCATCGCTCCAAAATTCACCAATCCATTTGTCCTCATAAGTTTGGTTAAAGCCACTCCGAGCATATACTTCCAATGCCTGTGCGTATAATTCCGATATAGGGGATGCGCTATAAGGTATGGGTTTTTCGCATAATTTGTCGGTTTCCTCAATCGCAAACGTACGCGCATTGCCCCAATACGGAAATATAGGCCGGCCTGGTCCAGGGAGCGTAGGTGCCCAATCACCATCTTTGGCATAATGATCCTGCCATGCATAGTTACTAAAAGGGTCTAAGAAAGCATCATGTCCAAATTTATCAGTCTTTGACCAATCCCAAATGGCATTTCCAACATTGGCTCCATAAGCCTTAGACGCTTCTACGCGCTCCGAGGTAGTTTCTGATTTAAAAGCAAATTCCAGTTCAGATGCCACTTTGTCGATTTCAGCAAGGTATGCATCGTCTTGTGTGCTAAAAAAACGGCGCAATAAAAACTCATGTACACTACTGGCCACTGCTGGCCAATAATAATCCGTTTTTGGATCAGCAGCAGGAATCGATAAGCCTTGGTATTGTGTGGCCAATGATTGGTATTCGGGCATACCGTTGATACATGCTTCGTAGGTAGCAAGCCCAATAAGACCTAATGCACGTGGTGCTGGCCCGGGGCGATAACCTGCTGCACGCCGCTCAATATGAAGGAACACATCGTTCCATTTAGAAATAGCAGTATGTTGAAATGTAGCGACTGTTTGCGTTGCTTCGGGGGTGGGTTCATCCTTACAAGCAGTGATGAACAAGCCAAAACATACAAATAAAAGGAGGGCTAATTTGTAATTTTTGTGCATTAAACTAAGAATGGTTAAAGCACTATTGTGCTAAATTAAAGAATATAGGTGGTGTTTAGGTATTTATAGGGGGCAAAAATAATGCCAATTTGAAGGACTTTATACGTACAATACCAAAAAAGTTGCACCTTTGTTGTTTAAATGAATTGTATCCCCGATATATATGGATTCAAATTTATTTACTAGTTTTTGATGAAAATTTTGTTAATCGAAGATGAGCGCAAAATGGCGCAATCGGTTCGGCAATGGTTAGAGGAATATGACCATGTAGTCGATTGCGCGTTCGATGGAAATGCGGGGGCGGCAGCCGCACTCAAAAATACGTATGATGTCATTGTTTCTGATGTAATTATGCCCGAACAAAACGGTATCGAACTTTGTCGTAAACTGCGCCAAGCAGGTATTAATACCCCTGTTTTGATGATTTCGGCACTGAGCCAAACCGACGATAAAATAACGGGCTTAGATGCTGGTGCAGATGATTATCTCGCTAAGCCTTTTGAAATGAAAGAATTACATGCTCGGATCAATGCCTTAGCTCGACGCAGGAATATCCCGGTTGTAAATAGTAACAAATTATTATTTGCCAATGTTGAACTTGACCTTGATCTGTACGAGGCTTATCGCGCTGGTAAAAAAATATTGCTCACTCCAAGGGAATTTGAACTCATGGTCTATTTCATCAAAAACCAAGGCCGTATTATTCCCAAAACAGAAATCCTAAAAAGTGTATGGGATTTGGACATCGAAATTAATACCAATGTAGTGGAAGTATATGTCAATTACCTGCGCAATAAAATAGACAAAGGATTTGACCAAAAAATAATTCATACCCATTTTGGTGTGGGTTATGTACTAAAAACGGAAATTTAAAAAATGCCACAATACCTCGCCCATATCGCATTAGTTATCGATGATTATGATGCCGCCATTGAATACTATACTCAAACCCTTGGTTTTACGCTTTTGGAAGACACCCACCTGAGTACGACCAAACGTTGGGTGTTGGTCGCACCTTCCGGCTCCACGGGCTGTAGCATCTTATTGGCACGAGCCGCTAACGATGAACAAAAAACTAGAATTGGTAACCAAACCGGCGGACGCGTTTTCCTATTCCTCCATACCGATGATTTTTGGGCAAATTACAGCGATTTAATAGCAAAAGGCGTGGAATTTGTACGAGAACCCGTAAAAGAGCCTTATGGCACAGTGGCCGTATTCAAAGATAAATACGGTAATTTGTGGGATTTAATCGAGCCGGTGAAAGCATAAAAATACTACTTTGCCATATTTTTACTGTCCACACCTGCCAAAATTGAACCGCCATATTTACTACCCAATCCCTTTAAATAATCCAAAGAGGTTTTGTCACGGCTGTTGAGTACCGCATTGGCATTAAAAACAGCAACCACTTTATCGGCAAATGGAATCAATTCCTGCGCATCCGAAAACTGGTTCAAAGCAGCCGCTTCCAGAAAAATATAATCAAAATGTTCCCCTAATTCATCCAAAAACAACTTAAATTGATCGGGTGGAAGCATTTCTGCCGGTGAAATATGGATACCAAAATGGGCAACCACCATTACCAGCCCTTGTCCCACGCCTACCACACTACCCGGATAAAAAGTATCGGAAAGATCGTGTTTACGCAATATTTTGGCCACTGGGCCAACATGGTTTGTATTCGGATGGGCCAATTCACTGGGCAATGGTGTTTTGAAATTTGTATCTAAAATCAATACTTTTTTATGGTTGGCAGCCAGCGCATTAGCGAGCGCATACCCAGTAGATGTTTTTCCTTGTTGTGGGCGTGTACTGGTAAATAAAAAGACCTTTGCGTTCATGGCAATGAGCTGATTGCGCATTTTTCGCAGGTTTTCTCGGTACTCGCTAAATTGCGGCATTTCGCCATTAGTAGAGAAAATACGTTGAAAATCAAGATTGGCCATTTTTACAAAAGGGGTATAACCTAATAACGGCAATCCGCCAGTATAACGGCCAAACATTTCAGGCGATTGGATACTATTGTCCAAAAATGCCAATGCAAAAAGCGCCAATACCGATAAAGTGCCCACTACAATAGCCGCGAAAATGCTCAATAACGTCCGGCGATTCGGCTCCGGCCATTCGGGCAACTGTGCATTTTCAATCACATGCAATGGATTTTCAGCATTGGCCAAGGCCAAATTCGCATTGATTAACTCGTCATTTACTTTTTTGAATTCCTCATCTGCATTTTCTTGATCGCTGCTTAGTCCGGTAGCCACCTCGTCGTTGGTGACATATACACTGAGTTTATCGGTGCGTTGGCGAATTTCATTTTCAAGCGTACCAATGGATTTTTCCGCTTCAATACGATCCATATCCGCCTGTACTTTTTCTTTAAATAAGTCTTCTTTGGTGCGGCGTGCATCTTCATTTTTATTGGATTTACCCAAATTACCTGCGCTACTTTGCAAAGCCATATCCAACGCGTGTCGTGCACCTGCCAATTCGGCTTCTAATCGGGCATCTTTACCGCCAGTGGCAGTACTTTTTTCCGTAAGTGTACGCACTTTGGCATTCAGGTCTGCCACATTATATTTATCCACTACCCTTGCCCTAGTTTCGCCGGCATCCATATTGCCACGGGTATCGATATATTGCTGTATTTGGCCAACTGCTTCGGCACTCGATAATCGTTTGGCTTCTGCTTTTTGTTTTTGTAATTCGAGGTCGCCGATTTGTGTCACCAACTCCTCACTTTGTTTACCCAAAGCAGGCAAACCTTTGCGGTACAAATACGCGTAACGTCGATTTTTGATGGTATCCACTACCGCCTTTTTCTCGGCGGCCAATTGTCTATAAAACTGTACATTTTTACGTTTTTCCCGAACCGAGAGGTTCTGGTAGTAATTCATAAACAGATTTACATACGCATTGGCGATATACTGCGAAAGTTTGGGATTTTCTGTAACAAACTCGATAGATAGGTAATCGGTTGTACCCTTGCGTTTTACAGTGAGGCTGCGCCCGATAGCATCGTGGTCGTAGCCATAAGTACGCGAAACACGATCAATTAAATAATCTAATTCTGGGCTAAAAGCAGGATCGCTGATGCTATCTAACCTTATTTTACTCAGTTCAACACGCAATTTTTCCGCATCTTCTTGGATCTTCGGCCCATAAATAGAAAAATCGGGCTTGCGGAATGGCCAATCGGTATTATTTCCTTTTTCAGCATTCAGGTCGTGCTGAAGCATATAAAGGCTGAGTAATTTAAAACTGGAGCGCGACTGTGCGAAGTCGATAAGGTTGGAAAATGCATTTTCGATTTGAAACTGCTGTACAAAGGCATCATCTCCATTAGAGTTGAAGCCTTTGTAGTTCACAATACCAGTCGCCATGATGATATTCGCTTTATAGCGTTCGGGTTTCTTACCGATGAGGTAAAAAACAATGCCTGCAGAAGCGAGCATGGCCGATAAAATCAACCATTTGCGCCGACTCAGGATTTGGAGGAGGTGACCAAAATCCATACTATGATAATCAGTTTCAAGTGCAAAAGTAGAATTTAGACGTTATAATTTTAGCATCTAAAAATCTACAGGGGAACTGGATTAAAAAAAAGTAGTGTAAGTATTGCCCCGTTACAAGGGCGCTATTAAATAAAGGATTAAAATAAAAGGTTGTAAATGTATAAGCAAAGGTCGTGCCAGTTATTTTACGGTATTCGACTGTTGGGGGTATTTTGATAAAAAAAATATTTTTATTTTTGGGTTTTGACTGGGAAAAGTTGGTTTACGCTATTTTTAAATGATATATATTATCTGTGTTAGCGTAAAAGCATCGACGATAACGAATGTGAGTGGTAAGTATGGATTTGGATCACCCGACTTAATTGGAGGCAATATATATCAGTTACAAGGCGAGCAAACTAGTCGAACTATTAAAGTTAAAGGGAATCAAGAGCATAAATTACTCTTTTATGTATTATTAGATGAGTCAACGACTGCACCCTCTCCGGAAAATGTCTTCATTTATGATTCAAATAATAATTTACTGCCTATTATTGGTGAATCCTATTTCAAGAGTATTTTCACTCCGATAGGCCATGACACCACAAATATCACCATTATATACTAATAAAACATTAAAAAAATGAAATTTTTATTTTTTATACTATGCATAATTTACATGTGAGGAAGGGTAAATGCCCAATCTTCCCCATCTGACATCAATGTCGTCAATGTGGATCGATTTGGCTACGCGCCTAGTTCCCATGCGATTCATAATCAATTGTATTTGAATGTAACTTCCCCGTTAGATCCCGGTCATAGCTTATGGTACATACCAGAAGATCCGTCATTTGGTTCTAATCTTCAATTGTCTTTAGGTATGAATGGCCCTATTT
>JBEAVK010000434.1:0-9024 GCA_041160955.1 Bacteroidota bacterium
CATACTACTGGACATTTTAAAAAAACACGTTTAATACACTTTTGAAATGGTGGAAAATTACGTTTACGAAACTAAAAAAAAGTTTCGTAAACGTGATCTGTTCCTTGCGGTTTTAAAAATGTCCAGTTGTATGGACTAAATCATTCTGCAATGACCAATTTTTGGGTTATTTGTTGGTGTGCTGTTTGTAATACTACTTGGTAAATACCAGCGGGATACTGGTCGGCATGGATAAAATAATTGTGCGAACCCGTTGGTATTTCCCCTTCAAAAATAGTGGAAATTACTTGACCAAACATATTGACTAACAATACGTTAGCGCGAATAGTACTTTTAACATTAACCGGAACAACTGTAATGGCACGGGCCGGATTTGGATAAATTGCAGACATTTTTGCATTATCTTCCCAACGTGTAGAGGATGCTTGTACCGCCTTAAATGTCCAATATCCTTCAGGTGCAGGCATCGGGCGGTTGATTGTTTTTCCATCATTGGCTGTGGCCTGTACATAGTAATATATGGTAGTACCTACGGGTTGAATGGGTATATTGGCCTCAAAATAATTGGCTGTACTGCTGGCCGTCATTGGAATTTCGGTATAACCCGTAGTAAGATCTGTGGTATAAAACAACGAAACATCCGCTATACCAGAACGGTGCTGCACCAATGCTTTTACTTGCCACTGTGCTGGAATATCCACATCGGCCCATCGGATGGCAGCATGGACGATACGCAGGGGTTGCGCGACACCTACCTCTTTAGAAATACAATGTATCGCTCCGCCAGCTTGTACAGGACTATTACAATCTACTGCAACGATCTCATAACCGGGCTTATATTTTTTCAAAGTATCTTGTGCTGCTACGTCCATCACATGGTTGTATTTTGGTATAATAATCGTTTTGTTGACGATCAGCATATTGACATAAGTTGGGTAGAGGGCTTTATTGGTATATGGCGGAAAACCTCCATTAAATGAAGGCATAGGCATCCGAATCACGTTGAAATCGCGGCCAAAAGACGTTTTAAAACTGTCCAAAACATATTGGATATTAGCCTCAATTTGCGGGCCATCCGATACACCACTGGGGTATTTTCCGAGGAGTATTGTCTCTTCATCCAATAGTTTCATGTGCATATCAATATGATGAATACCATCAAATGGCAATTCTTTCATCTTTATATATCGCTTTATGCCCATGTAATCATCCATTAGCGCGTCAATACTTTGGGACGTATGATCCGCAGTACCAAATATATCGTTCCCGTTATTCCCTTCTCCGTCCATGAGTTGGTTATTGTTGCGGAGGACGAGTTTCGATGCAAAAGCGGTACCCATACCATCTGACATGAAATTGCCACCCGTATTCACCAGATCATTTTGGGGTATTTTAGTGGAATATACTGGAATGCCAGCGTAAGCACCATATACAACAGGTAAATTATCATCATTTTCCCTGTTTGCTCTGTTATATATCCAATCAATCAAATAGATGGAGTCCACATCATTTTGATATACTGTATTAGGGCCATAGTCTCTAATCCAAACGGTAGAAGGCGGAATAATAGCGTATTCTATATTACTTGAAGTATCTGCTATGGTGTTCTTCGCATTCTGAATATCGCTTTGGGTATTACAACAAACGAGTACTTTACACTCCTTTTTTGCAGCCTTAACGATTTGGGTTATAGCGGGCTTATATGAATTCCAAGCCACTAATAGCGTGCCTGTTTCTTCCCATTCAGCCATGGTACGTCCACCCACTGGCGGTATAGTTGTCGTGTAGTTTTGGCCAAAAGCCGTATCAGTTACACAAAAAAAGAACAATGTAAATAAAATGGAGCGCATAGGTATAAGTTATTAAAAAAATTAAGCCGAATAATTTTATTCGCTCAAAATTAGTGCTTTTCTACGATATGGAATGATGAACCTAGGTTTATGATTTTTTTTGACAAATGATAGACAAAATTTCGCACTTTTGCAGATCATTTTGTTCACGTTTACTCTAAAATTAAAATGTTGCTTTCGCTCGATTACCTCCAATTCCAATCTGCGCTGCGTATAAAAATGACAGCGGGGAAGCAGCAAGTGTATGATCCGGTAAGGAAGAAATATGTAGCACTTACGCCAGAGGAATTATTGCGCCAGCTCACGCTCCAGTACCTTTTGCAATACAAAGAGTACCCGATCAATCGAATACGTTCCGAAATTGGGATTCAAATCAATGGTATGCCCCGGCGTTGCGATATTGTGGTGTTCGATCAAGCGATTAAGCCGTGGTTGTTGGTAGAGTGCAAATCACCCAAAATAGTCTTAACCCAAAGTGTGATGGAGCAAGCAGCGCGTTATAATTTGACGCTTTCGGTGCCTTATATGGCTATTACCAATGGGCTGCATACGTATAGTTGTGCTTTGGATTATACAGCCAATTCATTTCGTTTTTTGGAAGATTTTCCGGATAAGGAATGAGATTTAAATAAATAAATAGGTGTCTTAAAGTTCAATAGCAATCTCTTTTACTAAAAATTTCTGAACCCCTTCTTTGGTTGCCACGCAAAGTCGTCCTTCAATATCTACATTTACAATTGTCCCTTGGAATACAGTATTGGCTTTTGGCAATAAAAAATTACGTTCTTTTTGGTAACCCAATAAGCGTTGTAGATAGGCCGTTTGAATGGCCTCCGCACCATTTGCTTTTAGTATTTCGTACCAATATTCAACTTTTTCAAAAAGGGATACTGCCAAAATAGCAGTATCTATGGTTTGGCCTGTAATTTGCTGTAATGATCCTGCATGGGTCAATGAAGGGGAAAAATGAGTTTGATTCACATTGATACCTATACCCACGATAGCGGTGGACAAATTTTGTCCACTGATGGTATTTTCAATAAGTATTCCAGATATTTTTTTTTTGTTGATTATCAAATCATTAGGCCATTTAATCCAGATGTTTTCGATGTTAATAACAGATAAAATAGCATCGTAAACAGCGAGCGAAATGGCTTTACTTAGCGCAGATTGTAAGTCTGCCCGCAGCCATATAGGTCGCAGAATAATACTTGCGGTAAGGTTTTGGCCTGGCGCGCTTTCCCAAGCAGAGCCCATTTGGCCACGTCCTTTTGATTGTTGATCTGCCATTATTACAGTACCTTCATGGGTACTGGTTTCATTGGCTAAAATGCGGGCATAATCGTTGGTGGAAGTCAATTCGTCGAAATGTAGCAGAACTTTCCCAACATATTTAGTGTTTAACTGGTTCATTATATCATCAAATATACGGCAAAGGTCAATTAAAGTCAGATAATAGTTATACCTTTGTAAAAATTTATATTACAACCAATCATTTTTAATTTTGAATTTAACTGTTGCAACAGGGCGGGAAGCAATAAACCGCCAAACTGACACTGAAACATTGAATCAGTGGATTATTGAAGGCATCCGCGATAAAAAAGGCAAAAATATTGTTATGTTGGATTTGCGTCATTTGGATGATGCCCCCACCGATTTTTTTGTTATTTGCGAAGGTGACTCCAATGTCCATGTCAAATCAATAGCCGATGGCGTTTACTCTAGGGTAAAAGAAGAATTATTTACCACTCCATTGCACACAGAAGGATCTATGAATGCCCGGTGGGTTTTGATGGACTATTTTAATACAGTGGTACACGTTTTTTATCCAGAAACCCGTATGTTTTACGAATTGGAAAATCTTTGGAGCGATGCCAAAGTGACCGAATTTGCAGACATTTAATTTTTATCAAAAGATATTTTTTTAATGGAGAATAATCGAAAAAATAACGATAATTCGGACGATCGCCGCGATGGTGAAGGAGGTCTTCCTAAATTTAATTTTACTTGGGTTTACCTGCTTGTTGGCGTAGCTATCCTTGCCCTTTATATGTATCGAAGTTTTGGCCAAATGAAGGAAACTTCATGGGCCGATTTTGAGGTGATGGCTAAGAATGGCGATGTTGCCCGATTTGTGGTGCTGAATAGCAAATCTCAAGGAAGGGTTTTTATTAAAAAAGAGAAATTAGGCCAGGGCAATTATGCGGAACTTAAAGCGCCGGAGAACTCCTTTGACCAAAATAAGCCACATTTTATATTTAATACAGGCCCAATTGAAGTTTTTAAGGATAATATTAAAGATCTGAACGAGCAGCTAGCAAGGGATAAAAAGCCTAAAATTGGTGTCGAATATGTGGATAGCGATTGGACCGATACGCTGTTTGTGTATGGCCTACCGTTACTTTTATTGGCAGGATTATGGATTTTTATCCTCCGTCGGATGGGCGGTGGCGCTGGTGGTCCAGGTGCTCAGATATTCAATATCGGAAAGTCAAAAGCAACTCTATTTGATAATACAACAAAGGTAAATATTACTTTTGCTGATGTGGCCGGCCTTGATGAAGCCAAAGAAGAGGTGATGGAAGTCGTCGATTTCCTAAAAAACCCAAAAAAATACACCACATTGGGTGGAAAAATACCCAAAGGTGTACTATTGGTAGGGCCTCCGGGTACAGGTAAAACACTATTGGCCAAAGCCGTTGCGGGCGAAGCGGGCGCACCTTTCTTTTCTATTTCCGGTTCCGATTTTGTCGAAATGTTCGTAGGTGTAGGCGCGTCTCGTGTACGTGACCTATTCCGTCAAGCACGCGAAAAAGCACCCTGTATTATATTCATCGATGAAATTGATGCCATTGGCCGTGCACGTGGTCGTGGCGCGGTACAAGGTGGAAATGATGAACGTGAAAATACCCTTAACCAATTATTGGTTGAAATGGATGGTTTCCCAACCGATAAAGGTGTGATTCTGATGGCCGCTACCAACCGCCCCGATATTCTCGATCAGGCATTATTGCGCCCAGGTCGTTTCGATCGCCAAATTGGTATTGATCGCCCTGACCTGAAAGGCCGTGAGCAAATTTTTGAAGTACATATCAAGACCATCAAAATTGCAGAAGGCGTTCGCCCTTCTACATTGGCCGAAATGACACCTGGTTTTGTGGGTGCCGATATCGCTAACGTATGTAATGAAGCCGCTTTGATTGCTGCCCGTAAAGGCAAAACAGCGGTTGATCTCGACGATTTCAATTATGCTTTAGATAAGGTAATTGGTGGCTTGGAAAAGAAAAATAAGATCATTAGCCCCGAAGAAAAACGAATTATTGCTTACCACGAGGCTGGTCATGCGATCTGTGGTTGGTTCTTGGAACATGCTCATCCTTTGGTAAAGGTAACGATTGTACCACGCGGCCTTGCAGCACTTGGTTATGCGCAATATTTGCCAAAAGAACAGTATATCACTCGTAAAGAAAAATTGCTCGACGATATTTGTATGACACTTGGTGGTCGTGCTGCCGAATCAGTAGTGTTCGATAAAATCAGTACAGGAGCACAGAGCGATCTTGACCATATCACAAAGTTGAGTTATGATATGATCTTGAACTATGGCTTGAATGAAAAGATCGGTAATGTTTCTTATTACTCCATGATGAACGAATCCTATACACGTCCGTTTAGTGACCAAACGGCTTGGTTAGTGGATCAGGAAGTAAAGAATATGATCGAAGTAGAATACGACCGCGCTAAGAATATGCTCCGCGAACACCGCGAGCAACTTGATCTTTTGGCGGCGGCTTTGTTGGAAAAAGAGGTGTTGCACCGCACCGATCTCGAAGAAATTATCGGAAAACGACCATTTGCAACTGAACCCGCTCCAAGCGACACGGCTTATGCGCCTGTCGAAACGGGTAATCTTGGTGCAGAAATCGCCTAGGAAATAAAACGTATTTCTATACTCATCTTTATCATATCAAGAGGAGTGTAGAAATACGCTATTAAAGCACAATCATGTTTGAGGGTGCAGCACCCCGTAATATTCAATTTTATATTGCGGGGCGCTGCACCTTTAAAATGGATTCTGCCCATTTTTTCTACAAATATTGCGGTGCGCTGCACCTAAAATTTTTACAAGAAAATCCTGTACAATGAAGCCCTCTTTTTTTCTTTTTTTCTTTTTTGGGGCGTGCTTGAGCGTTGCTGCTCAACACCGGAAGGTGAAATTACCCGCTGAATTAAAGGAAATATCAGGGATTGCTTATTGGCCCGATCAATCGCTTTGGGCATTAAATGATGGCGGAAACACATCAGATATTTACAAAATAGACCCTAAAACGGGTAAAATACTAGAAAAAAGACGCTTGCCTATCCCCAATAATGACTGGGAAGATCTTCAATCGGATGGAAAAGGCAACCTTTGGATTGGTGATATCGGGAATAATTTGAGCAACCGAAAACAACTCCGCTTTTACCGTTACCATATTGTAACTGGTCAGATAGACTCCATCTCGTTTTCCTACCCAGATCAAAAAGCATTTCCACCAAGTACCGAGGTTGCCCGCAGTTTTGACGCCGAAGCATTTATATGTGTCAACGATACACTCCATATATTTACCAAAAGCCGTTTTAAAGGCAACCATTATACCAAACACTATACGATACCTGCTCTGCCGGGTTCTTATATTGCAACCCTTCGCGATAGCCTGTACCTGCCCAAACGCGCAGTAAGTGGTGCAGCGATAAGTTCAGATGGACAGACCCTTGTACTGATTGCTTACTATTACAAGTTACGCAAATTTTGGCTGCCCTATACCCGTACCAATGCTTATTTTATCACTGGATTTTCGGGTAGTGATTATTTGAAAGGGCAAATTTCCACCCAACGCCTTCCAAAAGTCTTTATTTCAAGACAATTTGAGTCCATATCGGCATTCAGCGGACAGACGTGGCTCCTCGCGAACGAGGGTATTCTTTGGCAAAAACCACGCTTATGGAGGCTCACCAAAAAATACTAATCGCTGTCCTGGATTGGGGGCTGGGACATGCCACCCGTTGTATCCCCATCATCAAGCAATTGGAGCAGGAGGGCAAGAATATTGTACTCGCCTCCGATGGTGCTGCGATGTATTTATTGCGGGCCGAATTTCCGCATTTGAAGGTAGAAGAGTTGCCTTCGTACAAGATTCAGTACAAGAGTACTAATATGGTATTGAATATTGCGCGCCAAATGCCACGGATTTTATGGGCCATTCAGGCAGAGCGCAAAGTTGTCGCGCAATTGGTGCAACAATATGGAATTACGCAAATCATTTCTGATAATAGATATGGTTGTTACCATCCCAATACGCAAAATATTTTCCTGACGCATCAGTTGCATTTGATCATCCCCAACCGTGCTTTGCAGTGGATTACCAATACTTTACTTCAAAATGTACTTACCCGTTTTGATGAAATATGGGTGCCAGATCGGGAGGGAACGGATAATTTGGCCGGAAAACTTGCGCATCCGCCCCTACGCAAACCAATAGTACGCTATATCGGTCTGCTCTCGCGTATGCAGGTGCCAGCGCAAGTAGATGAACAAGAGTACGATGTGGCTATTGTGCTTTCTGGACCTGAACCACAACGGTCTATATTGGAACAAAGGCTTACCGAGCAGGCCATCACATTGCCCTATTATAATTTTATTATTGTACAAGGTCGGCCTAAGCAAAAATACCACCATTTTGTATCCGAAAACGTAGAAATAGTCTCTTACCTTACCTCAAAAGAAATCAATGCCGTGCTGTTGCGCAGTGGCGTTATTGTGTGCCGTTCGGGTTATAGCAGTATCATGGATTTAGCAGTGCTGGGTAAAATGGCGATATTAATCCCAACACCAGGGCAAACAGAACAGGAATATTTGGCCGAAATGCTTGCGGCAAATGGTAAATATTATTGCCAAAAACAAGATGATTTGGATTTGGGTGCTGCATTAAAGGCTGTAATGGGCGGCTAATATTTTTGTATATTAACTTTGTAAGGAATGTAAAATTAATATTTAAATAGACGCAGCACACACCTTTTCTACCACAAAAGGACACAAAGTTCACAAAGACGTAGATTGGATGCTTCGCTTTTTTTAGAACACAAAGCATTGACTTCATCGTTAACGCATGAGGATAAACAAGGACACAAATACTAAGCATTCGCATTTGTGTAATCTACGTCTTTGTGTTCTCTTGCGCACTTTTGTGGTAGAAAAAACACTTCTGTGGTAAAAAAACCGCACAGAATTACATACGCTCCGGCATTTCAATCCCCAACAAACGCATACCTGATTGTAATACCATACCCGTTGCCTTGCTCAATTGTAAACGGAATGCCTTAGCCTCCGCAGTCTCCGCGCTAATGATCTTTACATCGTGCCAAAGACGGTTGTACGTTTTGGCCAAATTGTAGCAATAATTGGCAATATGGGATGGATCGTACTCGTCCGCTGCCTGAAGCACCGCTGCGGGATATTCATAAAGCACCTTGAGGAGTTCTTTTTCGCTTGATTGGAAATCGGTATAAGATTTAAAATCTTGCATATCAATACCTTCTTTGGCTACACGCTGCATAAGGCCATTGGTGCGAACATAAGCGTATTGGATAAATGGGCCGGTTTGCCCCTGCAAATCAACAGATTCTTTGGGGTCAAAGACCATTCTTTTGCGCGAATTGACACGAAGCATAAAATACTTCAACGCCGCCATACCCACGCGAGTCAGCATTTCTTCTTGTTCCTCGGGCGAAAAAGCCGATAATTCACCGCGCTCCTTACTTTCTTCACGCGCTGCATTGACCACTTCGTCCATCAGATCATCGGCATCTACAACGGTGCCTTCGCGGGTTTTCATACGGCCAGTTGGCAATTCTACCATACCATAAGCCAAGTGGTACAACCCAGCAGCATAAGGCTCGCCCAAGCGTTTTAGGATTTCAAAAAGCACCGCAAAATGGTAGTTCTGCTCATCTGCCACGGTATAAACCACGCGTTCGGCACCAAAATCCTCGTAACGCATACGGGCAGTACCCAAGTCTTGGGTCATATAAACCGAAGTGCCATCGGAGCGAAGTACTAATTTATGATCGTAACCCGCGTCGGTGAGATCCACCCAAACAGAATTGTCTTCTTTTTTGTAAAAAACGCCTTTTT
>JBEAVK010000057.1:0-19552 GCA_041160955.1 Bacteroidota bacterium
TTTTTTTCACCATTCTCCATTTTTTTTCAGAACTTCGCCAAACCTAGCACACCTTTAACCCTCATTTTATAATACAACTCAATAATGAAAGATATCCAACGAGAAGATATTCAAATATTCATCCGACATAGCGACCTGACGGAAAAAGGAGTTGAACAAGCGTTGAAACAAAGCATCTATAATGACAAAGAGGCTTGGCTAAAATTCTTTCAACTATTTATCATCAGTCTGGGTGTTGGTTTTACGGTATCAGGCATTGTTTTTTTTATCGCCTATAATTGGGCCGATCTGCACAAATTTGTCAAAATCGGGCTGACAGAAGGCGTGCTGATTGCAACAACCATCCTAGTGCTGCTTCCCCAAATAAATGACACTATCAGGCATGTAATCCTTACAGGAGCATCGGTTTTGGTCGGGGTTTTATTTGCGGTGTATGGACAGATTTACCAAACGGGCGCTAATGCTTACGATTTCTTTTTAGGTTGGACAATTTTTGTGACCCTATGGGTTTTGGTTTCCAACTTCGCTCCTTTGTGGTTGCTGTATCTTGTTTTGATTAATACAACTTTTGTGCTGTATTCCGAACAAGTAGCGACACAGTGGACAACGGTTTTTAATTATACTTTGCTATTTTTTATTAATACGGCTGTACTTATTTTTGCCATTTATTTTGGTAAGAAAAGAATACCCAATTGGTTTTTAAACACCGTTGCTTTGGCTAGTACCAGTTGTGCAACCATGGGAATTATGAACGGTATTTTGCACTCGCAGCACCAGACGGATTTGTATATATTAATATTTGTGACCGCTATTGTATTTTTATTGGGTATTTGGCACGGCCTAAAAACAAAAAGCGGTTTTTACCTTTCCGTTATTCCATTTAGTCTTATCATCATCGTATCTGTTTGGCTCTTTAAAATATCACATGAAGAAATGATGCTTTTATTCATCAGTTTGTTTATTATAGGCAGCGTTACTTTAACCATTAAAAACTTAATTTACATTCAAAAAAAGTGGGCAAATGAGCAATAAAGAACATATTACAGGTCTCTTGGATTATTTCCAAAATACGGAAGGCAAGCCGCTGATATTTGATGAGGATGCCATTGTTTCGGCGTATCAAAAAGATAGCGATAACCAATCTTTACCCATTAAGATACTATCTGTTTTCGGAGGTATATTGGCAAGTCTTGCATTTTTAGGGTTTCTCTTAATTGCGGGGCTACACAATTCCGAAATGGGATTGTTGGTGTTTGGTAGCATTTTTATTGCAGGTTCGATTTGGATCAGCAAAAAATATGATAGAATCATCATCGATACGGTAAGTGTTTCTTCTTTTATTATTGGTTTTATACTTACTGGTTTGGGATTATATGAGTTAAGGGTAAACGAAGACATGACAAGCATTATCTTTATTATTATTGCTTTTGGTAGCTTATGGATTGTCCAAAACTATATACTATCCTTTATTGCGGTGCTGATCATCAACGGAAGTTTTTTAATGCTCATCCTATCGAACAATGCTTATAACCTTATTCATGTTCAGGTTGCGGTACTTGCATTAGCGATGGTTTACTTCTTTTTGAAGGAGGCTCAAATCATAGCAGCCAACAATATCTTTTCCAAACTGTATAATCCCGTTAGGACGGGCATAATGTTTTCATTTTTAGCAGGGTTGTTACTGCTTGGCAAAAGAGGTGTTCTGCCTATATCGCCTGACTATATTTGGATGTCCTCCATCATTACAATCGCCTCCATCGTTTATTTGATTTCCAAGATTTTTAATGTTTTGAGCATCACCGAAACGCGTCATAAAGCCAGTATTTACCTCTTTGTAGTCTTGACCCTATTGCCAACCGCCCTGTCTCCTGCTATTTCGGGTGCTATACTCATTATACTGTTGAGTTTTTTGGTCAATTACAAAACGGGTTTGGTTACAGGGATTATCTCCTTTATCTACTTCATTTCCCAATATTATTATGACCTCAATTTCACGTTACTAACCAAGTCTATACTCTTATTGGCCTCGGGTGTACTTTTTATCGCACTCTATTTGTTCACGCACAAAAAATTGACTACAAATGAAAAAATATAAGTGGATTATTATCCTGCTAAATCTCCTTCTTTTGTTGCTGTATTTCAACTATTCGGTATCAAAAAAAGAGCAACTATTAAAAGACGGGCAATTGGTTTTATTAGAACTTGCGCCGGTTGACCCTCGTTCATTGATGCAAGGTGATTATATGGAATTACGTTATAAAATATCCGAAAACCGCGATACGGGAAGTATTCCAACGCGCGGTTATTGTGTCGTTCGTTTAGACAGTAGTGGCGTTGCGCATAAAATTAGGTTTCAAGAAAACCAATCTCCATTGAACGAGGCTGAATATCTTATCGAATACACAGCACCATACGAATGGAGGGTAAATATTGGAGCAGAATCTTTCTTTTTTCAAGAAGGGCAAGCGGAAAAATATGAACAAGCAAAATACGGAGGTGTTAAAATAGATAAGAACGGAAATAGCTTATTAATCGGGCTGTATAACGAACTAAAAGAGCAGATTAACTAGCAAAAGCAAAGCAATTTCATTTTAATAACAACAATATATAAATTGATAGAAAATGGCAAAGCGACCAAAAATAAAATTAGCACTAACCAATTCCGACAAAATATTGGAAATTATTGGTTGGATTTTGATCTTTACAATTTGGATTTTGACACTTACAATCTATGATAGTTTACCTGAAGTCATTCCCACGCATTACAATATAGCCGGGGTTGCAGATAGGTTTGGTGAAAAATGGATGGTTCTGACTTTGCCATTATGGGCCACTTTGCTCTTTGTTGGCCTAACAATAATGAACAAGTTTCCCCATGTTTTTAATTACCCAACCGAGATAACCGCTGATAACGCAGAAAGACAATATACCAATGCAACAAAGATGATTAGATACTTAAAGGTAATTATTGTTGTTGTTTTTACGCTTATTGTCTATCGAAAAATAAGATATATAAGCGGGCAGATTGACGCATTTAGCGTGTGGTTTTTGCCATTGATAATTATTCTTATATTTGCCCCGGTAGTTCATTTTGTAACTAAATCGTTCAGGGCAAAACGATAGACTTAGTGCCATTACTAATTACAAATTCGTCTCCCCCAATCTGTACCTTTTAACGTCTTTTGGCTGGTTTTATCAACTATTTTGGGAATGCTTCACTTTTAGCAAATTTGAACGAGCAATTTTGCTAAAAGTGTATTTTAAAGTGGGCTTTTAGCAATATTGAGCACATGATTTGGAGGATCAAGTCAAATCATTTAGCCATTTTGCGGGCTATACATCTTCTGTGATCCACCATTTCAGCCCTTTCACCGCTACCCAAACAACAGCATCGCTCCGCTCATAGCAATCATCAAAGCATCTTCGATAATCGTAACTGTACTCATGGGCAAATTGAAAACAGTACCTAAACAAGCACATTGAATCTTCTTTTTATTCAGTACAGATTGTAATACCCCAACGATACTAATAGACATAACAACGATGGTAACTGCATTGGTAATCAATGGGTTATAACCAACAAGATAGGCAATGCCCAAACCTAATTCGACAAAAGCATAAACGTATCCCCAAGTGGGCATTTTTTTGGCCAAAACGTCGTACATGGCATAGCTCTCTGCAAATCCCTTTAAATTGAGCAATTTAAAAAAGGAAAAAATCAAAAAGAAACCAGCCATAAAATGTTGCATCCACTGCATCCAGTCAAAACTTGGGCTATTGAACTGAACCGCCATCGTAACCAAAAGGATATAACCCAATATCAATAAAATCGGTTTGTAGGTCTCGAAAAAACCACGAACCTCGTCGTCTTCGGCCACCAACGCAGGTTTTAGGGGCATCACCACCGATTTTTCAGATAATTGATATTTAGGATAGTCCACCAAGGCAGCCTGTAAATCAGCTGTTGTTATATGGCTGCTCATTGTGATTTGGGCTTGCCCCTCAAGGTTAACCGAAACAGCAGTCACGTTGGGTAATTTTTCGAGTAGTCCTGTCACTTTCGCTATGCAACCGCCACAAGTAATATTTGAAACCTGATAAGTATGTGTCATTGTAAAAAAGTCTTTTAAAACACGACAAAGGTACGTACTATTATAAAGGCCAATGCCAGAATCGCTAAAATCGAATATTCAGTTTTATAAGCATCGATAATAAAAGTTTGAAAAAAACAAGACTATGTAACGCCCGAAAGTGCTACATAGTCCTATAAGAAACGATGGATTATTATTCAAGCGTAGCAGTCACTTTGCCACAAGTAAGCATTGATTTACCATAATACGGGTTTTTTATCTCCTTTTCCTTACTCAACCAATTTGCGCCTTTCCCGTCTCTCGCCATGGGGCAAAACTGCTGGTAAGCAGGTTCGGTATTAACCTGGAAGGTTTTGACTACTGTAAAAATAGGATCGGAAAGTGTGTAAAAATGGTCGCGCTGCTGTACAATATCATTCGTTTCCGAAATTTTAGAGGCATCCAGTTTAATCTTTTCTGCAAGCGGCGTATAGGTCTCTTGCTGCTCTTTACTAAGATTTGCCATTTTTACAGTGCTAAGTGCCGTAAGTAATGCCTTTGCTTTTGAACGAGCCGATCTGCTATCATCGGCCACTAATGCATTCTTAACAGCATAATACGCGTTCAAAACCTGTCCAAGTTGCGCTTTCATGGCATCAATACCGGATGGTTCGACCATCACTTCCTCCATCGTTTTTTCAGCAACCACTGGAGTCGTAGGGTCGATCGTTGTAACGGTTTTAATTGGGCGATCATATTGGCAGCAGCTGTGCAGGTTGGCATATACTTCATCGGGGGCGGTAAATTGATCGCTATCATAGCCCGATGAGGCAATCCGTTGGAGCACCGCTTCGAGATTGGTTTTTGTGGAATCAAAAGTGATTTGTGCCATTTTGGTGTTTTGATCCCAATCTACTTTTGCAGTACCTTTTTGCAGTCCTGCGTTTTCGATAATTTTCTCGCACATACCACAATTACCATAGATTTTAACCGTTTCCGACTTAGCGTTTTTGATTTGTGCAGTACAATTTGTACCGATAAGCAATACGACGAATGGTATTGCGATATTTATATTGAATCTCATTATTTTAAAATTTTATACTTCAATACAGCCGAATACCACAAGTTAGATCGTGGTAGTTTAAGCCGTTAAAGCAAACGAAAAAAGAAAATATTGCGAAAGAAGTAGGCTTCCGCTTAGACAGACCTATGGCTGTCAGGAAGTTTAGCCGTTTATTTTGGGTGGTAACCAAATGGAAAGGTAAACAGCGTTTGGTATTTTATTAAGATAGTACCAAGTCGCTTTTTTAGGAAGGAAAGCAGTAGGAGATAATAGGTTTTCCAATAGAGGAATGAACAATGGTACAGGAGAAAAGGAGGATGCACATTGGCAACCTTTAGCACCGCAATCACCTGAACAATCTTTTTCGTCACTACAAGGTTGTGTTTGCTCTTTTTCTTCGGCGCAACAACTTTTTTTGTGTGTTGTATTTTCGCAGGTTTCCTTTTCACCACACCCACCGCTTTGGCCACAGGCAAAAACAGACATTGATGGCATTGCCGTAAAAGCAAATATCAAAGTATATATGGTTAAGATGGAAATAGAAAACTTCATACTTGGTTTAAACGTATTTTTGTTGATTTTGTTTTTTTTGGGGGGGGGCACTTTTAATATAAAGCGTATTAGGGCATTAGCCAGCCATTTTGTGCGTGCTTCACCCGTTTGTGTGGTATTGTTTTCCAAATAAATAAATAGTGGCGCGGGTACCTTGAACTCCGTCCGAACGATTTAGAATATCAAAATGAACACGTTGACCAGATTGTGCCAGCAAATTTAACCTTCTCCGAATGATTGGCAGCGCATGAACACTCTTATGTAGTTCTGAAGCCTCCTCCACGATTCCCCCACCATTGTCAAAAACTTCAATAATCAATGCGTTTTGATTTTGCCTAACCCTAATTTCTAACAATCCACTGCTTACTTTTTTTGCAAATCCATGGTGTATGGCATTTTCACAAAGTGGCTGAATTAACATGGAGGGGATACCTGTTTTTTGTATATTTATGAGGGGATCAACAGAGAAGTTGAAATCAAATTTATCTTTATATCGCAACTGCTCGAGTGCTAAGTAATTATCTAAATAGGCCAATTCTTCTTCCAAAGTGATCTCAGATCGTCCGGAAAATTCCAAAGCGGCCCGTGCCAGTTTTGCAAAACGAGCAATATACAGGATCGCAATGTCATTTTTTTGTTCCAAAACCAATCGCTGTAAAGAACTCAGGCAATTTGCCATAAAATGTGGGTTCATTTGTACCCGTAATGCTGTTTGTTCCAGTGCCGAAATTTGATTTTGTAAATCAAATTTTGCTTTCAATCGCTGGGTTTGCCATTTATACAACATAAACACACTACCCAGGAATATGAATAAAATAGTTGTCCGAAATGGCCAATCTGCCCACCACGGTGGCTGAATAATAAAGGAGAAAAAGGAGGACTCGCTCCAAATTTTGTCCTCATTTTGTGACTGCACTTCAAAATGATAGTAGCCAGGGGCAAGCGATGAAAACAGAGCGGAAGTAGCCATACTTGTTTGCCAATCGGACTTCTTATTCAACCGAAAACGATAAAGAATGCGCCCATTTTGCCTGAAATTGAGGGTGTAAAAACGAAATTCAAGGTCATTTTCGGAATAAGAGAATGTAGGGATATTATTTCCCGAGGCATTCCATTTTTTGTTTTTGACATAAATTTCTGCTAAAAAAGGGAGGCGCGACTCCGTTTTTTCGGACATTTTGTTGAGTCGGGCTAAGCCGCCGGAGGTGGTAATCCACAAAACGCCTTCTGCTACACACAAATCGTTGATTTGATTGGAAGGCAACCCATGGGCCACAGTGATTTGCTCAACGCGCAATTGTTCTCCCGATCGCCAGCCCGTAATTTTGTTCAGACCTGCGCTACCACCCGCCCAAACAATGGAATCACCTTGGATCGCGATGCAATGGACTACCTCGGACGTTAATCCATCTGATGTTGAAACTTGTCTAAACCATCCGTTTTTTGATTGTTGCATCTTGTTTGTAGGCATCCAAAAGCATACTCCTTGGGAAGCAGTCGCAACGACAAGGATACTGTCTGTCGTCCAACTCATCTGTCGGATACGGTGGCTGAAGGCTTCCGGGCGATTCAATATCGGCTGCAACATGGTATCAGAAACCAATTCAAAAAGACCATTGTTATTGGCTAGCCAAATTGCACCTTTTGGGGTTTGGGTAATAGCAGAAAAACGGAGATGGTCAAGACTACTGCTTATAATGCTACCATTTGAAGTACTAAGTTTACGAATTCCTTTAGATCCAAGGTTATAAAAAAAAAGGCCATCAGCGGTAATAAGCAACTTATTTGAGTTAATAGGTGAAGCAGAGCCAAGATTATCTACGTTAAGATATTGCCGCCATTTATTGTTTTCTAAAAAAAACAAACCGCCCGCACTAAGGATCAACCGATCGCGCAAAGGTTCATAAAAAAGGTATTTAATGACTTTGTTCCCAGTTTGATCGCGTTTTATTTTTTTAATTTGATCCTGCTTGGTATCTAGTAGGTACAGGTTCTGATCGGAGGTGTTAAAATACAGTTGTCCGGGTTTTCCTCGTATTATATTGGATACATTTTCGGTGGACAAGCCTGATTTTTTATCGAAAATACTGATATGCGGATTGGGCTGGTAAAAAAGGCCATTTTGGAAGGTAGTTGCCCATATACCTCCACTCCGGTCAACGTGCATCATGGTCGTTTCTTCCCCTCGCAGCAGTACTGTGTCAGGCTTTTCGGCAAACAAATGATCCACGTCTTTATAAATCCATAAACCTGCCTGATTTTCAATACGTGCCATGAGCAGCCTTCCATCGGGGAGTTTTTGAAACCAGGGTATAGTACTTAAACCCTTTTTGAGGTCAAACCTATCATGGAGAAGCACTTTACCTAATTTTATTTCACATATTTCGCGTTGAGAAATAAAAATATAGTGACGGGGTGCTAATTCAAGTCCCATGTTATAATCTCCAAATCCATCAATCTGAAATAATGGAAGTGACTGCACAAATTCACTTTGTACAAAAGGTAGATGCAATTGGAATGATCGATCTTTTCTTTTGAGTTTAATCTGCGAATCTTTTTCTAATTGTTTCGTTTGATCTCCATTACTAATGCTCAATCGGTTGCCTATTCCTGGCAACAATGCCCATTGTGAAAGACCCATATCCGATTTCCATTCTTCCACCTTTCCGTCCGAAAAAATTCGAAGAAATCCAAAACCTGATTTTCTGAGTACGATACTGTTGTTCTCCCAAAAGGAAAACTCAGTGCCAACGCCAGAATCATATTTTGCCAATAAGGCATTCCATTGCCAGGGATGGATGCTGTCGTGTTCGATATAGTATAGCCTTTCCGAAATAGTCCGGAACCAGACCCGCCCAAGGCTATCCGCTTGTGGGCAGAAAACAGATACTGCATTGATTTCGTCCGGCCCTGGGAAACGCTCAAAACGGTAGCCGTCGAAGCGGCAAATACCTATTTCGGTTGCAAAATAAAGGCGGCCAATGGAATCTTCGCACATCCCATAAACGGTGTTATGTGGAAGCCCGTCGTTCAAGGTATAGTGCCGCCAAGCGGGGTGTGGCTGGGCATATAGCACGTTGTAACAAAGAAGCAAAAAGAGGATTGTACGCATAATATGTCAATTTTACAATCCTAAAGCAGTAGTCATTTCTGCCCTGCGCCGGCGCGCTACGGGGATTTCACTGCCATTTCGCATTTTTAAGGTCAGGTTTTCGGGGTGAAACTTTTCTATATAATTCAAATTGACGAGATGGGATTGATGTGTTCTGAAAAAGGAATGCGCAGGTAATATTTCTTCGTACTCACGGAGCGAGCGCACCTGCACAAAACGCCTGTTATCGGCGAGTTGTATCGTGGTATAGGCACCATCTGATTCAATTTGGCATACATCATTGGTATCTACAAACAATACTTCACCAGAAGCATGAACCGCTAATCGAGGTGGTTTTAAGGTCGTTTTTTGTTGAATTGCTTTTTGGACAGCCGCTTTTAATTCCTCGGGATCAATAGGCTTAATAAGATAGTCCAAGGCGTTATTTTTAATAGCTTGCAGCGCAAATTGCGCAAAACCTGTGCAAAAAATGATCTGGAAGGTAGGCAGCGGGAAATGATTGAGCAGGTCAAAGCCATTTTTATCGCCGAGTTGGATGTCTAGAAAAATTAAGTCAGGTTGGTGCAGATGGATCGCAGCCATGCCTGTTGCTACATCGTTTGCTTCTGCTAAAACAATGACATCGGGGTGGTCGTTCAGAAACTTTTTTAGTACAAACAACGCATCTGGTTCATCATCAATTAATACTACTTTGATCTTATTAGGGTGGTTTTTCATTGTTTTTTAATTTTTATTTTCCAGTGTAAAGGTATGTGAATTTAGGTACAACAAGCTAATTCTGCCGAATAAAAAAATTTAGATACCGAATGGAAACGAATTTATGAAATATGAATTTGAGCCTTGTAACTTTGATTTAAAGTTTGAAGGCATATACTTTGTCATCATTATTTTTCCAAATTAAAACTACGAAAACGTTATGTATTTTTTAAACAAAAAACAATTCAATTTTCTCTGCACACCATTGTCAACACAGACGAAGGCATTCATTACACACGCAGATTAACGTGCATAACATAGATTACCTTGCTATTAAAGGTGAATATACACTGAGGTGGTTTTAAAAGTGGAGCATAAGTGCCAAATGTATTTTGTTATTAAGTAATTAGTTTATGTCTCTTATCATATTTAACTATTCTTTCATTTTAACTCAATTTTTACCAATGTACAAAATTATTTTATTAATGCTCTTTAGTTTTTTTCTGCAAAAGACTACTTGGAGCCAATGCGATAATCATGCCCTCGATTTTGACGGAGATAATGATTTTATCACATTCAGCCCTTTACCTTCTACTTTTATCCCCAATTCTAATTTCACAGTACAGATGTGGTTTCGAGCCGATGCTACAGGTTCAGTTGGAACCTGCCCAAGTGGCTTTCGGCGTCTATTTGCTTTAGGTGGGAGTGGAAGCCGTTTTGAAGTGGGTGAGTGCAATGGCTTACTCACTATTTTTACTTTTCCAGGAGGCGGACTCGCTAGTATGGGTTCGACTAATATTCGGGACAACGCATGGCATTGTATCGCTGTAACAAGGACTGCTGCCAACGTCAAGGTTTGGTTAGATGGTGGTACCAGTCCATATTATACCGGAGGTGCGATTGGCCCCCTAAATTCTACTTTATTTCGTGTAGGGCATTGGGGAGGCGGATCCACACCAGGGCAAGATTGGGACGGGCCAATAGATGATATACGGCTATGGAATACTGTTTTGCCAGATGCCCAATTGATGTCCTGTGAAAAGTGCCTGCTTACGGGTACAGAACTGGGTTTGGTGTCTTATTGGAATCTTGATCAAGGTACCGAACTGGCCGACAATAGCTCAACTGGCAACAATATCACCGTGGCTACTGACCCAAATGGGAACAATGGTGTACTGAGTGGCTTCTCACTGCTACCGGGTGCAAATAGCAATTTTATCTGCTCTGATGCAGATTTAGTCTATCCCAACCTAAATGGGTGTGATGTAGAACTTAGAGGGCAACTGCCTTCGACATCGGGTCTATTGACTGAAATTTGTGACGGCGACCCTGTACATTTTTGCTTGAAACAGAACGGTATGATCTTGTCTTCAGACCTAAATGCCAGTTGGGAATATCGTGATGATGGTGGCCCATGGCAAATCGCTAATACAACGAAGTATTTTGGTGTGTGTTTCCCAGTAGTAAATGAGACTAGCGATTGCTCTGCTGCCAATACGAAGGGTTATACGGACCGTGAATACCGAGCAAAAATCACGGTATCGGATCCTGTTTTAGGAATGTGTACTTATACTAGCGATGTGTATAACCTAAAAATATGTTGTCCTATACCCGTTTCGACGGTCAATATTAGTGTAGCACCTCCAGGTCTGCTCAACGGGACGCTTTGTGACGGGGATATGGCCGATTTCACAGTGACACTTTCGCCGCCACCTTTTTCAGGTAATGCAACAAGCATCAAATGGTATCAAAATGGTATGTATGAGCCCGCATTCGATAATTTGAATACGATCACAGCCATAGGAGTAACGGTGAGCGCGCCCAATATTTGTTTCAAGGCCATGGTGATGCATTGCTCAAAAACGCTTGATTTTTCATCTTGCATCATCGTTGATCCGATGCCAGTACCAGGTAATATTGACAAAGCCCCGGCTTGTACGACTTTGCAAGCCCCGATTTCAAGTTGCCCCACTACTATCCCAGCGACGAAGTGTTATTCAATATGCCCCGGCGATGATGCTTTTTTGTTGGAGTCGCCGCTTTCTATGGATTGTATCAAGCAATGGGAATTCACGACTGACCATACTACATGGACTCCATTAGTCTCTTTGGGATCCTCCAACTACATACAGAATACCAACGAACTGCCAGGTGACTGGGCGATACTTGCTGCTTTGCCGACGGTTTATTATCGCCTTAAATGCAGTCCTATGAATACGCCTTCAGGTTGCGAACCGAAATACAGCAACGAAGTTCGCATTGAATTTATCACGCCGCCCCCACCCGATGTCATTACAGGTCTAACGCAAATCTGCTCCTCTGCGGGCGGCACCATACTTTCAGTCGCAGCCCCCAATGCTGCCTATACCTACACTTGGTATTGGAACGGATTAGAGGTACAAAACAGTGCATCTCCCACGTATTTGGCAACGAAAAAAGGTTGTTATTGGGTGGATATCTCGAATGGTTGCCAAACGACCCAAACACCAAGGCATTGCCTAGAGGTATGCGAACTCATAGCTGCTATTTCTTGTCCCGTAATGCCCAACGAATGCGCATATTTCGGTACCGACATTACTTTGGATGCTTGTATAGGAACCACGAGCTCTTGTCTGGGAGACCCAGCTACTTTTACCTATATTTGGACTTGGATTGATAATAACAGTATGCCACAATCTGCATCGGGTTGTAGTATTTCTGATACGCCACCTACCGCAGGTACGCTCTACCAAGTGACTGTGACGGATCCAGCGACGGGTTGTATGGATTCGGCTTCCACTATTGTGGTGCCTTGCCCGAAGTAAGTATAAATAATTTTTTCCCTTTCATTAAAAAAATCAATTATCATGATAAAGAAGCCTTTGCTTTTTATGTTATCAATACTTTTGCTGCTCAAGACAGTGGCAATAAACGCCCAAGCCCCGTGCGAAGGTGACAAAGTTGTATTCAATACTATTTTCCCGAATGATTCCATCTTGACCAATGATTTTTATTTGTTGGATGGCATCAGAGCCAGCAATGGAGAATATGTCGGCATCGGCGTTCGTTCCAATGCAAACAGTGTAAATGCCTGCTTTTTCCGCTTAGATCAATACGGAGATTTGATTGGCACAACCCAAATTTATGGTTTTGAAACGGTAACCATACCTGCTACTGCCAATATTCAAGCGACGGACAATGGCTATCATTCTCTAGGCCAAATCACAGAGATTTTTGATGCCGCAGGCATATCACAAGGGTATTTTTTGAGCATGACAAAGGTGGGAATTTATACCGCGCAAGATATTTTGGTCGTGCGATTGAACCAGTCGGGGTCAATACTTGCCAGTAGGGTACTTGAAGATGAAAAATTCGACTCTCAGAGCGTGGATTGTATCCAACGAAAAGACAATCAAAGAATGATTGTTTTAGCAAACTCCTACGACACACAAGGCGGTTCTGAATCAAAAAGGTTCAGATTAATCGAATTTGATCCCATCACTTGCAATCTGACGAATCATATCCAATGTTATGCAGGAGACTTTACGGATGATTATCCATTTAAAATCGCCCAAATTGCGACCGGCCCTGCACCGCAGTTTTTGGTCACATCACGAATAGATTCTATGGGGCTAAAATACATCGGCACGACGGTTTTTAGCAGTAATTACAGTATATTGGCTTTTGGGAAGGGGAAAATTGATATTCGACCTGGAATAAGTACGGAAACCCCTTATCCAACTGGTTTGGTCTATTCCAATGGTAAAGCCTATATCAGTGGGTACTCGGAATATCAAAATAACGGTACCAAATCCGAACCGTTTATTTTACAGGCCACCCTATCACCTGTAGGTTCTAACCAACTCACTGTAGATTGGGTGAACATCACCCCAACTTCGGGTTTTGGGAATGATGGAGATCGTTATTACGATTTGAAGTTGGCGAATGATAATAATTTATTAGTAGCAGCCAGCAAAAACGGCTTCAATGGTGGGATTGTGACCAGTACCATCCTCAAATTTTCACCAACGGGGGCTTTCATTTGGGGGCGACAACTCCAAAGCACAGTCGGCTCGCGCACATACGCTCGACAACAACCAACATTCATAGAACCAACTCCTGATGGAGGATGCTTTTATGGTGCGAGTTATCAGGTTTCTGGAAATGACCCTTTTCGGTTTTATACTATGAAAACGGATGAAAATGGATGGTTGCATGATTGCAGCTGCATCGCTCCCTACACACCGCTTTTTCAATCCGTTGTACCTCCCGTATTAGGTTTATTCCCAAATGTAATCATTTTTTTTGATTCAGGTTTAGTCCCATTATCAACTGCGGCTAATATTGACCTAAATCAGTCGTTTTGCAATCAGTTTGCGCCCAATCCATCCAACTGCGACCTATTATGCCAAACCAATTCAGTTGCTATTAACACGGGGTTTGACCCAATTACTGGGACACTGGGAACACCTGGTCAATATACCTCTTTTTGGACACTCTGCGAAACCCCTAACTCTGGTATTACCGTACCGCGTCCAGCATATATTGTATCTCCAACTGTTGGTTGGGCCAGTCAAACCCAAACTGCGTGGTTATCGGCTTATCCAACGGCTAATTTAAACTCCAATAACCCTGCACCACAGACACCTTATGGTTTTAAAAATTGTTTTTGTGTTTGCGACACTTCTATGGTGACATTCAATTTAAGTGCACTATGCGACAACAATTTATCCATTAATCTTTATACACAGTCGGGTACATTTTTAGGGAATATCTTGAACATCACATCCACTACATCAACGGCATTTACAACACCTACTACTGCAATAAAAACCTTTCAACTTCTACCAGGAAATTATTGCATTAAAGCGGATTTGAGAAACCTATCAGGGGTCGCAATGGGCTTTAATATCCAAGGGAGCGTGACTGGTGCCGGTTTATTGAAATCTGCTTGTTGTGGTGGCACCAATTTCATTACGGGGCAGAAATACATTGACACGAATTGCGACGGTACCCAAAACAACGGAGAAACCGGTGCTCAAGGCTGGACATTTCAATTAAAAAACCCAGCAACTGGAGCCATAATAGCTAGTGCTGTCAGTGATAATTTTGGGTTTTATGTTTTTCAAGATGTTCCGCCCGGCAACTATACTGTTATGGAGGTGCAACAATCTGGTTATACCATTACCCAGCCATCTTCTGGAATGTACGCTGTAACTGTAAACTCTGCTTTTGATGTAATTGGTGGACTTAATTTTGGTAATTGTATTGCACCATGCACTCCCAATTTTACCTATACCCAAAATCCAATAGACTGTTACAAGATCAATTTTACGGGTACCAGTACTGGCACTGCTCCTTTCACCTATGCTTGGGATATTGGTTGTAATGGAAGCATTGACCTCACTGGTACAAGCCCCATGTTCACCTTTCCTACTGCTGTTACAGTAGCCACGTACCAAGTTTGCCTCACCGTTACAGATGCAACAGGTTGCACTGGAACGGTTACAAAAACGGTCACGGTACAGCCCGACATGGTACAGCCTGTATTAAATTGTCCAGTAAACATCACCCTCAATACCAATCCCGGCCAATGCTGCGCTACGCAAAACATGTCCGCCACAGCAACAGATAACTGTTCGATTCCAACCATCACCTATATACTTTCGGGTGCTACAACAGGGATCAATCCCAATACGTGTTTCAATCTTGGGTTGACTACGATCATCGCAACAGCCACTGATTTATCAGGAAATACGGCAACTTGCGTTTATACTGTAACCGTGCGTGATCAGGAAAAACCTGTAATTATTTGTCCCGCCAACCAAACCAAGAGCGTACCTGCTTGCCAAGCAGGTGCAATCTTTACGTTTAATTTGCCAACCGTGACGGACAATTGCCCATTGCCCACGCCAACTATTGTGACATGCGACCGCCAAAGCGGGGCATTTTTCCCTTGCGGTACTACGATCATTACTTGTACAGCAACCGATGCTGCTGGCAATACCGCAACTTGTACGTTTTCAGTTACGGTCAACTGCCTTTGTGGTGAAGTAGCCGGTGCCGATATTGAATGTACAAGCAACCCCAATGTATTTACCTTCCAAGTTTTGGTTCAAAACCAAACTGGCGCTACGGGGGTTTGTACTTTGAATGTGACACCAACACAGGCCAATATCCAAATTTCGGGTCTTTCTACGAGTTGGAACGGCAACTTAGGTACGGTGAGCGGAACGATTACGGTTACAGACAACTGCTTCCCTGTCAATATATTTAATGTAGTACAACTGCAATGTCCTTGCCCAAGTGGGCCAGTGAGCTGTAGTTTGCCATTTACATTAGATGTGCCTTGTTGCCATATAATATCAGTGAATGATGCGGAAATTTGTTCAAAAGCATCACAATTGCTAGTGCCACTCTCTGGATGCAGTGCCTTGCCAGATGTGCAACAAGTGCGATGGTATGTTGCTTATGCACCTTGCCCGCCAATTGGCGATCCTGCTTGGGGGGCACCCTATCAAGTAACCAATGGTACAGTTTGCCATGATTTAGTGTTATTGCCAGCCTATTTAACAGGAGATGTGTGCGTATATGCTGAAGTGCAACAAGGCGATTGCGGTGGCTCTTGTAGTTTGATATACTCCAATGTGGCAAATATCAACCTTTGCGCCCCAATAACTGCCACAATCACTCCAAAGGCATATTACTGTTCGACGAATGTTCCTTCCACTGTTTCATTTTCGGTCAGTTACAATCCTATGGGTTGCACCAACTCTGTGGAGTGGTTTGATCAGAATAATAACTCGCTTGGAACGAATAATACGTTGAATGTAGCTGGTTTGAGTTTCGCAAATGCCCCCATTATCAGCTCAGACGCTTGCTGGCGTGAGTACGAATATCGTGTCGTAGTGAACCAGCCTTGCGGCCCTAAAAGTTATGTAACAGGAATCCGTATTTACGACGATAATGCCGGAGCAGGCGTATTGAGCTTGCTTGCACCTGACGTAAATCCGCCGCCATTCTGTCCTGGCGAAGATGCACAAATCAAATACGCTCCTAATTGCGCTACCAAAGCACCACCTGCTACCGAGCCCGAATGGTTTTGGTCTATCAGCACCGTAAGTGCAGGAGGACCATATTCACCAATACCAGAAGCAGGAAATAGGAATATGCTCCATGTAACCAACAAACAATATGTGGATACGTGGTATAAGGTCACTAAACAAAACGGAGTTTGTCCTGCCGACGAAGTCAGCATTTTCTTAGATTATTACAATCAATTGGTTATTGGCAGTTTTAGTGTAACGAAATTAGATCCTTGCTGGTCTAACGGATTGGTACTAACCCAAAATATCGTGCCAATAACAGGTTGCGCCACCACAGTAAAATGGTACAAAAATGGAGATTTGATCCACACTCAGGTCATTACAGGGAGTGTTGCTACTTACAATTACATTAATGCTGCATTAGGTGGTAATTATGAAGGTAATTACTACGCGGTGGTGGAGGAAAATTGCTGTAATCAAGTATTAAAATCAAACGTGGTGACTGTGCCTCCACCTTGCAAAGTAGTAGTAACGGGGCCGTGTTTCCGATGCCTCAATGAAGAAATGCCGCTTACGGGTACTATCATCAACCCTCCTACAACGGGCAGTTGCGACTATCAGTGGTACATACTGAATGACATAACAAATCTCTATTTCTTGTTATCAGGCCAAATAAATGCCACATTGAACGCCAATATGGCCAACACGACCTATCGTTTTGAGGCCAATTGCGATGGATGTATTAAAACAGTTGATTTTTATATCAAACAATGTATTCCTGTGGGTACAAATGAAGCGGAACAAAATGCTGCGTTCTTACACATTGCTCCCAATCCGACAAATGGAATGCTGACTGTAACGCTTGCTCAGGAAGCCCCAAGAGGCACTTGGATAGATTTAGTAGATATTACAGGCCGTTTGATCCAAACTATACGGGTAGCAGATGCTGCTTTGGTTCAAACGCTTGATCTCACACATTTATCCTCGGGTATTTATATGATAAAATTACGATTGCAAGATCAGGTAATTGGAGTAGCGAAGGTGGTAAAGGAGTAATAATTATTTGAGGCATAAGGTGGGTGGAATTAGTCGTGTTTTTATTTTGTAAATACACGGCGCATTCCATCCACTATTTTTCTCATAAAATTTAAAATTATAGACTCAAAAATGTACCGACATCCCAATACCTTCACCGGTCAAAAGCAGCCGAATCTTATCATTATGCCCCGACTGAATAAAATAATTAACTAGGTCAAAAGCAAAAAGAAAAGCCCCATTTACCACCACTGCCTGGCCAAAACCCTTCATTTGCTCGGGTTTTTTGGACCTTGATTTGCTTCTTTCCATCAAAAAAGCACCCGCTGCCATATATCCTACATCTAATCCGGCATTAAAAATAAATAACCGCTGCAATTTATAGTGTTCATCAATGCTGCCGAATAGATCGAAAGTGGAAGGATCGCTTTTTAATGCTGCAACATAACCAAAACCAGCAATCGTCAAATTGACAGCATTCCATCCAATATTCATTTGGTGAAAACCTTTGGAAATACCGCCCTTCGCCTGGGTTAGTAAAACACCGCTTACTGCCATATTGCCCAATGCCCAACCACCCAAAATCAGCATATCTTTTTTGGTGTCTTTGATCCTTCTTTCGTTAAAAGATTTTAAATCAATGTTTTGCGCATATAGAAAGGATACATTGAATAGAAATAAAATGGTAAAATAGTTTTTTAATAGATGCATACAAACTAGCCTGTTTTAAGATTACATTTTAGATCCGGTTCATCGAAAGAAGCCACTTCGGAGGCCAAAATATTGGAGCGTTTCGTTGTCATTGGATAAATAAAACAACGAAAAGTAGAAAATACAACAAGATTTCTGCCCATTTTGTTTGCTACCTGAAATTTTACGAATTTTGATATTCGGCAATTCAACAGTGTGGATTATCTTTGTGTGCGGCGTTCAACTTTGGTCATTCTACTGAACTTTAGTGCCACCTTCGCCAAGCCTAAAACCGTTAGTGGGAAAGCAACAAGAACACCTGTTAACAATGGAAGAATTAACAACCGAACAAATAAACAGCTTTATAAACAACGGGTTTGTCAAAATAGAGCATGCTTTTTCTACTGAAATTGCAGACAACTGTCGAGCAATACTCTGGGAAGCCACCCAATGCGACCCTAACAATCCCGATAGTTGGACACAACCCGTAATTAGAATTGGCGAGTTAGGGCTTGAACCCTTTAAAAAAGCAGCAAATACCACAATCCTTCACAATGCTTTTGACCAATTAGTCGGAAAAGATAATTGGTTTCCAAGATTGACACTTGGCTCCTTTCCGATACGTTTCCCAAGCAAAGAACCAGCAAATGACACAGGTTGGCATGTAGATGCCAGTTTTGCAGGCGATGATGCCAATAATTATTTTGAATGGCGCATAAATATTAACTCAAAAGCCCGTGGGTTATTAATGCTATTCCTGTTTTCAGATGTGACAGATCGAGACGCACCAACCATTATCAAAGTTAGTTCTCATTTTGATGTTGCAAAAATTTTAGCACCCGAAGGCGAAAAAGGTCTTTCGTTTATGGAATTGGCGCAATGTTTACATACAATTGCTCCAAAAGAAGAAGTTGTTGCAACAGGTAAGGCCGGTACAGTTTATTTGTGTCATCCATTTGTTGTGCACGCTGCACAAAATCATTGTGGCACAACACCAAAATTTATGGCACAGCCTCCCTTGTTGACAAAAAATGATTTTAATATCAATAAAATAAATACCCAACTTTGTCCCGTTGAAAAAGCAATATTGATGGGACTTAGCAGGTAAATGCTTTACCCCTCACATCCGTTTGGCAATATGGCGGTTGCAATGCTTCTTCGAAACACTGATGCATGGCTCAATATTGTAAATTTTATTTAACTTTGGTGCTAGAAAACCGCAACCATGCCAAAATCTATATATAAACTTATGACAAAAATAAAACAGATATTTATACAATGAAAAAAGCAGTAATCGTAACATTTGACA
>JBEAVK010000077.1:0-49650 GCA_041160955.1 Bacteroidota bacterium
AGTTCTACCTCCGCCCAAAATACATATACGCCTGGCTCAACAAACTTATTGCGGTATCTGCCATCCCAGCCAGATGATGGATCATTGGGAAGTATATTGGCGTAAACGGCCATTTGACCACCCCAGCGATCATACACTTGTAATGATTTAATGCTTAACAAGTTAATATCACCATAAATAGTAAAACCAAAATTATTTTCGTCGTCCAATGCAATAGTATTCGGGACGTAAATATTTGCATCTTTCTCCGCAGTAATCAAATAATAGAAACCTGTAGATTGGCATGCGCCTTGTCCTTGCACAGCGTATTCTACCAATGTGTTTTCTATTGGACTAGCGGTTGGAGTCAAACAATTATCGCACGACAAAATATTGGCTGCACTAATCCATTGCACATCAACAGGTGTAATGGTAATAGGCGGTGTCAATGGTATTTGCTGCCCTCTCGTAAATTCAATGGTATCTGCAAAAAATTCGGTAAATGGTGGCGTTGTCAATGTTAAATCCGCCTCAGCAGTACAACCTAAAGCGTCAGTGACGGTCAACGTGTAATCACCATCTTTTATATTGTTGTATTTGATGTATTCTGAAGGCTGCAATGTACCATCTGTTTCAAAACTGCCTACTCCATTACTAATACTCACTTCAAAAGGTGATTGTCCGCCACTAATACCTTGCAGTGTCAATACACCTCCAATCGTACAAGTGGGATCGGTGCCCACCCAATCAATGATGATCTCTTGTGCCGCCTCTACCAACTGTGTAGCGGTAGCGGTACAATTATTCGCATCTGTGATGGTAACGGTATAAACAGTTGGTGATGAAGGCGCTACATTTAAGGTTGCCCCGGTGGTATTATTCGACCACTGGAAAGTTCCTACTGAACCCGCAGCAGTAAGCGTAGCCGAACCACCACCACAAAGGATACTATTCCCACTAATACTTACATTAGGCTTGGGCGAGAAAGTAAATGAAAAATCATCCGTTGCTGTACACCCAAAAACGTCGGTAACGGTTACGATATAATTACCCGGCTGAGTCACTGTAATGGCATTTACTTGTTGACCACTCGACCAAATATATCCCGTTAATCCCGGAGGTACCGACAAACTGGCTGAGCCTCCTTCGCAAATTGGGGTGGAAGGCGTTTGAATAATGACCAATAAATCATCGGGGATAATAGCAAAAAACGAATTAGTACCTGTGCAACCGTTAATATCAGTTACCGTAATGGAATAATTACCATCCTGTGAAACTGTAATCGTCGTAGTGCCGCCTAAACCAATAGACCATTGGTAATCGACAAAACCCTGCTGTACATTGAGTATCAATTGATTATTACATTGGTATGGTTCTTCATTAATCGTTGGATCTGGTGCTATTTGCGCCTCTGTAGTTATGGTTGCGGTACCGGTACAACCGCTGATATCCGTCACAGTTACGGTATAGGTATCGGCTATATCCGTTGTGAGTACGGGAGTGGTTTGCCCATTGCTCCAAAGGTAACTAGCGTAGCCTAAATCCGCCGTTAGGGTGGTAGTTGCGCCATTACAAATCACATTATTGCCACTAATTTGAATTGTTAAAGCACTATTCACGGCAATGGTAATCTGATCGGTAGAGGTACACCCGTTTGAATCTGTTGCGGTTACAGTATAGGAGGTTTGAGCATTGGGGGTTACGATAATGGAATTGCCCAAAGTCGTATTGCTCCATTGATAATCAACAAAACCAGCGGTTGCAGTTAAAGTAGCCGTGTTACCACTACAAATACTACCCGGTCCATCAATGGTCACTGTATTTTGAATTGGAATATTCGCATTGAATACAGCCGAACCTGTACAACCGCTCGTATTCGATACTGTTACGGTATAATTACCCGATTGAGTAACGGTTATGGTAGCGGTAGTGGCAGCGGTATTCCAATTGTAGGTTGTAAATCCAGTTCCGGCATTTAGTGTAATCGTATTATTACATTGATAAGGGTTTGCATTGATAACAGGTGTTAGGTTGGTACCATTAATTAAAGTAATGGTGGCTGTACCTGTACAAGTATTAACATCAGTGACCGTAACGGTATAAGTACCGGCAGTATTGACTGAAATACTAGACGAAGTTTGGCTGTTACTCCAAGCATAATTATTGTAAGATGTAGCCACATTAATCACTGTAGCCGAACTGTTACAAATAGTTGTGCTACCATTAATTGCAGGTATTGGTAAGCTATTGACCACTACAGTAGCGGTATTCGTTGCTGTACAGCCATTTTGATCCGTTGCTGTTACGGTATATGTATTGGATGATGCAGGAGTTATTGTTTGGCTTTGCAAATTTGAACTATTGCTCCAATTGTAACCCACAAATCCTCCGCTAGCAGCCAAATCCACACTATTCCCAGCGCAAACAGCGGCATTTCCAGTAATGGATACGACAGGCAAAGCAGGCACATTGGCTGTGATGGTTGCCGTTCCGCTACAGCCATTTGTATCGGTAACTGTTACCGTAAATATGCCCGATTGACTGACGGTGGTACTGGATGTAGTATTGCTATTACTCCATAAATAAGTACTCAATCCGGTATCTGTTGTCAAGGTCAATGTACCATTACAAGTATAAGGTGCTATGGCCAATACTGGTACAATCGTGCTCCCTGTTGCCAAGGTTACACTGGCAGTACCTTCACAACCGCTGTTATCTGTCACTGTTACGGTGTAAACGCCCTCTAAATTTGTGCTTATTGTATTTGTCGTTTCGGAACTTGACCATTGGTATGCGCTAAAGGTGGTTGAAACCCCAATGGTAACGTTATTATTATTACAAATAGTGGTTGATCCAGTAAGCGTAGGCAGAGGATTGGCATTTACAGTTATGGTTGCGCTAGCAGTAGCAGTACAATTATTAGCATCCGTAATAGTTACGGTATATATAGTGGTGGCAAGTGGTGCAACACTAATGCTTGGATTCGTATCTGTATTAGACCAAGCATAACTGATAAATCCAGCAGAAGCATTGAGCGTAGCAGCAGCGCCTACACATACCGATGCATCACCTGTAATAGCAACAACGGGTTGCGTTGGAATAGTAGCCGTTATGGTGGCCGATCCACTACAACCGCTTATATCTGTTACGGCTACCGTATAAACACCAGATTGGCTGATAGTTATACTGGATGTAGTTGCGCCATTATCCCAAAGATAAGTCGTAAATCCTGTTCCTGTACTCAAGGTTAGGGTGCTATTACAGGCATACGGATCTATAGCGATGGATGGAGTCAAACTCGTAGCGACGGAGAGGGTTGTTGTGGCTGTTCCAGTGCAATTATTGGCATCTGTTACGGTCACAGTGTAAGTACCTGCAATATTGGTGCTGATACTATTGGTCGTCTCGGTATTAGACCAAAGGTATTGAGCAAAATTTTGACTAATGTTAAGCGTTGTATTACTACCGTTACAAATGGTAGTACCCCCAACAATTGTCGGCACGGGTACGCCATTTACCGCCACATTAATACTAGCCGTTGAAGTACAATTATTGGCATCTGTGGCAGTGACCACATAATTGGTAGCGGTAGAAGGTGTTACACTAATAGACGCACCAGTTCCTGTATTAGACCACAAATAACTGGAATACCCAGCGGTAGCATTGAGCGTAGCAGCAGTACCTATACATACCGATGCATCACCAGTAATCGAAACAACTGGTTGCGTTGGAATAGTAGCCGTTATGGTGGCCGACCCACTACAACCGCTTATATCTGTTACGGCTACCGTATAAACACCAGATTGGCTGATAGTTATACTGGATGTAGTTGCGCCATTATCCCAAAGATAGGTCGTAAATCCTGTTCCTGTACTCAAGGTTAAGGTGCTATTACAGGCATACGGATCTATAGCGATGGATGGAGTCAAATTAGTAGCGAGAGATAGCGTTGTTGTGGCAGTTCCAGTGCAATTATTGGCATCTGTTACGGTTACTGTATAAGTACCTGCAATATTGGTGCTGATACTATTGGCCGTCTCAGTATTAGACCAAAGGTATTGAGCAAAATTTTGACTAACGTTAAGCGTTGTATTACTGCCGTTACAAATGGTAGTACCGCCAACAATTGCCGGTACTGGTACGCCATTTACGGCTACATTAATACTAGCCGTTGAAGTACAGTTATTGGCATCTGTGGCCGTGACCACATAATTGGTAGTAGTAGAAGGTGTTACATCAATAGACGCACCAGTTCCTGTATTAGACCACAAATAACTGGAATACCCAGCGGTAGCATTAAGCGTGGTAGATGCGCCATTACATAGCACATTGGTACCTGTAACTGCTACTGGAATTTGAGTGGGCACCACTACAACAGTGATAACGGTACCTGTACAACCCGTCAGATCCGTTACTGTTACCGTATAATTCCCCGATGTAGTGACACTTGTCGTTGGCACGTTACTACTATTGCTCCAACTATAGGTTTGAAAACCAGGTGATGCGGTCATAGACACCTGCCCGTTACATTGGTAAGGCTCAATCGTGACATTGGGGGACAAAGAGGTAGTTACCGTAAGTAACTGTGTATCAGTACCTGTACAACCTGCGGCATTCGTCACCGTAACGGTATAAGTCCCTGCTGCTCCTACACTAATAGTTGAGGTAGTTGCTGAATTCGACCATAAATAACTTGTATAGGATTGCGAGAGCGCAAAAGTTGCGGTATTATTTGAGCAAATATTGGTTGGCCCTGTAATTGTAGGCGATGGCGCACTACTTAGGGTTAAAGTAGCCGAAGCAGTGGTTGTACAGCCATCATTATCTGTAACAGTCACTGTATAATCGCCAGCAGCAGTAACTTGAATACTTGAATTGAGGCCAGTTGTGGACCAAACGTATTGATTAAAACCAGCAGTTGCCTCTAATAATGCTTGGCTACCTGCACAAATCGTACTAGGTCCAGAAATGGACACATTGGGCGCATCAGGTATGGTGGCATTAAATGTATCAGAACCAGTACAACCTGTATTATCTGTAACAGTTACAGTATAAATTCCATTAGCATTTACGACAATGGTAGAGCCAGTGCCGGCTGTATTCCAATTATAAGTATTAAATCCGCTACCCGCATCCAAGGTAAGTGTACCATTACATTGATAGGTTTGTGCGACAATATTGATATTCAAACTATTAGAAATCACTAAACTAATATCATCTGTTCCTGTGCATCCATTGGCCGCCGTAACGGTTACCGTATAATTACCCGGAGTACCTGTTGTTATGGATGCCCCAGCCTGACTATTGGACCAAACATAAGTGGTAAAACCGGCCGCTACTGAAAAAGTAGCATTTCCCCCAGCACATATACTGGATGGCCCCGTAATAGTCGGATTAGGTGCAGGTAATTGGCTAACGGAGAAAGAAGCTTCTTCTGTGCAGCCGTCTGCATTAGTGACCGTTACTCCATAGGTGCCAGAAGCATTTACATTTATAGAAGGCGTACTTTGGGTATTGCTCCAAACATAACTGACAAAACCAGCAGTTGCACTCAACGTAGTGGTTGATCCAGCACAAAAACTGGTAGCACCACTAATATCTACAACTGGGGTGGGGAGAATATCTGCAAAAATAGAAGCAGAAGCCGTACAACCTTGTCCATTAGTCACTGTAACAGTATAATTATTTTCTACTGTTACTACTGTAGTTGGTGTTATAGCACTATTAGACCAAACATAAGAGGTGTAAGGAATGGAGGTACTTAATGTGCTTTGGTTATTACATGACGTGGTAACATTAATATTAGGTGTTGGTGCTAACAAAAATGTCTGTGTTTCTACTGCGGTTGCAGTACATCCATTGGCTGCAGTAACTGTAACCGTGTAACTACCGCTATTGGTCACAGCAATAGTTGGGTTGGTAGATGATGTACTCCAATTATACCCAGTGTAAGGTCCATTAAGCACAGAGAGGGTAACATTATTTCCCGCACAAACCGATGCCGAACCTGTAATATCAGGATTTGGAGCGGCCAATACAACTACGGTGGCTGTTTCCGTATCGGTACAGCCCAAAGCATCTGTCACAGTAACTGTATATGTACCTCCTGCGCTTACTGTCAAACTCGCATTATTACTACCACCAGTCCAATTGTAAGCAGCAAAACCAGGTGTCGCACTCAAAGTAGTAAAAGACGAAGCGCAAAAACTCAATGCACCACTAATATTGACAACAGGCGGCGACGGAATGCTCACAAAAAACTCATCGGTATTGGTACAACCGGCTACATTAGTTACTGTTACTGTATAGTTGCCGGATGATGAATACGTTGCAGTCGAATTTGACCCACCTCCATTACTCCAAGCATAGGAAGAGAACCCTCCTCCTGCATTTAATACGATTTGACCATTACAGGTGTATGGATTTTGAACAATATTAGGCGTTGGTAAAGCATTTATCGTAACAACACCACTTCCCGTCCCAGTACAACCATTGGCTGCGGTAACGGTTACTGTATAAGTACCTCCAGTACTATAATTAGCCGATGATCCACTACCTCCACTACCACTCCAATCATAACCTGCAAAAGGAGCATTAGATATATTTAAAGTAACTGGGACTCCTTGGCAAGCAGCACCACTCGTCACAGTAGGCACTGGCGAGGCGAGGCTACTCACCAACACTGATGTGGCAGTAGTACAACCCAGTGCGTCCGTTGCTGTTACGGTATAAGTACCTGCATTGGTCACAGTAAGATTTGGAGCGGAACTTCCACCAGTCCAAAAATAACTAGCAAAACCGGGTGTAGCATTCAATGTAGTAGCATTAGATGTGCAAAAACTCAATGTGCCACTAATATTTACAACAGGCGGAGGCGGAATACTCACCAAAAAATCATCGGTATTGGTACAACCAGCGGCATCAGTTACCGTTACGGTATAAGTACCTGATGATGAATACGTTGCAGTCGCGTTTGATCCACCTCCATTACTCCATGCATACGAAGAAAATCCACTTCCAGCGTTCAAAACAATTTGACCATTACAGGTGTACGGATTTTGAACAATATTAGGCGTAGGTAGCGCATTTATGGTAACAACACCACTTCCTGTCCCTGTACAGCCATTGGCGGCAGTAACGGTTACAGTGTAGGTTCCTCCACTACTATAGCTAGCCGATGATCCATTGCCTCCGCCATTACTCCAATCATAACTTGCAAACGGCGCATTAGATATATTTAAAGTAACTGGAGATCCTTGGCAGGCAGCAGCACTAGTTACGGTAGGAATAGGTGATGCTTGGCTACTGACCAATACTGAAGTAGCAGTAGTACAACCCTGTGCATTGGTGGCCGTAACGGTATAAGTACCTGCATTGGTTACCGTAAGATTTGGAGCGGAACTTCCGCCAGTCCACGAATAACTGGTAAAACCTGCAGTGGCATTCAAAGTAGTATTTTGACCAGAGCATAAACTCAATGTACCTGTAATCGCAACGGTTGGAGGCGTTGGGACTGTTCCTGTAAATGAAGCAGTACCCGTGCAACCTGCGGCATTTGAAACGGTAACAGTATAGGTGCCCGCAGCTGGATAAGTGGCCGTTGCATTACTACCACCTCCATTGCTCCAAGCATACGTACTAAAACCTGAACCAGCATTCAATACAACCGTTCCTAAGCAATTGGGTGTTTGGGTAATTGTTGTAGTAGGTGCTGGTGATATAGCGATAGTAGCCGTAGCCGTAGCCGTACAACCAGCGGAATTAGACACTGTTACAGTATATGTGCCAGCACTATTTACACTAATACTTTGCCCCGAACCTAACCCACCGCTCCAAGCATAGGTTGGAAAAGTCTGATTTACGGCAATAGTAGTACTTTGTCCCGCGCATATTTGAGGGGTAAAGTTGAGTGTTGGTGTTGGCGCAGCAACAATATTTAAAGTAATGCTACCCAAACCAGTGCATTGTGCTTGTAGTTGTGCACTTTTAAACAACATTAATAAGATCAAAGTTGGATAAAAGAATAAGGTAAAAATTGGAGTTTGTCGATCTTGTTTCATGCTAAGATATATTTTGTATAACTTTAAACTTTGAAGGGTAGCAAATTGTTCAACAAAGACACTTTAAATTATGTCAAATTTTGACATAATCAAGTTGTCATTAAAATCCCATAGAAAACTTATGATTCCACTCCCCTTCTGAAGTGTTCAGGTGTAAAACATATACTCCAGTAGGAAATTTGGGTAAATCAAATCGATATTGCCCAGCCACCATTTGTTGCGCTGTATGTTCCCAAACCAAGCGGCCATTGGCATCAAAGATGGAAAATGCCGCATTTTTCCAAATACATTGCTCAAAATTAAACAAAAGTGATTGATCCATAATGCGTACTTGTGGCGCGCAATGCACAATTTCCTTTACTGACACAGGATTTTGAAATGAGGCAGTACCCCATCCAGCATGTTGTACTTCGGCCAATTGAAATGCTGTAGCCAAAGTAGCTTTTACAACATTAGACATAAAAGTAAAATTGAGTTTTCCCAAAGTATCATGTGGCTCATGGTACGAACTATTTCTAAAATTGGCACCATCGGTCAGCATCAATGCTTTTGCCCCATAATTCCAAAATGGAGCATGGTCGCTGCGTGCCAAATCTGGTACTAATTGTCCGTTTCCGGGGACTAGAAGGTCAATGATCTTCAAATCAGGTACATAAGTAGCCGAACTGGAATTGAATAAATTAACCAAACTTGCGGAAGCGGTATTTCCTACATTGGTAAGAAAATTACCTCTAAATTGGTTGTTCACTACCTCATTATATTCGTTGGGAAATACAAGATTAAAACCTGCTGGTAGAGTTTGGGTATTGGGCAAATCCGAATAATAACCGATCATTTCAAAATTTAATACACCCTCAATTGTTTCGCCTGCTGGAATTCCATTAGTTACATAGCGAGCACTTCCTACAAGCCCCACCTCTTCTAAATCAAAACCAATGTATCGTAATGTTTTATTACTAGGATATGGAGCTAATAATCGGGCAATTTCCATCACACCCACTACACCAGAACCATTATCGTCGGCACCAGGAGCATTACTTACCGAATCATAGTGCGCATCCACGATCACTACTTTATTGGATTCCGCAGTGCCTCGGCTTGTGCCTATTACATTTTTAGCGGTATAATTACCATAAGCCCAAGTTTGCTCACCTTTGTGCATACCCGCTTCCTGAAATAGATGACCAATAGAATCTCTAACAGCGGCCAAATGCGCCGCACCTGCTGTACGATGCCGAATACCTTGTACAAAGGTTAGATCACTTCGCAAACGGTTACTGTCAACTTGATTAACAAGATCTTGCAAATCAAATACTTGGCCATCATCGGCAATAACCCGAGCACGATAAACCGCTCCGGCTACCACATTAAACGCAGATAAATCAGCAGTGACCTGCTTACCATTACCTGGCATCACTCCAGAACCGATATCACCTGTGTAGGTGGCTTGGCTGGTGGCTTGATAAGTCAAGCCATTATCGCTGGATAATTCCACCGAAACTGTCAATGGGTCATTTTCCATATCTAATGCATCAAATGTGATGGTCAATGTCTTGGATAGCCAATTGGCAGAGGCAGTCACATTTTGGACTTTAGGTGCTTGATTTTGGGCAAATAACCCGTTGGCAACTAGCACTAATAATAATGCAAGGAAAAGCGTGTTGGAATGTTTCATAATTGTATAACACATTTTTTATTAATTTTTTACAATTTTTTCGCTGTAAAAATAATAAAAAAAAATGTAGTTATATCAACACGACCTAAAAAAAAGTAAATATAATGATTCACAAAACAAATACAGGCTAATTTTACTAGCCAAACGGTTCTTTTATCTCAAATTATCCAGCCATTCTTTCCAATATTCCACCCATACCTCAACCCCCTTTTTACCCTTGGCCAAACCATATCCGTGTCCACCACTGGGTAAAATATGGCATGCCACAGGCACTTTATTACGAATCAAAGCGGCTGCATAGTGCATCGAATTTTCTACCGCCACAAAATCATCTGCGGTGTGTATCAAAAATGTCGGTGGTGTTGTAGGTGTCACTTTAGTTTCATTAGAAAACTCCAACACATCTTGATAACTCGGATCATGCCCCAAGAGCATAAATTTGGACCAACTATGGGTGTATTCTTCTTTCATGGTGACCACCGGGTAGCATAATATAGAAAAATCTGGGCGCACCTCTTCGGGTTTAAATCCATCCTGCTGCCTTTGGTCAAAATGAGTAGATACCGTAGCCGCCAAATGACCTCCTGCTGAAAAGCCCATAATACCCACTTTATCTGTTTTGATGCCCCACTCTACCGCATTTGAACGCACTAATTTAATCGCTTGTAACGCATCGGTGAGGGGCACCCATTTTTTATTGGTCATGGTGGAATCATTAGGAAGTCGGTATTTTAAGACAACAGCATTGATTCCCCATTCATTTAATTGCTGTGCTACTTCAATACCTTCGTGGTCGTATGCCTCTACAATATATGCGCCACCCGGGCATATTACCACCGCCATGCCAGTGTTTATCTTCTTGGGAGCAAGGAAAACGGTCATCCCAGGAATGGTTACATTCCGAACAATTTTAAGACTATCATCGGTAAGTTCATACTGCTCATTAGCCTTATGTGGCAAATTATAGGGTACTTTACCATCCGGCCACAGGGGCATGAACAACTGCCCTTGCACAAAAAGGGGAAATGACATGGTGAAAAAGAAAAAAATATAGCGCATAATGTAGTATTTACGAACAACCGGTGGCTTCGGCTGCGCTCAGCCACCTCCCTCTTCGCTTTACCACTTTGTCTCCTGCAATTGTATCCTAACCTATTACATACAAGCAGCAATTCAAGTGCAACGCTCCATCAAAGTCAAGGAGCAGCGAAATAGGTGATTGAGCGAAGCCGAAATCACCGGTGGCTTCGGCTGCGCTCAGCCACCTCCCTCTTCGCTCAGCCACGTTGTCTCCTGCAATTATCTCCAATTTTTTGAGGATAAGCATATAAAAATTCAAGTGCAACGCTCCATCAAAGTCAAGGAGCAGCGAAATAGGTGATTGAGCGAAGCCGAAATAGGTGATTGAGCGAAGCCGAAATAGGTGATTGAGCGAAGCCGAAATCACCGTTTCCAAGGCTTTATCACCAATCTCAAACTTTGGTCGTAAGAAAAATAATTCCATAACCAATTCAAAAAGACAAATAATTTATTTTTAGCACCAATTAAAGCAAATAAATGCACAAACAACCAAGTAAACCACGCAAAAGCCCCCTGAAATTTCCAAAAACTAAGATCCACTACTGCCCTGTGACGGCCAATCGTTGCCATACTGCCCAAATCTTTGTATTGAAATGGTCTTAAAGCTGTTTTTTGACTCACCATTGCCGGTAGATTTTCACTCAACAATGCGGCCTGCTGAATAGCCACCTGAGCCACTTGCGGGTGACTATTAGGGTATTTTTCTTCTGTTTGGAATGATATATCACCGACTGCAAATACATTCGTTAGCCCTTTTACCTGATTGAATTCATTGACCAAAATTCGATTTCCTCTAGTGAGTGCATCTTCCGGAAGACCTGCTATTTTATTACCCGTAATACCTGCTGCCCAAATCACCTTATCCGCTTTCATCGTAGAACCGTCATCTATCGTAACAGTTTCGCCATCATAGTCTTTTACCACTTTATCCAAATGCAATTTCACCCCCAAATCCCTCAAAAAACGCTCCGAAGCGGCTGATGACTCGGGTGACATTGTATTTAGTATTTTTTCATTGCCATGCACCAGATGTATATCAATCTCACTCCCATCCAAGTCGTGGTAATCTTTTGGAATAATAGTTCTTTTCATTTCGGCCAAAGCCCCTGCTATCTCAACACCAGTAGGGCCACCGCCTACAATCACAATATCTAAATAACGTTGTCTTCGTTCAGGAGTTTCCGCAGTGACGGCTTTTTCGTAATCTTCAAATATAGAATTGCGCAAGTATAATGCCTCACTCACCGATTTCATTGGAATAGCATTCGCCCGAATGCGCTCATTGCCATACCAATTGGTTCCAGCACCTAATGCAACCACCAAAAAATCGTAAGAAAGTGGACCTATATCCGTTAACACCTCTTGCGATTGCGTATCCACCGATTCCACACCTGTTATGCGTACATATACATTTTTGTTGCGTTGGAACATTTTACGAAGTGGAAACACAATACTCGATGGCTCTAAACCCGCCATGGCGACTTGATAAAACAGCGGTTGAAATTGGTGGTAATTATTTTTATCAATCAATACGACTTGAAATTCAGCGCGTTTGGCCAATTTTCGGGCAAGGGTAAGTCCTCCAAATCCAGCGCCAATAATAACAACGCGTTTTTGATCAGTGGTGGGTATATTAAATTGCATAACAGATGGATTTAGGTATAAATGATGAATGCCTATTAATGATGTCCTAATTCTTACAATTCTAGTCCCTTCTCCTGCGTATATTCTGTGATATATTCATCTATTAAATCGACTAATAAATCTTTTAAAAATGAATTTTCAAGTCTTGCAATCGTTTTCAATTGTTCCAATTTTGTACGATCCACTGCAACAGTAAGGCGTTTTATACCAGAAGATTCCTCTCGCGTAAGTTCTTGAACATCAATGGTTTCTCTGATTAAGGTATCCAAACCGGAGAACCCCCCAGAAGTCATCGCAGCCATACGACTCTTTGTTTTGGACGAAGCAGCGGCATGAGATTTGCCATCATCCATACGGTCTAAACTCTCCTCCATTGCATCCTGCAATAAGGCGTCTAGGTTATTGGAAAAACTCTTTACCGCAGCGGGTTTTCGATCCATTACCTGCCGAACCGAAATTTCAGATATAGCTCCGCCATCCGATGAATCATGGAAATCGGAAAAAAGGTCATCCAAACCGGCTGAAAACTTCTTTTTGCTCATATTCGTTGTTGATGGTTAGCAATTATCGAAAAACCTCAAATTATATCTAATCTTTACCCTACCCGTCCCAAAATTTCCTTACACAAGTCCATATAATCCACGGCACCACTACATTTTGGACTATAATCGAAAATATCTTTGCGCTGTGCAGGTGCTTCGGCCAAGGCTACATTTTCGCGGATATATGTTTTAAACACTTTCTCCCCGAAATGCTTGTGGATGGTTTCTACTACATCGCGGTTCAGGACACGTCGGCTATCGTACATCGTAGCAATTACGCCACCTATATCCAATTGCTTATTCAACCTAAAGCGCACTTTATCAATGACTTGTTTGATTTTGGCTAATCCTTGAACCGCCAAGAATTCTGTTTGCAACGGAATCAATACCCACCGGCTGCTCGTCAAGGCATTCAGGGTAAGTAGCCCCAAAGACGGTGGACAATCAATAAATACAAAATCGTAATCATCAATAACCTGTGTGAGCAATTCGCGTAAGATAAATTCGCGGCCTGCTTCATTAATGAGTTCCATTTCTGCGCCAGACAAATCCAAAGAGGACGTAATAATGTCCATATTGGGTTTATGCTGATAAGGCGTTAATTCGCCCTCTCCGCGCAATGCCTCGTAAATAGTGTACTTTTGACGTGGAATACCCAATGAAATGGTCAAATTAGCCTGCGGATCTAAATCAATCAACAACACTTTTTTACCCAATTCCGCCATACCCGCACCTATATTAATCGCGCTGGTAGTTTTGCCTACCCCGCCTTTATGATTCAATAATGAAATAACTGTACCCATAATTGTATGTTGACAGCTGTTACAACAGCCTCATTTTCTTTCAGGGGCAAAAGTAAGAAAAAAATGGAGAATACAAAAGACATTGTTAACAAGAAGGCAATCAAAACATCAAATATACCCAAAGATTGCAAACAACAGGAACAAAAAAACAAAAAACGGCACAATATGCACTGCATAGCAATCAACATATTGTGCCGGGGTATAAGTTAAATACTTAAATAAAATTAATTATAACACATCGTCCACCGAAGTCATTTCCAGACCAAAAGCATCTGCAACACCTTGATAAACAATTTTACCGCCTACCACATTTAAGCCCAAAAGCAATTCGTGGTTTTCTTTACAGGCTTTTTTCCATCCCTTATTGGCCAATTGAATTGCATAAGGCAATGTTGCATTGGTCAATGCCACCGTAGAGGTAAATGGTACTGCACCTGGCATATTGGCTACACAATAGTGTACCACATGATCGATGATATAAGTAGGATCAGCGTGGGTAGTAGCATGTGTGGTTTCAAAACAACCGCCCTGATCTACCGCAACATCCACCAATACTGTCCCTGGACGCATCGTGGAAAGCATATCTTTGGTAATCAATTTTGGGGCTTTTGCGCCAGGAATCAATACAGCACCTACCACCAAATCGTGGTCTTTGATCAATCGACGGATATTATATTCACTAGAGAACATCGTGATCACATTGGCGGGCATTACGTCGCTCAAATAACGCAAACGTGTAAGGCTCACATCGAGGATGGTGACTTGTGCACCAAGCCCCGCAGCCATTTTTGCGGCTTGCGTACCTACAATACCACCGCCTAAAACCAAAACCTTACCCGGAGGAACGCCAGGAACACCGCCCAACAATACACCACGTCCTTTTACTGGCTTTTCCAAATACTTGGCACCCTGCTGAATTGCCATACGGCCCGCTACTTCCGACATCGGTATCAACAGCGGCAACTGACGATCCTTGGTCTCCACCGTTTCGTAAGCCAAGCAAACAGCACCACTTTTTATCATTGCATGTGTGAGTTCCTCACTGCTGGCAAAGTGAAAATAGGTAAATACCAATTGATCTTTACGGCAACGTGCGTATTCCTCTTGAATAGGCTCCTTTACCTTCATAATCATTTCGGCAATGGCCCACACTTCATCGGCGGTCTGCAAAATGCTGCCACCTGCTTCGATATAATCTTCATCCTCAAAGCCACTTCCTTCACCTGCTGAACTTTGTACATATACGGTATGGCCACGCCTTACCAATTCCATAGCACCCGCAGGAGTGAGTGCTACTCGATTTTCATTACTTTTTATTTCTTTTGGAACGCCTATGATCATAATTAATGCGAAAATTGATGGTGAATAAATCGTTAGAGCTTGCTAATCTATAATAAAATTAGCGCGCAAATGTAGGGCAATAATCCGAACCTACAAACGAAACCCTATATCAACATCTGCCTTACTTTTTCGACACCCGTACTTGCTGGCTCTTCCACTACTGTCACATTTGGCATCTGCCTCAATTCATAGTTTAATTGCGGCTTTGGATCAATATAATATACTGGAATTGATGCTGGCGCATAAATCATCAAACTGGCCGCTGGATACACCTGCAGCGAGGTACCTACAATAATTAGAATATCGGCAGTCTCTGTGATTTTTGCAGCAGTTTCGATCATAGGCACCGATTCTCCAAACCAAACTATAAATGGACGCAATTGAGTACCTCGCTCGCACAAGTCGCCCATCACCAAATCCCTGTCCCAATCATACACCAAATTAGGATAACGCTCAGAGCGTACCTTACGCAATTCACCATGCAAATGTACAACATGGGTACTCCCTGCCCGCTCGTGGAGATCGTCCACATTTTGGGTAATAATTTGAACATTGAATTTTTTCTCCAATTCAACCAAAGCCAAATGCCCCGCATTAGGTGTTACAGTCAGTAATTGACGACGGCGTTGGTTATAAAACTCCTGCACCAATACGGGGTCGCGTTTCCAGGCTTCAGGTGTTGCTACATCCTCAATTCGGTGATTCTCCCAAAGTCCATCACCATCTCGAAACGTTTTAATGCCGCTTTCGGCACTGATGCCTGCTCCTGTAAGTACTACAATTTTCTTTCTCATTTTAATCGAAAAGTATAAATATTTAAGAAATTTTATGAAAGTTCACATTTTGGCACGCAATATGCATTAAGGGTTTTAACATTGAAAAAAGATAAAACGCCTCCCTTACAAATATTTTTTGTAAAAAACAAGAGTTTATCTTAATTTTTTGTTAAAGTCGGTATCTTTTTTATTACTGGCACGAAAATAGAACGTCATAACAATATCGGATGCATTGAAAAGCATTAAAACTCAAAAATATTCCAATAGTATCCGAACAATTATGAACACCATATATAATATTATTTACTTTAATCACAAACCGATCATCATGTCACCTAAAGTTATTATCCCAGTCTTGTGCTTTTTTGCATTCAGCCTTAATGCACAATCCCCTCAAAAGCAAACCGTCACTTTTCAAGGAACGGTTTCTGAATTGAAAACAGGTAACCATATTACCAATGCAACAGTAATCGTATTTGACGATATGCTTAAAACGCAAATTGCAACTACAACTACCAATGCAAACGGCCAATACTCAGTTCAAGTTCCAAAGTTAGCGCGTTATGCCGTAAAAGCACAAAAAGCAACTTTTTTTTACAAAGATTCTGTTCTAATCGCCGATGGTAATAACGTTAAAGTTGATTTGGGTCTTTCAATCAAACCTGGTTACCAGTTTGACATGACCATCTTCGATAAAGCTTATGACCATAATCCAATCAACACCCTCAAGGATTGTAAAGTAGAAATCTATAACAATACCACAAAGGAACAAGAATTATCGATCGAAAAATTGGAAAAATCAACTTTCCACTTTTTGTTCAGCGAAGGTAATCACTATACCATGCTCGTTCGTAAGCCCGGTTACCTCAACCGCCGTGTAGAACTGTATGTCAACGTGAATGGCTGTATCCTTTGCGTGGACGGTATGGGTATCAATGAACCCGATCTTGTGGCCTTGATGACCAACGACAACCAAACTGGTTATATGTTAGGTACGATTGACCTCGATTCGATACAAATTGGCAAACGTTTCCAACTGAACAATATTTATTACGATTTCAACAAATCAGATATTCGTCCGGAAGCCGCCAAAACATTGGATAAGTTGGCTATTTTCTTAAAAGATAACGCCAATATTAAAGTAGAATTGGGTTCTCATACCGATGCACGTGGTGCCGACGATTACAACCTTAACCTCTCCGATCAACGCGCTAAATCCGCTGTTGAGTACTTAACAAGTACACAAGGCATTGATTTTGAGCGTATTTCACACAAAGGTTACGGCGAAACGAACTTGATTAACCGTTGCGGCAATGGCGTTACTTGCACCGAAACAGAGCACCAGTTGAACCGCCGGACGGAGATTAAAATTACAGGTTTAACCAATTCAGATCCGCTTTGGAACAAATCTTTAAAACAGATCATCGAAGATCCACAATTGTATCGTAAGGTGATCGATCAAGAAAAACGCGAGAAATCGCTTTCAAAAAACAAATAAAAATACCTTTCCGGCTGGTTCGGTCATTTCCAAATCAGTCGGAAAAAACATAGTACCATACTTTAATCCGAACATTTATATTATGAAACAGATCACAAAATTGATATTCCCGATTGCATACCTTTTTATGGTTCAATCGGCATTTGGCCAAATTGTTGGTCAAAAAACAGACTCCAATTACTACAATACCACGGTGGTAATGGTCAAAGAAAACACCACAGGCGCAACAGTACTTACAGCCATGAACGATGAGTTTGGTATGGGTGATGTATTGCGGATCGAAGTGGCTAAGCCTCAACCAAAATTCGTGGTTAACAATATTGCGACGCCTGCGACAGCAGCACCAAGGCAAATAAATACTGCCCCACGCCCCACAGTAAAACCAATAGAGCGTAATAGCGTAGTGCAGAACAAACCCGATTCTGGTCTGTCCAAGGAACAAATAAAGCCTGTTGCTAAATCCGTAGTCGTGGCTAATCCGGCAGCAAGCCAGCAAGTACAGGTAGCCGCACCAATACAGGTTGTAAAAGCACCTAAAATTGCGAAAACAGGCACAAGTAGCGCAAAAAAAGCAGTAAAAAAGAAAAAATGCAAGTCACGTCCGCCATTTATGGCTTCTACTTGGCGAAAAAAACCGGGTAAGCAAAAATACAGCTGCCCAAAGTTTTAAGCATTAAAAAATTATTATAGGTCTTAGGGTGAATTCAAACCGTTCCGACGTAATGTTGGAACGGTTTTTTTATTACTGGGAATGAGAATTAGAAGAAGGTGTTAGGAAATAATTTTCTTTAAACTCAGGTTAAATATAGTCTAAACCGTGACATAGACATATCTTTGGAGTCAAAATTCTCGTTCAAATAACTTAAAAATATTTTTATGCAAAAAAAAATCTGGAGTCTTGCACTTTTATTCCTTGTCATTGCATGTAATAAAACGGTGTTTACTGGTCGCCGTTCAATGACATTGATCCCCAATGGGCAATTAAATCAAATGAGTTTTACAGAGTATAGATCGTTTTTATCACAGAATAAGACACTGAGCAGCGGCCCAGCCGTTGATCTAGTCAAACGCGTAGGTAATGATATAAGATTGGCAGCAGAGACCTATTACAAACTAAAAGGTAAATCAAAAGAGCTTCAAGGTTTTGCTTGGGAATTCAATGTGGTAGAGAGTCCAGAGATAAATGCCTTTTGTATGCCCGGCGGCAAAGTAGTTTTCTATACAGGTATATTGGATGTTACACAAAATGAAGATGCGCTGGCGGTGGTCATGGGACACGAAGTTGCACATGCACTGGCCGACCACGGTAACGAACGCATGAGCCAGGGCTTAGTTGCTCAATTAGGGCTATCAGCACTAGACGTAGCATTGTCCAGCAAACCCGCCGCAACCCGGAACCTGCTGCTGAATGCCGTAGGGACTGGTACACAAGTGGGCGTATTATTGCCATTTAGCCGTAAACACGAATCAGAAGCCGACGAAATCGGCCTGTATTTAATGGCCATGGCAGGATATAAACCAGCGGAATCAGTACCATTTTGGGAGCGAATGAATAAAAAAGGCGGTGCTAGGCCACCTGCCTTTTTGAGTACGCACCCAGATCCAAAGAAGAGAAGCGAAACATTGAACAAATTACTACCTAAAGCACGCGCTTACGGTATAAAATATCCAGCAGTAGGTAGTTCTAAGTTAAAAAAATAGTTATTCTTCGATAGGATCACTATCTCTTTTTTTAGGCGGAGGGGAAGGGGCTGTGGGTTTGCTTTCAAACAGCGGTTCGTTTTTATCAGGTTTGGGCAATTCATAAACACGTCCTTTCCCATCTGTTTTTTCAAGGCCATAATGTTGTGCTTTTTCCATCCATTTCATAAAATCGCCCCAAGAATCGGCTGCTAATGGCTGGAAACGCACGGCAATACTTTTTGCATAGCCCGGCATGGGTTGTAGTATGGGATAAGCCCTCGAAATAGACTTGGTTTCACTGCTGATACCATTGGCTTGAGATAAAAACCATATTATTACACTAAATAAAAGTACGTAAAAACCACCCACTACTGCGCCACCAATCAAACGATTGACAGATCCCAAATAAGCACCATGCATGGCATTTTCAATACCTTGAGTCGCTAATTTTACCAAAATAATAATCAGCAAAAGATTGGCAATAAACCCGCCAACAAACATCAACGGATGCGTAGAATCTAAGAGTTTTTCGAGAATAACACTCGTTACTGGTGCCATCTTGAAAGCCAAGACAATACCAAAAGCATATATCGCAAGATTAAGCAATGTACCCACAATACCTTGACTCCAACCTTGCCAAAAGCCATAAAGTAATGCTACAACACAAACTATATCGATCCACATAAAAGTGATAAGATATTGATGATAAGAGATGGATTAAGAAAGCAAACATGGATGCTGACCTATATTTCGATGCAAAAATAAGGCTTTTTTATAAAATCGCTACAAAAACATTAAATTGAACCTCTAATCTATTGCAAATGAAACAGTTATTCATATATTAACAAATGTATTTTACTACACTAACAATAAATTATCAATTAAAATATTATGAAAAAATCAGTTTTTGCAATTGCATTATTTAGTGCTGTATGCGTAATGACCCCTTCGTGTGATACACTTCATAGTATCGCAAAAGATGTAATGGCCGAGCCCAGTATCGACGAGATTGGGAAGGGATTAAAAGAAGCATTGACGACCGGCGTTTCTAAAGGCGTGGATTTTCTTTCCGTTAAGGATGGTTACTACAAATCTGCTTACAAAATTCTGCTTCCACCAGAAGCGCGTAAAGTAACCGACCGGTTGAAAAACATCCCGGGTTTCGACCGATTAGAGGAAAATTTGATCGAGCGGATCAACCGTGGTGCCGAGGATGCTGCTAAAGAAGCCAAACCTATTTTTGTATCGGCCATACGCAGCCTCACCTTTACCGATGTAACCAATATTCTTATGGGCAAAGATAATGCTGCCACCGATTTCCTCAACCGGACAACAAGCCAGCAATTGTATGAAAAATTCAACCCAAAAATTGTAGCATCTTTGGATAAAGTAGGCGCAAATGAACTTTGGAAAAAAGCAGCAGACGCCTATAATAAAATCCCTCTTTTAAATAATAAAGTAAATACCGACCTCGACGACTATATCACCAAAGAAGCCCTAAAAGGCTTATTTGCGAAGGTAGAAGATGAAGAAAAAAACATCAGAAATAATAAACTGGCGCGGTCTTCTGCATTGCTGAAAAAGGTATTTGCCAAACAAGACAGCAATCGCAAGACTACTGGGAACAAATAGTGTATTTTCGTTGTTTTAAAAATAGAGCAAATATTTTTCAACGGTTTTATCAATATCCGAAAAATCGTAATTACTTTTGCAGCCTTAAACATTTACATTGTTCTATTTGGTGAACAATATCTTATCATTAAACATTATTTCGATTGGCAGAAAATCCCTCTTCAAAGCCCAGCGGTCCTAGCAAACCCAGCGGCAGCGGCCCAAGCAGACCAAGTAGTCCCAGCGGCCCAAGCAGACCAGGCGGCGGCAGCGGCCCAAGCAGACCGGGTGGCGGCAGCGGCCCAAGCAGACCGGGCGGCGGCGGTGGCCCCAGTAGGCCAGGTGGCCCTGGTGCTTACAGGCCAGGTGGTCCCGGAGGAGGGCCAAATAAACCTGGAGGTCCATCGGTAAAACCTACTTTTGACCGCCGATACGGCAAAAACCCACCTCCAGTTGCTGAACATAGACTCAATGAATTTATTCGAGGCGTAAATGAAATGCGCTTGATTGGAGACAATTTAGAAGAATTGAGTACTTTATCCAGCAAAACAATTGAGACGGGTATTTATTCGATTACTCTTTTGAGAGAATGGGCAGAAGCATGCGATATGGATTTGGTGGAAATTTCACCCAATGCCATTCCTCCGGTTGCACGTATTGTCGATTACAATAAATTCCTTTATCAGAAACGAAAAAGGGAGAAAGAATTGAAGGCTAATACGGTAAAACAACAATTGAAAGAGATTCGTTTTGGTCCGGAAACTGGCGAACACGATTTTGAATTCAAACTGCGCCATGCTAAAAGTTTCCTTGAAGAAGGGAATAAAGTAAAGGCTTATGTGCAATTCCGTGGTCGCGCTATTGTGTTTAAAGACCGTGGTGAGTTGTTGTTGCTCCGATTCCTAAAAGAATTGGAAGAGAACGGTACTGCGGAACAAATGCCTAAACTGGAAGGTAAAAAAATGATGGTGATTATTACGCCTAAGAAAAGCGGCAGTAAGAAAGCATAGTTTTTTGTAAAATAAATATCTTGTACGGCATATCAACTTTGTTTGGTATGCCGTATTTTTTTTGCGTTAAGTTCGTTTACCTTGTAAGCATTTTTCGTAGCGTACACTTTTTTTCTACCACAAAAGCGCACAAAAGGACACAAAGCGTTGGTATTTTCAAGTTTACTAAAATCCATTTTCATCGTATAAATATACCTTCCCCTTTGTAAAAAATGGCCAATTATCCGTGCGAAATGGTAATGCAGGCAAACCTTCCACGTTATATAAATCACAGCCCCCTGGATTATCGGCCCAATTGTATCGTATGGCTACTGGTTTTCTCACTTTTGGCGAAAAAACCACCACTTTATCATCCTCTAAATAGGCCGTTGCCCAATAAAACTTTTTATCCGCGCCAGCAATGGCAAAACCCCGAACAAAGCCAAATTTGTTTTTCGACATTAATCCACTCCCCGTTTCAGTGAAAGTTATAATGGCTTTATTGCGTTTCTTTTTCCAAGATTGGAAAACCGGCCCCGAAGCGATCACATTTTCTCGATATGCCACTTTTAACGCTGCTAGCCCTAATCTGATGCCTACATCTTGCTTGTTTTTGGGATGAATATCGTTGCCATCTCCGATATCAATGGCCGTTACAATGGCAGTATTGGGCAAGGTAAGGGCCGACATTTGTGCTGCGCGGAGTTCGGCCCATTCGCTATCATTGGGTACGGCTTGCTCTGGATAGTAATTGGCCAATTGCACCACTAAAAAAGGAAAATCGCCTTGCCCCCACTGGTTGCGCCAGTCTTTGATCATGGTCGGCAATAGCGTAGCATATTCCTCGGCACGTGTTGTATTCGACTCTCCTTGATACCATATCGCCCCTTTAATGGCAAAAGGTTGCAACGGCGCAATACCGCCATTGTACAGCAGCGTAGGGTGGGTAAAAAAACTGCCATTGGCTACCGTAGGTTTGGGGAAATGTTTTGCATCAATTTGAACACCAGGCTTGTACCTCCATTGACCATTTAGTATGGCATTGCCCCAAAAAGCGTTGGTGTACATCCCGCCTTTACCGCCTACATCGAAAATACGCACAACAAGGACATTACCTTTGGGCTTGAGAATATTGGACGAAAAAAAGTAGTTCCTCCAATTACGACAACCAAAACTTTCGCCAATTTTCACACCATTTACCCACGCTATATCGTAATCATCAATTTGATTTAAGGCAATATTATAGGTATCGCCACTAAAACCATCCGGCAGGTCAAATTCTTTGCGAAACCAAACCGATCCATCGTAGTTTTCTAGTCCGGCATCCTCCCACAGTTTTGGTATTTCGATGGTTTTCCAGTCTGAAACATCGGTCGCGGGGTCTTGCCAGTTTTGTGTTATGCCCGGATCATTTTTGAAGTAATAACTGGTATCCCACTGCTGGCGGTATATTTTCAAGTCAGTATTCAATTGGTCAAAGTTTTTGCCAGATGCTTCGTTTTGACGAATTGTTGCTTCAAATTGCGGAAAAGATTTCAATGCACCTGCACTCATCCAAGTTTCAATAGAAGTAGCCCCTAAATTGCTGCTAATCAATCCAATAGGTACTTTTAAGTGTTGGTGCAAATAGCGGCCAAAAAGATAGGCAGTAGCCGAAAAACCACCCACCGTGCCTACCGTAGCAGTCTGCCACCACCCCTTTTTTACATCTTTTTTCGGCAGGTAATCAATGTCAAAAAATATACTAAACAAACGGATATCAGTAGTATTATCCAGTACCGAATCGGGCTTAATACCGAAATCCTTCATGGTCCATTGCATATTGGATTGTCCGGTACAAAGCCATACTTCTCCAAATAAAATATCTTTCAGCACAATTGTATTTTGGCCTTTAATGGTCATTTCAAACGGCCCACCAGCAGGATGCGGCGCAAGTTTTAGCCGCCATTCGCCGTTTTTGTCTGCCAATGTTGTTATCACCTGTCCGGCAATACTAACCGTCACGGCCTCCTCTGGTGAAGCCCAACCCCAAATGGGTACTTCCACATCACGCTGTAGTACCACGTGGTCGGAAAAGAGTTGAGGCAACGATATTTCAGCCTTTGTAGTGGCAACCACCAACACTAAAAGCATTAAAAGTAGCCCTTTAATAAGGCTCAATTTCTTGTTCATTAACATTGGATAAAAGTTTTAATTACAACTTTAAAAATTTAGTATGTGCAAACATACCAAAATATTCCAAGTATAATCCTATTTTTACCACAAAATTAATAAATACACTTTTAGCATGAAATTAGAATCACATAAAATGTTGTTAATCAACACATTGTCCGCTATATCAATTTTAGCACTTATTCATTGCAGCCCAAAAATTGCGCCTACAGCCACGTCTGTGCCTGTACCTGCGCAAATTGAAAAATCGACAGCGGCCTCCGATTGGGATCAACTTTTTATCCGTAATACAGGTTGGTTTGGGGGCGATGGTATTTTTGCCATTCCGATGGACGGTGCAGAGTATCGCCCAGCCACAGATAAAACAAAAACGCTTTTTGTATTTAGTGATTCGGTTGTGGCCGATACCATTGGTGAAACGATAACAAGAAAAGATTTTGCGATGGTACACAATTGCGTGGCATACCTAGATGGCAGCGAACCAGATTCCTCTAAATTCAAGTTTTTTATCCATAAAGATGCCAATGGAAAGCCTACATCCCTTTTTGTTCCCAAAACACCCCATGCCCAACCCAACGAATATTACTGGATGGGCGACGGTTTTGTCAATGTAGAAATGGATAGTACGATGTATATTTTTGCTTATCCGGTAAAAGATACCATCATACCCGGTTCTTTTTTTGAATTTGACCAATTGGGTGTAAATATTATTGCCATTCCTAAGGGCAGTAAACCGCCGTTTACCGATCAGCGGCAATTGGAAACGCCCTTCTTTTTTCCACTAGAAAACTGGAGTAAAGTAACGATGGGTAGCGGTGTTTTAGTCAATACTCAATGGGCTGGCGCACCCAATCCAGATGGCTATATCTATATCCTTGGCGTAGGAGGGCTTAATAATGGTCTAGTTGTGGCCCGCGTAAAACCAAAAGAATTTGAGCAATTTGATAAATGGGAATTTTCCAAAGGACCCGAATGGACAACGGACTATAAAAGTGCCAAACCTGTAACGCGGTTGGTGTCCAATGAATTGAGTATGAGTCCAATGGCCGATGGTCGGTTTGTTTTGGCGCATCAGGTTTCTGGTATAGAGAATGATGTGGCTGTGCAAATATCTAAAAGCCCTGCCGGCCCCTTTTTCCCATTGCGAAAAGTATGGCATTGCAGGGAATGGGAATCGGATTTTGATTACTTTTCTTACAATGCAAAAGGATTCCCTCACCTTTCCAAACCGGGCGAACTACTGATCGCCTACAATGTCAATTCGTTTGACTTTTGGAAAGATATTCCCAAAGAGCCTCGACTTTGCAGGTCTCGGTTTTTCCGGTTAAAATTATAAAACGAACTATTCTTTTTTGCTGCCGCCAATCGTAATGCCTAAACCACCATCTATGCGTACTGCTTGTCCGGTGAAAAAACCACCATGCTCACCCGATAGGAATAATATAAATTCCGCCACTTCTTCGGGTGAGCCAATGCGCTTTACCAAGTGCATATCCACGCATTCTTGGTAAACAGCGGCTGGGTCAGGGGAAAGCAGGATGGCATCGCGGAGCATGGGTGTATCTATAGTACCAGGACACACCGCGACACAACGTATTTGCGGGCCGTAATCAACAGCAATACTACGAGTAAGTCCCAATAATGCTGTTTTAGAGGTCACATAAGGTGCTACGGTTTGTTGGCTGATAAATGCTTGCACGCTGGATACATTGATAATGACACCTTTCCCTTGTTTTTGCATCCAAGGAATAGTGTGTTTGGCGCACAGGAATGCACTTTTAAGGTTCACATTCATGACCAGATCCCATTCCTCCTCGCTGGTTTCTGTTACAGCGGAATACCGCTGGATGCCAGCATTGTTGATCAGCATATCTATTGGGCCAAAGGTTTCGACGGATTGTTCAATTGCCCTTTTTACCTCTGTTTCTTTTGATACATCGCAGCGGATAAATAGGGCCCTTTCGCCTAGTTCATCCGCTAGTTGTTGACCCAAAAGATCGGTATCCAGTATGACGACGCGGGCATTTTCTCTGTAAAAAACACGACTACAAGCACCACCAATGCCTTTTGCGCCGCCTGTAACGACAACAGTTTTATGGTTAAAAAACATCTATTTTTGTTCTTTTTGAATGATAAAAACGCGGCCGTGCCCTTTAATTAATCCTTAAATGGGAGGCCAATGGAAGTCCAATAATGCCTGCATCAATTTTTGTGATATGCCAACGCCCTAAATTGGCCGCAAATATTTGATCCATTTTTGGCCCACCAAAGGCAATATTGGTTGGATTGGCCAATGTATGTGCTTCCCAATCTTCTATCAGCACCGAAACGGCTTGCTCGGGGGTTATTTTAAAGATTTTATTGGGCGAATAACAGGATACATATAAGTTTCCATCGGCATCAAAAGCCAGTCCATCGGGGGTCGTTTCGGGCAACGTACAGTATATTTCGCGTTCGCCTGCACTACCATCGGGCAGAATGGCTATGCGCTCTACTCCCGGCAAAAAAGTAACTGCAAGATATATATACTGCCCACTTGGGTCTAATGCCAAGCCATTAGAAAAATTGAATGGCCCCTTGTGCCAGATATGTCCTTTTCCATCGGGAGCAAACTTCAATATTTTCCCGTTGACCTGCCGAAAAGTCCCACTTTCACTTATATACAAATGTCCTTTTTGATCAAAAACCGGGTAGTTGGGAATATTGAACAAGTGTCCTTCAGCACCATTAGCAAATTGTTCTAAATGGAGCGATGGAAGGTCAAGTTTCCAAACACATTTTTTACCCAAATCGCAAATAGCAAGCCATTCCGCACCTGTACTAAACGCAATACCTAAAATAAAACCGCCAGTATTGGCTACTTCTTCTACTTGGGTGCCATCGGGGGAAATGCGGTAAATTTGGCCGGCCTCACCACCCGCCCAGATACTGCCATCGGGGTGGACTGCGATACATTCTGGATGGTCGAGGCCATCGGCAAATATGGTTGATTTTGACAAGAGTGGATGCATTATTTTAGCAATAAAATGTTTAAAATGTGATAAAAACCAAGGTACTATTGTGTCAAATTTATAAATAGTACATTGTAAAATAAGTTTTTTATGTTTTGAGGGTATAACCGACCCAGAATGGGTCAAATGTTTATAGAGCAATGTGGCTACATGACATTCGACCCCTACAGGGTCGCACGCGTGTTGAAACTGCGATTTTGCTATAAACATTTGACCCATTCTGGGTAGGTCAACCGCTACAAATATCCTAAGAATAGAGACCTTAAAATATAAAAAAACTTATTTTACAGTATATTAGGTGTCAAATCAGTAAATTTTATGGACACAAGGTCTATAAAAAATCCCCTTCAAAACCCGTTGCCTCTAATTGTGTGGTGACAACTTCTCCCGCTTCGAGGCGCAGCCATTCTCCTTCGTTGATCGCATTTTGTGGATCGGGCCGCCAACGATTGGTCCAGGGTTCTAGGGCAACGGCGTAGGTATTGCCCCACCAAGGAGCATCTTGCGAGGCGTACCGCTCTTGCCAATACCAAACATGTTTAAAAATACGCGCATCCCAACGCACCGCGAAACCTACATTTTTGACCTCGTTTTTTAGGGCATAATAGGCTTGGTCATCAAATCCCGACAAGAAGGCGAGGTCGCTATATGGTGCTGCTGAATGGGGCGGAACAATACTGGCATCGTCTTCTTTTCCATTGATATTGAGCACTTTAGGATAGCCACTTTCTATATCCGGTTGAAACCTTCGGTGTGGTGGCATACTTGGATCTGCGTAAAAAGTACGGGCGTTGGTGGTTATTTTGGCACCATCTTCCAGAAAAGGCAAGCCAAATGCGATATGATGCCCCCAAGCAATATCGAGGTGAGTGGCCGATTCATTGGTGAGTTTTTCATCGATAAACAAAGTGGCTTTATCGGCTACCAAAGTCAATGTTTTTTCAATTAATAAGGGGATACGCAGCGGACGTGTCCAAAGTTTTACACTTACTTTTTCTGGTGTATTTTCTATGATTGCATACTTCCAAGGCGTGAGCGAAACCTCTCCATGCTGCCCGAGTACTGCGCCACGGTAGTTGAATCCGGGGCTATTGGGTAGTATTTCTTGCCAGCCGCCGTAGTAATAATCCTCAAATTGGTTATTGGTGTTGCGTTGTTGAGAAAAATCCACATTTGGGTTTACGATGCCTTTGGCTAGGCGTAGCATAAAGTCCACATCCTTGGGTTTGTATCGAAACTCAAAGATATCGCTACCTCTTCCGGCGAGGATACCAATACGCAAAAAATCATTTTCCATCCAAACAACTGGCATGTTTTTGAACATCCAATCATCGGAGATAGTGCATTTGTTAGTGGGAAACAGTGGTGTTTTTTCCATATTTAATTTTAAAATAAGTCATTCATTTTCAATGGCTTGCAATGCTCCCCGCATATAGCCCAGTGCGTACGCTTTACCCGCATGCCAAGGCGCGTTACACGACATTTCTGGGGTGTGGTCGGGAATGATTACGCCATTGTAGTTATTTTTTTTCAAGATACGCAATACGCGTACCATATCAATATCGCCTTCATCCACAAATGCTTCGCGGTAATTAGGTACTTTCCCAATGACATTTCGGAAATGGATATAACCGATATTTCCGGCTGCGGCGTGCTTGTCGAGCAGTTGATATAAGTCACCATCGGGCATTTCCTGCAAGGTGCCCAAACAGAATTCAAAACCGTTAGAAGGGCTGGCGGAACATGCCAACAAGCGTTCATATTCGGTAAAAGAGTGGAATAATCGGGCAGTACCGCGCATTTCGGGTAGTGGCGGATCATCGGGATGTGCGACCATACGGACACCGCACTCTTCGGCAATGGGCAGTATTTCTTGCAAGAACCAGTTCAAACGCTCCCACATTTCGGATCTTGATACGGAAGCCAGGTTGCCTGCTTTTGCTGCTGTATCGTAGGTCATGTTCCATACCATACCATTGGGGATAGGCATATTGGCATCAATACTGTCTTGATCGAATACGACGGACATGGCCGCTCCCCTACCCTTTGGGCCGCTCGTCCAGCCCCACACACCTGCTAGGCTAAAATAGTAACCCATAATTGGGATACCTGCTTTACCGATATTGCGGAGCATTTGTTTTAAGTTTTCGATTTGTTGGTGCTTATTAGGGCCATCTAGCAGGATATCGTACCAATGTGCTGGATCGAAATTTTCGATTGCGGCCCAGGTAAGTCCGTGCGATTCGATTTGTTTTTTTAACAGCAATAGGTCTTCCAATTCCCAAAGTTTGCCCTGGTTTTGCGTAATTCCCCAGCCGTTGAGGTAATTTTGGGTTAAGGTGGGACTATCTCCGCCTTTTACATAATCCACTAATTGCACGACAATATGGGTGGCACCACATTGTTTGGCAAAGCGAAAATTTTGTTCGTTTAGCAGGCTTTTGTAAAGACCTAAGCCAAGTTTTATCATGTATGGGTTATGATTTTTTCTGCCTTTTGAAGCGAACGTAAAGTTACATGGTTTTCTGGTGAAAGGTTTTATTTTATGCTATAAATTTTGCGTAAATCACGTGATATTTAGGGAGAAAAGAAATACCTTTGGCTATCGAAATGCTGCGTTGTTTACGCTGCAAAAACGCACCTTCTATGGTTTCTTCAAAAACGAGTTATTTATGCTCATTACTGTTCTTTTGGGTGGGAATTACAACAATTTCTGCTTGTAAAGATGAATCGGATGACTTTACTTCAGGCAATTTTTATCCGATTGACCCTAAAGAGGTGGATCCAGTAACGCCGATTGATACGACTACGGTCATTGATCCGCCTGATTCTTGTTGGGTGGCACCTATTTCGGTCACTAAAGCAGGGGATTTTAATAATTTATTTACCCGCTATGGTGGAGGGTGGACGGGCGGCGACGCTACTTATTCTATTCCTTTACCTGATGGTCGGGTATTGTGGTTGTTTGGAGATAGTTTTATGGGTACGGTAAAGCCCGATCGCAGTCGACCGCCGAGTGGATTTCAACGGAATGCTTTTGTGGTGCAGGATGGCACTAATTTGACGACTTTAACTGGTGGCGCGACGGCCTATATGAAACCTGCGGATTCGGGTTGGTGGTATTGGCCGGGTCATGGTAATGCGTATAATGATACTTTGCAGGTGGTGCTTTTTGGTTTTAAATCGACTGGTGGTGGTGCGTGGGATTTTGCTTATGCTAGTGTTGATGTGGCAACTTTTCATTTACCTGATTTCACGCTTTTGTCGCTGGAAAGGAAGGTGGCTGATCCGGCTACGAATTATGGGGCTTGCTTGCTAGAGGATGGGGGTTATACGTATATTTATGGTTCGGAGAAGGTCGGTTTTTCTAAGTTTTTGCATGTGGCGCGGGTGAAGGGGCGCGACTTGAATGGTGCTTGGGAGTATTTTACGGGTATGGGTTGGAGTGCTGATCCGATGGCGAGTGGCCGTGTTTTTGCGAATGTTTCTGACCAGTTTTCGGTGTTTAAAAAGGGGGATAAGTTTTACTTGATGACGCAGCACCATATTCTTGGTGGGGAGATTTATTTGTATGATTCGGATGCTCCTGCTGTGGGGTTTGACCACAAAAGAACGATATATTGTACGCCTGAGCATAAGAAGGGTAATCTTTTTACTTATAATGCTTTTGCTCATCCTGAGTTTTCTAATGATGGGGCGTTGTTGGTGTCTTATAATGTAAATAGTTTTGTTTTTGGTGATTTGTTTCAAAATGCTGATAATTACCGGCCTTATTTTGTTCGGGTGAGGGGGTGGGAATAGGCATCACTTTAAATGTCGGGGGATTGAAAAATACTATCGCAATTGCTCCAGTTTTCTTCAATCCCCTCAACGTTCTTTTCAGTACTACTTAGGCTTTGCAGTCCACTCAAATCCCCAATCGTAAATGATACAACCGAAGACCGTCAAGTCAACGGTTTGTTTTGATTTGATAGCGGATGTAGTCGCGCTAGTTATTTTGTACACCTCTGTTAATACATCGTTTGGATCAAAAACACTTACCTGCTTTATGGTCAATTCTGTTTCGTCCGCGTTCAATGTCCAAGTAGTTGGAGCGCGGAATCCATCAAATTGGCAAGAACCCGTACCGCCTGTTATTGCGCCGTAATCGAGCGTGAAAGTGCCATCAGATTTGAAAGAAAATACATTATCCTTTTCGCAGTCAAAAATTTGCTCGGTTTCTGGATCGGAAGCCAAACATTTTCCAAGTTTTGATTTCCATTGCCAATTGTAAGTCGTCAATAAGTACGATACACTTGGTTCTGTTGTGATAATAAAATCGTTGCTGGCGGTTTTACCTTTTGTATCTTCTGCCTCAAATTTGAAACGGATAGGTGTGGTAAGACCTTCTGCTGCAAGCACATAAGTCTGGGTGTGCGACAATGTAGTAACCGTTTGGGTACCAGCAGTACCAAAAGTAGCATCAACATCGGTTCCTTTGTACTTTGTAATTTTTAACGATTTTAAACCCGCTGGTGCAGTAACTGTTGCAGTAACCGATGCAGTTGCGCCTATCTTGCCACTAAACGTGGTAGCCGTAAGTGCAACCGATGGTGCTGGTTGATCCTCCTCTTTTTTACAAGCATTAAAAGTGAGTGCCGTGGACAATAGTAGTCCCGTAGTGAATAGTGAAAGCAATAATTTGAACTTCATGTTAAAATGATTTAAATGATAAATAAATGAGAACTGGTTGGTGTTTGATTAAATTGATGTTTTTTTATTTTTAATATTTCAAATACGTGTAATTGACCATCATCCATGCCCGCGAGCAGGATTTTTTTGCCCGATTTACCTTTCAAAAACACGAGACACTCCCCTACCCCATCCAACAAAAAACCGCTTTTTGATGGCTCAATGGGCAAAAAATCGCCTTTCCCATTGCCCAATAATAATAAACCATTGAAGGCATCGTATGGGCCGGTAGAGACATTGGGGGCAGATGAATTACCCGACAGCACCATATCAATATGACCATCGCCATTCAAATCATCACAAAGTATGGCGTTAATAGGCGCAAATTGCGCCTGAATGGGTAGTGTTTTTGATACAAATCGACCGTTTTTCTGTATAAAACAAGCCGATTGTACATATTGGCATTTCTGTTTGTAAGCATTTGACAATGCTTTTTCGCCTACCATTTCTTGCACTGTGGCAGCGGCGTAAAGGGCATACCGAGGAAATTTATTACCCAAACCACTGATTTGTGCGATCATTTCATTCCTTTGATGGATGGGTTTTTCTTTGCCCTTTATGGTGTGGCAAATAATGGCATCCAGACTGCCGTTCGAGTCAAAGTCTTTGGCATAAATGAACAATGGTGTTTGTTCTGAGACACGAAATTTCGTATTTAAACCAAGATTGCCCGCTACCAAATCCAGATCGCCATTTTGATCTAAATCACTGATAACTAAGGTATTCCACCAGCCAGCAGTATTTGCTAAGTCCATTTCCGTAGTAGCATTGGAGAGTTTTCCCTGACGATTTTTGAAAACGGTAATGGGCATCCATTCGCCTACCAAAACCAGATCGGTAGTGCCATTTTTATCCAAATCTGACCATTGCGCATCATTGACTATGCCTATTTTTTCTAGTTCTGGTGCTGCTAATGCCGTTATATCCGAAAATATGCCACCTTCATTGCGCAACAAATAACTGCGGGCTGGGAGCGGATAAGCGTTGATCTCCGCACTGCCACCAATAAACAGGTCTAAATCGCCATCGTTATCGTAGTCTGCCGCAGCAACACAATTGCCAGGTGATTGCATATTGGGAAGGGCATTTTTCGCCCATTTCAGTTGACCATTCTTATCATTGAGGTACAACCGATCTTGATAAAAAGGGCTACCAATCGGCCATTCACTACTACCGCTGACGATGTACAGATCATTTTGGCCGTTGTTGTCGGCATCAAAAATGAGGGCATCGGTATCCTCAAATTCGGCTGTACCTGCCAAATCCGCTCCGTTAAAAGTTCCGTCTGTTTTTTGGTAAAACACGCGCCCCGATTGTCCTTTTGCGCCACCGATATAAAAATCCTCCAGTCCGTCACCATTTAAGTCGCCGGTAGCGATGGGCGCACCATTTTGAGAAAAAAGGTGTGGCAATAAAGGTTGGTATTGAAAATCATTAAAAAGCGTCTCTTGATGGACAAAATCTAAACCGTATTGCCCCGTTATTTCTTTTAGCAATGTTGCTTGTGTGGCGTGTGTTTGCGGCAATGAAAAAGGTGTAGCGTCTGTTTCTTTTAATGTTAAAGTTTGATTGGTTAAAACATTGGTAAGTACCTGTCTGTTGCCATTGGCCCAGTTAATTTCCAGTGTATCTATTGCTTTATTGGCTCCCAAACCGAAATGCAACATTTGGGAAACAGAGGACATAAAACCACGTACAGGGTATTGTTCCAAATATTGTTTTTGTCCGCCCACAGATATAGAAACTCGCGCTCCAACACCCGTTGCATTCCCAGAATTGCCTATTAATTGTATATTTAAGTAATTGTTTTTTAGCAATTTATTGGCATTGTTTTCATATACAAATGCCATTTCGTTGATATTATTAACGACCAAGTCAAGATCGCCGTCCTTGTCCAAATCTGCATAAGCCGCACCATTGGAGCAAGATGGTTGTATCATACCCCATGCTGGGTTATCCGAAAAAGTTAAATCGTGGTTATTTTGAAACACACGATTGGGCATTTTTTTACTTTTAAGTGTTCGGATCTTTGGCATCAGCGCATGGTTGGCTTCGGCTTGACTTTTGAACATGGAAAGATTATTTGAATAATCTATAAAGTCTTTGTCTGTAATATCGCGTAAGTATCCATTGGTAATAAAAAGGTCTTTCCAGCCGTCGTTGTCCCAATCAGCAAATAATGGAGCCCAACTCCAATCGGTTGCTGAAATACCCGATAATTGTGCTATTTCTGCATATTTTTGGTGGGGTAATTCACCGGCCAATTGGAGGGTATTCCGCATCAACTGGGGTTCGTATCCAGCAGCGGAGATCAGTTGCCATTTGTCCCAAGTCATGGCTCCGGCCATCGTTTTTTGGCCAAAATCGGTTTCCGGCAGCATATCCACTGTAACGAGATCGGGGCGGGCATCGTTATTGAAATCAGCAAAATCGCAGCCCATGCTATTGTAACTTTGGTGCTGAAAATAGTTGGATATTTGATTTGAAAACGTTTTCCCTTGTTCGTTTATGTATAGTAAATCATTGTAAATGAAATCATTAGCAACATAAATATCCTGCCAGCCATCGCCATTTATATCCGTAATAGCCAAACCCAAGCCGTAGCCTTCGTTTAGGATACCTGCCTTTCGGGAAATATCGGTAAAGGTTTGGTTGCCATTATTTTGATACAAATGATCGTTACTACTCCCTTCTCCGTTTGTTTTTTTAGGCAAAGGCGTATTCACGGTTGCTCGTTCATTAGCATGGTTTAACACATAAAGATCGAGGTCGCCATCGTGGTCGTAATCGAAAAAAGCCGCTTGAGTAGCATAACCATTATCGGCAATTCCATAAGCCACACTTTCTTCGGTAAAGGCCATTGTCCCCTTTTTCCCTTGATTAATAAACAGTAGGTTTTTTCTACGCTCTGGTTGTGGATACCCTGCGGCACAGACGTAAATATCCATCCAACCATCATTATTTATATCTGCGACCGAAACCCCTGTACACCATTGAGTAGTTTCCAAACCTGTGGTTTGGGTAATATCTTCAAATTTTAAACCACCTTTATTCTTATACAGTTTACACGACGTTTCATTGCCCGAAAAGAAAATATCTTCCAAACCATCTTTATCAAAATCTGCGATAGCCACCCCTCCACCATTATAATAATAGACATAATTGAGGATATTGAGGCTATCATTTTCGGTGAGTTTATTAGAAAAATAGATACCAGTATGCTCGGATGGGAGCAGTTGAAACAAAGGAATATCGGCTCTTTTGCAAGTACAAAAAAGAAGGAAAAAGAAAAGAGATATGTGTATTTCCTTTATCATTATTTATGCTTCATTAGACATTGAAGGCGGGCATCTTTGGGTTTGCTCATGTATTAACGCTACCATGTCCGTTCAATTTCCTCCAATGTCCTGCCTTTGGTTTCCGGCACCTGCGACCAAACAAAAAAGAAGGCCAACAGAGACATTGTTCCAAATATCCAGAACGTGGGCGCAGCGCCTGCACTTTCGAGTAAAATAGGAAACAACTGGGTTACGATATACACCGCTACCCACAATGCAAACGTGGCTACCGACATGGCAACACCTCGCATTTTGATGGGAAAAATTTCGGAAATCACCACCCAAGTTACCGGGCCATAAGAGGCTGCAAAACAAGCAATATACATCAAGATAAATAGGAGCAAACCATAACCTGTCCAGCCAAAATGAAACGCCAGCCCTACCATAAACAAACTCAAAGCCATACCTGCGCCACCCCAAAGCAGGAGGGTTTTACGCCCCCATTTATCCACCCAATTAATAGCGACAAAAGTGAACAGCGTATTGATAATGCCAATAATGACCGTTTGCTGGAAGGCTGACTCAGTACCGGTGCCAATCGACTTAAAAATCTCTGGCGCATAGTACATAATGGCATTGATGCCTTGTACCTGTGAAAAAACACAGAGCACAATACCCACAAAAATGGCTTTTCGGAAACGCCCAGTAAATAGTTCGCCAAGCGTTCCTTGTTCTTCGTGCAAAGTAGATTTTACTTCGCGTAAAATTTCTCCCGCTTTCGCAGCACCATTAATACTTGAAAGGATGTCTAATGCCTCATCTTCCCTTCCTTCCTTGGTGAGCCATCGAGGACTTTCCGGCACAAAAAACAAGGCAATCAAGAACAACGCAGCCGGAAAAACACCCGAAGCCATCATCAGACGCCAGCCGTATTCTACGTTCCATGCCTCATCGCCCATGCCTTGGATTAATGTATTAACAAAGAAAATGACCAAAATACCAATCACAATAGCTAACTGGTAATAGGACACCAATTTGCCCCGAATAGCAGCCGGAGCCAGTTCAGTGATGTACAAAGGTGACACCATAGAAGCCGCCCCAATACCCAATCCTCCAATAAACCGGAAGACCGCAAATTGCATCAAATTACTTGGGAAAGCGGCACCAATGGCCGAAACGGCAAATAAAATAGCCGTTAGGAGGAGTACTTTTTTGCGGCCAAAGCGATCGCTCGCCCAACCCGCAAACATAGCCCCAAAAATACAACCAATAATCGCACTGGACGCCGCCCAACCCGTCATGGCTGCCGAAAGTTGGAATTTGATTTTCAAAAAACCAATAGCACCAGAAATGACAGCAGTATCGTAGCCAAAGAGTAATCCACCCAATGCCGCTACGGCTGTTAACAAGTAAACGGTGCGCATATTGGTCATATCGGGAGTTGGTATTGATGTTGGCATATTTTTACAATTTTAGTTTTGTATTGTTTATCAGCATCTTACAAATGCTTTTAGTGTGGCGCATTCTTGTCCTTCACTGGCTCCAAAGGGTCGAATGGTATATTCGCCCAATGCAGCAGGGATAATAAACGTCTCTGCATAATGCACTACAAACGGCTCAAATGCGCCAGTAGGGCTTTCGACAATGGCTTCTGTTCCTTGTACCAAATTGAGTACATTGAGGTTGCCGCAGGTGTCATGGTGCACTTTTTGAGAGAACCAATGCCGCCTTGTTTCTATAAATTCTGTCTCGTGTAGCCCTGTGCGTTCTTCGCGCCAGCCATTGCCTTCTGCAATGGTTTCTACGCGATTGATAAGGTTTTTAGCCACCCAATCTGTCGTTTGCGACCAATCAATATTTTGTTTACCATGTTCAATATTGATCGGTCTGGGCAATCCATCCAGACCTAATCGCCCCCAATCCCAGAGTTTGAAGGTAAAAATATAAGGCGTTGCACTAATTTCGAGCACCATGCTATTTTTGCCGGAGCAATGCACTGTTCCGGCAGGGATAAGAATATGATCGTGTTTTTTTACTGCCCACTTTCCAACATGTTTTTCGGCATCGAATTGACCCGTCGCTTGTGCGTCCTCTAGTTCAGCAATCATCAAATCAGGTTGAATTCCTTCTTTTAATCCTAGATAAACGCAAGCATCATCTCCCGTATCGAGCATATAATAACTTTCGTCTTGGGTATAAAAAACACCAAAATGCGTTCGAATATACTCGGTAAGTGGGTGTACTTGAAGGCTCAGGTTTCCGCCATTCATGGTATCCAAAAAGTCGAAACGAATCGGAAACTCCGCTCCAAAACGGGCGAATACTTTTTCACCCAACAAGGGTTTGGATTGATAAAAAACAAGGTTAATTGAAGGAATTTCCATCGTTATTTTCCCAAAACGAAGCATTAAACTATTTTCCTCGGGTACACAATCGAAGCACCAAGCATAATTTACTGCGCTGCGGTCGAGGTCAAATTTTTTCTTCATCCACTGTCCACCCCAAGGGCCCGGATCAAAAAGCGGCACTACCCGGAATGGCTGTTGGACGGCTTGATCAAGGGCCGAACGCACTGCTGCACCAGTAGCCATTTTGGGGTTATCTTTGGTATTGGTATCGAGTACAAAATCCCATTTAGCGATCAATTTCTTTTTCAAACGGTCTGCTACCCTCCAATCCACAAAATAAGCGCGCTTATATAAACTAGCAGCATCCAAATCCCTATCGCTCAATCCAAGGCTATTTACTTCGTGTCGCCGCATCCGCTGTTGAATTTCCCAGCGCGCCATATCCGCATATACCAGTATATCGCATGTTTCGGCGACTAAAGATGCGCCTGTGCCATAGACCAAAATAAGCCCAGATTGGGCATCTTCGACACGGCATTGCAGGAAATACAATCTGTTGTCGTTAAATAACTGCTCCATGTGCAAACGGGTCATATAACCAAAAATTCGATCATCTGTCACGTCAGCAAAAGTCAGTTCATTCATTTTGGCTGGCCCTAATAAGGCAGATTCTGTGTTTATAAACACCTTGGGCTTAAGCCCATTTCTGAGTGCTGTAATCACTTCCGTTTCATCCACTCCGGGATAAGCTTCTATTACAACCACCGTTTTTTTCTTGCCCAGTGCTTTGATACTACTTTGCAAGGCATTCGTAATAGCCTCCCAACCGGCCCAACATTCCTTGTCGTGACCAGTAATTTTAATACTTGGATATTTGTTGTAGTTCGACTTCAAGTTATATTAATTAAAAAATTAAAAAATATTTTTAGTTTTAATTTTCTGCTAAGGAATGGTGTTGGAATAAAGGTACAAATTCAGGCTTCAGATTTTCTGTTTTTTTGCGCGAATAGCCGCCCTAATTAAGTAGAAAAAGAGAAAATAGGAGGGCCAAAGATGTGCATCAATCTGTACTTTTATTTCGACACCATTCCTAAATACCCCATGCCCAATACACCCGCCCAATCTGGCTCCATAGCAGCCCGCACTGCTACGGCACCTTTTGGTAGCCAAGCAGCATGGTCTATTTTGCTTTGAATAAAGGGCAAAATCACATCTGCACTGTGCATCACACCGCCGCCTATCACTACGCGTTCGGGGTCGTAGGCATATACGAGGTTCAAAATCCCCGCTGCCCATACCTCCAAACTATGGTCTCGCACCTTTATCGCAAAGGAGTCACCCGCTGCTGCCAGCCGAAAAACGGCTTCATAATCTGGTTTTTCCCCCTTTGCAAATGGACTTTTAGCATAGCCAGTCGTTCTTTTCAAAATATCCGGCAATGCCCACGAACTGGCCTCACTTTCGAGGCAACCTACATTACCGCAATTGCAGCGTACGCCATCAAAGCGGATATTTTGATGTCCTCCAAGGTTACCTGCTAAATAGTGGCTGCCTTTCAAAAGCCGTCCATTCACCAATGCCGCCGAACCTACACCGGTACCAATGGTGACCATCACGAGGTTGTCGGTGCCTTTGCCTGCACCATGTTGCCATTCACCTACCAAAGCCGCACGTGCATCATTTTCCATGACGAGTGCTGCTCCCCAATTTTTTTGAGCCCAAGCGGAAAGGTCAATGTCATTGGCGTCATTGTATTTGACATATTTGTAGAGTAAGCGCATACGATCACTATCCACAATCGTTGGAAATGCCATACCAATACCGTCAATAGCGGGCGTTACCGAGGCTTTCAACATCTGGTTGATTTGTTGCTCTATGATGGGTAACAAAGCAGCAAAACTATCGCTGGAAGGCACCGTAATCGTATCGGCAGATAGCAACTGGCCCTGCTCAACAAGGCCAAATTTGATACGCGTACCACCAAAATCTAATGCTATGACCGTCATTTTAAATATCATTATTTAGGAATGATAAAACAATAACTTATCATTCCTTAGTTTAACGCGCAACTTAATACCCAGTATTTTGTGGCAACAAATTAGGATTCAAGTCAATTTCGCCTTGCGGTATCGGGAACAAATAATGAAATGGCTGGGGCTGGACACCCGGTTTGGCCAATGGCACTAATGCTTCCAATTGCCGGAATCGAACTAGATCGAACCACCGATGTCCTTCTACGGCAAACTCATGTCGGCGCTCCAGTAGTAAGGCATTTTTAAATGCACCATAATCTAGTCCCTGTAAATCGGGCAGTATATTGAGTGTTGTTGTACCATTAAATCGAGCGCGTTTGCGTACTTGATTAACCGCCAAATAAGCCTCTGCGTTGGGGCCATTGTTCAATTCATTGAGGGCTTCCGCTTTCATCAGCAAAATATCGGAATAACGCATATACGGAAAATCATGATCGGTATTACCCGCCAATGGTTCATTCACTTTGTCCCAATATTTTTGAAAATGCGGCTCTACGGTCGTCGTAGATCCATCTTGGTTTTTAATGGTGGTCAAAAGCGTTACTTCCCGCCTCCGATCCTGCGGATCGTAACTATCATACAAGTTTTGAGTGGCCACTTGCCAGCCTTGTGCATTCACGCCGGGAATTTGGCCAGTCAACTGCGTCGGTAACAAACGCACATTGAATTGTCCTGCTTCCCAGAAAGAAATACTGTTATTGGCAGTACCAAACCCTACGCCAAATATGGTCTCCTTCCCATTTTCATTGGGTATCCGAAATGCGTCTGCATAATCGTCATACAGGCCGTATTTTCCGGAGTTAATAATCGTATTGCATTGATCCACACATTTTTGCCATGCTCCTTGTGTGAGATATACTTTCGCTAAAAGCCCAGTAGCCGAGCCTTTAGTTGCCCTTCCCAAGCCATTGCCTGCGGGATAACTTTCAGGTAAATTTTGTGCCGCAAACTCCAAATCACTTATAATCTGGGCATAAACCTCTGCTTTTGAGTTGCGGGGAGGTGTCACCACACCATCTAAAGTAAGTACCAACGGTATATCGCCAAACCACCGCACGAGGTCGAAATACAACATACCTCTAAGGTAACGCGCCTCTCCGATCCTTCCATTTTTAAACGATTCGGTAGCTTGCACTTTTGGAATACCTTGAATAGCAAAATTGGCATTATTGATTCCTTTATAAGCCAAACTCCAAAACTCGTACAAGGCTCCATTAACTGGCACGTGTGAGAACTCGTCTAATTGATCCAAATCTGGTACAGGCAGCCTGTTTTCCATTTCATCAGAACAAAGCCCAGTTGCGATCCAATATGTGCTAAAATAAACGCCTCCAAAACTAGGTGCATTACTGGTAGCATTTAGGATGCTATAAATGGAGTTGACTGCTGCTGTCGCATCGTTTTCTGTTTCAAAAAAATTATCCACAAAAACTTGATCCTTGGGGTCTTCCTCCAATAAGTTTTTGCAAGCCAATATGCCTATTAAAACCAAAGCGCAGGCGATATAAAAACGAATATGTATCTTTTTCATGGTATTGCTGCTTTATTTATTTAAAAACCAATTTGAATGCCGCCAATGATAGATGTGGACAATGGATAGCCGCCATAATCAATACCTTGTAGGAGGCTACTTTGGCCAAAAGCATTTACTTCGGGGTCGTATCCTCTGTAATTGGTAAATGTTTTTACATTATTAATGCTGCCATAAATGCGCAATCGTTCCAATTTGATGCGTTTTAGTACCGTTTTAGGGAGTGTATAACCCAATGTAATATTTTTTATTCTGACAAATGAACCGTCTTCTACTTGTGCATCACTAAATGTATTGCGTTCGGAAGGGTTAATTTTGGGGTACTTATTATTTGGATTTTCTGGTGTCCAGCGGTTATCGTAAAACTCCTGAAGTACATTTGTTTCCGAGTTGAGCGATCCAATTTCAAAAAGATAAGCATTTACAATTTGGTTGCCCTGTACACCTTGAATAAACACCGACAAATCGAACCCTTTCCAAGTGAATTTGTTGGTCAAGCCCCAAATAAAATCAGGATTGGCCTGACCAATAATCGTCCGGTCTGCTTCGTCAATAATACCATCAGGTTGCCCTGTGAGTTTGCCCTGTGCATCACGACTATTGAGGTCTTTGTATTTGCGGTCGCCTGCTTTAGGCTTTTGCGCTTTGAGGTGAGGGCTACTCATGGCTTCTTCATCGGTTTGGAAAATACCATCAGAGACCAATCCATGAAAAGTGCCGATGGATTCGCCTACCCGCAAAATACTCCAACCAGAAGGCACTGTCAACACGCCCGGTATGAAAATATCGGTACCACTGGAAAGTGCCGTAATTTCATTGCGATTGATGGAAAAATTAAAATCGGTTTGCCAAGTCAGCGCACCAGATAGGTTACGGGAATTGAGTGCTAATTCTAAGCCTCTGTTCCGCAAACTACCAATATTGAACAGTGCACCACTAAAACCTGTAGTGGTTGGCAATGGTGTAAACAGTAGAAGATCGGAGGTTTGTTTTTGATAAACATCGAACGTAGCACCTAATCTACCTTGTGCAAACTCGGCATCAATACCAAAGTCAAACTGGTTGGTGCGTTCCCATTTCAGCGCCGGATTGGGGTAGCGCAGCGGCTCTTGCCCGATATAGGCGTCTGTATTATTAAAAGTACCCTGCCCTACTGCGCCCACCGTAGCCAATGATGCAAAAGGAGATATTTCCTGATTACCAATAGAACCATAACTCAAACGGGTTTTAAGGGTATAAAACCAGCCCAATTTTTTGATAAAATCTTCTTCGTGCAATTTCCAGGCGATAGAACCCGATGGAAAAAAGCCGTATTTATTATTTTTCCCAAATTTAGAGGCACCATCTACACGTCCTGTAAGGGTTACCAGTATTCGGTTATCGAAACCATAATTTAATCGACCCAAATAAGAAATAATCCCCCAACTGGACTCACCAGTGCCGGCAGGTTGTGGATTTAAAGCACTTCCAAGACTATGCCATCCTGTTCGATTATCGGGAAAATCCAAGGCAAAAGCAAATACGCGCTCGGAGTGGAAACCCTGGTAAGTATTGCCCGCCAATGCATCAAAAGCGTGGCGCGTACCTATTTTTTTGCTATAATTTAGCGTAAATTCGGTCAGCCAACTTTGTCCGTCCACCGTAGCAACCACCGCATCGCCATTATTGGGCAGAGAACGTTGTAAATAATTGGGAACGAATCGGTTATCTTTTACCGAAAAGCCATCAATACCCGCACTTGCTTTGAAATTTAAACCTTTGGCCAGCGTTAAAATACCATAAATATTCGCAATTGCCCTTGAAACATTGGAGATATTGTCTGTTTCGAGGGCATCAGCCACTGGATTGCCGATATTCCTTCCTCGGTCGTCTTTGAGGGTATAACCACCTTTTTCGGCGGGGTCGAGTACGGGTAAAGTAGGCGGAAAGAGGAGTGCCGAACTCGTCGCGCCTGGAAGCAATGTGCCTGTTCCTGCGCTTTGGGCACCGGTAAGTACGCCCCTCGACTGTATTTTGCTTAGGCTAATACTACTACCTATTTTTAGCCAATTATTTACTTTCTGATCGAGGTTGGTACGAATACTAAAACGATCAAAATCAGAATTGAGGATCACACCTTCTTGTTTGTAATAACCGCCGCTCACCGAGTACTGACTATTTTCACTCCCCCCTAAAACGCTTATTTGGTAACTCTGCATGGGTGCTTGGCGGAAAATGGCCTTTTGCCAATCGGTGCCTTCGCCTATTTTTTCGGGAATTAAATAGCGTGCATCCAGCGGAAGACCGGAATCTTTGCTGTAGTTGTTCATAAAATGAGCAAAGGTTTCGCCATTGAGCATGTTCAATTGCTTGGAAACTTGCTGCACACCATAATAAGTGTCTAATGATACAGAAGAACGACCAGCCTTTCCTCGTTTGGTGGTAATAAGCACAACCCCATTAGAGCCCCTTGAGCCGTATAATGCTGTTGCGGAAGCATCTTTCAGTATTTCGATACGCTCAATATCGCTTGGATTAATGGCAGATAATCCATTTAAGCCTGCACCAGCAGTACCTCCTGCATTGGTTTCGCCATTATCGCTGGTGATGAGCATACCGTCTATGACATAGAGTGGTTCGTTACCCGCGTTGATGGAACTACTACCCCTGATTCGGATGGAAGTTTGTCCGCCAGGTCGTCCGCTTACCTGTGTTACTTGTACACCCGCTGCACGCCCCTGCAAAGCCTGATCTAGCGAAACGGGTGCGGTAAGGCTTAGATCTTCGGAAGATATAGAGGAAATAGAACCCGTGAGATCACTTTTTTTAACAGTACCATAAGCCACAATCACTACATCTTTTAACTGCCCAGCACTGGGTTGTAGTACAATTTTAAGAATGGATTGGTTACCTACAATAACCTCCTGTGTTTCATAACTCAAGAAGGCGCATACCAGTGTTGCGCCTTGTGCGCCCGCCAACTCAAAACTACCATTTTGATTGGTCGTAGTGCCGTTTCTCGTGCCTTTAACCACCACACTAACACCCGGTAATACGGATCCATCTTCGGCAGAAGTGATCGTTCCTGTGATCGTTTGTGTATGTGCAGCAATGGTGCTGAGCACAAAAAGAAAAACCAAGAGTAATTGTTGCTTCATATTATTATCTTCTTTCAATATCAATCGAATAATTAAATCCATCTCCTTTATAGTAGCCCTTGTTAAATTCTACCACTCTACCATCAGAGTCGGCTACGAGTCGTTGTCGGAAAAGCAAAGGTGCACCCACGGCTACACCAAATTTTTCGGCCAACAATTGCTCTGCACTAATCGCACTTATTTCTTCCCTAGATACTGCCACGATAACCCCTAAATCTTCTTCCAACATTTGATAAAGCGGTTTGGTAAAATCTTCCCAGCCCGTCATTTTCAAACGCGGATGAAACCAAGATAGCGACAATAAACTAGGGCCATCCGATGTACCCCTTAACCTAGACAAGCGGACTAATTTTGTCCCTTTTTTAATGTGCATTACGGTGGCCACTTCATCATCTGCGGCAATAATTTGAACATCTAACTCAAAATTCACCACATCAATCCCTTTCGATTTCATCTCTTTTGTAAAACTCCACCAACTATCCAATCGCGTAGGAATACGACCCACGGCTACTTTGGTACCTACTCCTTTTTTACGAACGAGTAAGCCTTCATTGACCAATTTACTAATGGCATGACGAACGGTATTGCGGGCAACGCCTAATTGCTCCGCGATATCTACTTCTTTGGGCAAAAACTCACCACTGCGGTAAATTGGTTGCTCAATCAGGTCGCGCATCATTTTCTCTACTTTAGAGTGTAATGGTGCTTTGCTTTCGGTATCTATTTTAATATTCAAAGGGACTATGTTTAAACATAACAAAGGTAGATTGTTTTTTTGATACTACAAATTTTTGTGGTTATTTTTTAAAACAGGAAATATTATATCAAGGAAGTAGGCACAAAACACACCTTATCGCCTTATTGGAATTCCTTTAGCAAATACTTTGCTTCGATTTTTCTCTTTGTTTAAACATAAACAAAAATGAATGAATTATTGTCTGTGATCGTAACTGATGTATTATTGGCCTAGATTAAGGATAGTTATATTAAATTAATGTCACGGTGCGCTGCACCTAAAGTTTTTATAAGAAAACCCTGTAAATAGATTATACCTTATGCGGAAATATCTATTCAGTAACAGTAAAACGAAACGCCCCACATGGACAGTTATTCCATATAGGGCGTTTTTATTCAGAATGATATAATTCTATATTTTCAACAACTGCAAAGTAACCACTTCTAACCCATTGATTACCTTCACCAAATAACGCCCAATAGGCAATCCATCTGTCTGAAGATCAACGGATTGGTCATCCCCTGCCCTAATTACTTGCGTAGGTGTACCCACCAATTGAAGGCCGCTATTATACACCTCTACTTGGATGCTTTCTTCTTTTGAACCACCCCAATGCACCAATAAACTGGTGTTAACGCTCACTGGATTTGGGGTAAGTTTAGCGTGAAAAACGTCGTCAAACACGGTTACACTACGAATATCCGAATACCTTATAGAGCCATCCAAATCTGTTTGCGCTAAGCGGAACAACCAATTGCCCGTAGCGAGGGTTGGAGTTGTAAATTGATAGTTGGTATTTTTGTTGGAATCGCCTTTGCCTGGTTCAAACCCTAGGCTCGACCATTTTACACCATCTGTACTTTGTTGAATATCAAAGCCTTTATTGTCTATTTCCGTTTCTGTCTGCCAAGCCAATAAAGCAGTGCGGTCGCGTTGCAAAGATACATCAAACGCAGTCAAACCTACCGGTAATACGGAGGGTACAAGGGCTACATTTTGCAGGGTTAATACACCAGATGTAAGTGTAACAGTGGTTGTAAATGTATTAAAACCTGCTTTACTGACGCGAAGTGTATAAGTACCGCCGCCAAAACGTGCCATTTTATAACTACCGCCTGTAATAGTGGTCTCGTTAGCCACTCCACTACTCAATAGTTCTACCAGCGCACCTGTTTGGGGAGCACCAGTAACGGAATTAGTTACGATGCCTTCTAAGTAGCAACCGCGCACATAAGTAGGCTCCAGGATAAATAATTTACCAACCGTCGGAGATGGGTTATCGCCAATATTGGATGCAATAATAGTATTAGAGGGAAAATAAGGATAAACACCCCAGCAGCCATCAAAACCATTACCTGAACCTGATGTATAAGTGTCATAACGCCCCGTTACAACCATATTTCCCGGACGGGCAACATCCACAATCACAACGCCATCGCGGTACCAAGACGTAACGGCATAATCGTTTTTAATATAAGTATTGTGTACAATTGACCCTGATCCCGGTGTTACTTGAATCCGATCCAACTCTTTTACATCGGTAGGATCGGCAATAGTATAAGATGCGAGATATGAGTTTGTTGTTTCATCGGTGGTAAAAATTGTATTCCCCGACCGCCAAGTATTATGGGTAAATAGATTAGGTGTTGAAGTAGTAGCCAGTGTTATCGGAGCCGATTTATTCGACATATTTACATAGGAAAATTTACCTGCATAAATATGCCCTGCAAACATAAAATCATTGTCCACATAACCATCGTGTGCGTAACCATTAGTAGTGTAAATACCTGCGTATTGTGGTGCCCAGGCATTTGGAATGCCTCCTGTTGTGCCATTCAAATTAAGGACAATGGGATAACCTACATCAGTACCGTTATTAAGTCTTGAACCATAAAGATACAAATAACCCTTGGTTTCGTCCACGTGCAAGGCATGCGAACTATTTACCGTTCCTGCTGGTATAACAGGATAAACACTTTGGTATGGCAAATTACCCGCTGGTAAAGTAGATAGATTGACGACCTGTACGCCCCATCCGCCTTCAGAGACCACATAAGCATAAGTACCATAGGTTTTGATTTCTTTCCAAAGGTTGCTTGGCCCAGGAATGGTATCAATCGGAACAGGAGCCGTTGGTACAGTAATATCGATGATTACCATGCCATTTCTTGCACCTACCAAGGCGTATTCCTTACCTCCCGCGCTATATCCCCATACGTTTGCAAGGGTTTGTCCGGGAAAATCAACCGTGGCTTTGAGTATAAAATTAGCATTTTGTGCAGTATTAACAAAAGGCAAAAAGAGGCAAAAACAAGCGATTAAACGAGTCATAAAGAACATAAACAGTGCTGTGTGTTTTAAAATAAAATATTACGCTAAAAGATGGAATATGGTACTTTGGAAATCGAACTCAAAGGTAGAATTAATATTGGTAGCGATAATATTTAACAAAGAAAAAATTGATGGTTTGTCGATACCAGACAAACAGTGCTACCTTTGCTTTCATAACACACACACATGCAAAAATTTATCATTATATTTTCTTTATTTGTCCTCTGTTCCGGTTGTAATCGTTACTCCAAACTACTCAACAAGGAGCAGGCTATGTATAATCGTGTATCTAAAGCGAATAATTTAGGTGCCGAACAAAAACTTGATTCGCTATTGGCCTCCGGTATTCGGGTGATGGAAGCCGCACTCAAACCTATCAATCCAGCCAAAGGCGGCAAAATTGTACAACGGTATTACAAGGATAATCAAGCAGCCATGTCCACTATTATGACCCAAACTGGTCGCTCGTTTGAACAAATGAATATGTTAGAGCAAGGCAGATTTATTTTAAAAATGACCCAAAGTGCAGAAGTACGGAAGTTTGCTACGATGTACCCACAGTTCAAACGCAAATACAACCAGATCAGTGCCGCTGCTGGTTTTATGGATTTTATGGGGAAAGGACTTGGAAAATTTGGAAAACTTACCGATTTGTTGATCGGGGGCTAGGGTGTTAGTTCCTCCATTGCTGCCTCAAGATCTTCCCATAACCATTCGGGATCTTCCAAGCCGATATAAAACCGCACAAATGTCCAAGGCAAAGGCGAATTACTCCGTCCCGGTATATTGTAAAAGCCAATAGTCGGGATCATCAATGATTCGTGACCGCCCCAGGATACGGCCATCAAAAACCGCTGAACCCGGTGGATAAATGCTTCCATTTTCTCCATCGAATCACATTTAAACTGTACTGAAAACAAGCCGCCGCAACCTTTCATTTGACGCATGGCCAACTCTTTTTGAGGAAAACTATCGTGAAAAGGATACCATATTTTTTCAACATTAGGATGTCCATCCAGTTTATTAATAATGTATTTTGCGCCTTCGTCACTTTGTTTTAACCGCAATGGCAAGGTACGCAATCCACGGATGACCAACGAAGCATCATGCGGGGAAACGATTCCGCCCAGTGTCATCAACTCCGATTCAAATATCTTTTTTACCATCGCTTTTGCACCGCAAAGCACACCAATTACCACATCTGAGTGGCCATTTAGGTATTTTGTACCGGAATGTACCACTATATCAATCCCAAATTCGGCGGGTTTTTGATAGATCGGTGAGCAATACGAATTGTCAATAATGGTGACAATGCCGTGCTTTTTGGCCAATTCCGCGCAAGCCTTCAAGTCTTGTAATTCATAAGTCATGGTATTGGGGCTTTCCAAATACAAGACTTTTGTCTCTGGCCGAATGGCGGCTTCAATATGTGCTATATCGGTACCATCCACGAAGGTATGGGTAACGCCGAAACGGGCGAGTAGTTTTTTGAGCAACGCTGTTGTCCAAGAATACGGCCCTTGTTGGCATACCACGTGATCGCCCGCAGCCACATTGCCAATCACCGCTGCCGCTATTGCGCCTGCGCCGCTGGCAAAAACCAACGCATCATCTGTATTTTCCAGTGCGGCCAATTTACGGCGCAGGATCTGAACAGTTGGGTTATTGCCGCGTGAATAAACATGGTGCGTTAACTCATCGGAAAAGGCTGCCCTAAATGCGTGTAAATCGGGAAACGCAAAATTGCTCGACTGGATTACCGGCGGCGAAATGGCATTAAAATACTGCGCTCGTTCTTCGCCCAAATGGGTCAATATTTCACTTAAATTCATATTTTACCACGTAATGCCCTGTGCAGCGGCTTGCGGATGCAATCGGAAAAAGATAGTACCGCCCAGTGTTATGGTGGACATAAATGTAAACTGGCGACGTGCCTTTACAGCCGGTTCCGACGCAACACAAGAACTGATGATTTGCGCACCTTGTATCACCGTTACATTTTGGTACAGACGACCATGCAGTGGATTACTTAGTTCAAAACCATGTTTGGCGCGGTAATGGTCGCGAAAACGGCGGAACAGGTCGTTACCATCCCAATATTGTGCACCTTGGAGCGATTGAAGCACATCTTCAAAACCCCAAAACTGGCGCATAAACAAGCGAATTACGGCTAATGTTGCCAACCTGCGCTTGCTTTCATCGCCACCTGCGCTAAAGTATTCCGTAAACTTAGGGCTATTGATCCCCTTGGTATAACCGCTGTCCACCAGCAATTCATTGAGGCCATAAAAACGACCTGCGCGCTGGAAAGCCGCACCTTTGGCACGGGTATAATTGTACATAGTGACGGCAATAGCAAAGCATTCCCGCTCCATTTCCCTGCTGGGGTTGGCGGGATTAATTTGTCTGGCTAAGCCCAAAAAAGAACTTTCCGAATAAATAATACCGGCATAACGCTGCAATTGCGATCCGGTGATAAAGGGTACTTGCTGACCTGCATAAATCGCAATATCTGCACTACCGGGACGTATATCTTCGAGCATACCCGAAGCATTATAAATAAGACTGGCCATAAGGACTTTCTGTTTTAAAGGCGAAATGTAAGGAAGAAATGAATTTGCGTGTGTATAAATGTGGCTTTTTTTGGAAATCAGGTGTTTT
>JBEAVK010000090.1:0-3229 GCA_041160955.1 Bacteroidota bacterium
AGTACATATTTGAAGGTGGTTTGGAAAAATAGTGTCCAAAATACGCAGGACACACCGCCATATACCAATAATTCACTAATTTCTCTTGTCCCGATAATCGCTTTCAGTACATATAAAGGAGAGGTGCCAATATCGCCATAAATAATACCTAAAGCGATCAAAAGTGATGCGGCTGTTACTTTAGAAGGAGAGGTGCCTGATGTGTGCATAAAAAATAATTTAAAATGAGTAAACTTATCCAACAAATCGGTATCCAATACCGGAATCTGTTAGAATTAAATTAGGTTTGTTTGGATTTTCTTCAATTTTTTTACGTAATTGTCCTACAAAAACCCGTGGGTATTCGGTTCTTTCTACATAACCAGGCCCCCATACCTCTTGTAAAATAAAACGGTGCGTAAGTGCCCTGCCTTGGTTTTTTATAAAAAGGGAGAGTAGTGCAAATTCAGTAGTCGTCAATTTGATGACCTCATCGTTTCGTTTAACTATCCGAGCGGATAAGTCAACACTTAGGCTACCAAATTTTTTTAAAGGATCAACCACATCATTATTGTTTAATCGGAGTGCCGAACGAATACGAGCGAGCAATTCTCCTGTTCTAAATGGCTTAGTAAGGTAATCATTGGCACCTCCATCGAGGGCTTCTACAATCTCGGCTTCATCACTCCGAGCAGATAAAACAATAATAGGTTTTGAATACCATTCTCGTAAGGCTTTGAGCAAGTTTTGGCCATCATCATCAGGTAATCCAAGATCGAGCAGTACTAAGTCGGGCTGGTGCATGGCAGCCATTATCTTTCCCTCCTTCGCCGTAGTCGCCATGATTGTACTAAACATACTGGATTGGAGCACTATTTCCAGCATTTTTCGGATAGCCGCCTCATCTTCTATGATCAGGATTTTGTTTTTATTATCCATGGTGTACTGCTTGGCTTAAAATTTCTGTATTATACTCCAAGGTGAATTTAGTGCCACCACCTGTTTTATTAGATAGTGTCACGTCGCCACCCTGAGCCTCTGTAAATCCTTTAACAATAAACAAACCTAATCCAGTACCATTGGCTTTTGTTAACGGGTATCGATAAAATTTATCAAAAGCATATTCCATCTCAGATGCTGGAAAACCTGGCCCATTATCAGCCACTTCAATCAGTAAACGATACGTATTCTGTGTATGATGAATAGCAGTTTTATTGGTAGAATAAGGTAAGTTTTGATCAAAATAACCTGTCTTGTCGTTGAGTATAGTGGCCGAAATACGAATAGTTGTGCCCTCTGGTGTATGTCTGAATGCATTAGATAATAGATTTTGAAGTGTTTGTTCCATCAATCCAAAATCAAGTTGTACCAGCGGAAACTCGTCTGGAATGATCACTTCTACAGAATGATTGCTCCCTTCGGATTTTAATTTTTCCACAACACCAAAAATCAGGTCAGTAATATCGCACCAAGCAAATTTAGCCTTGACAACACCGGCATCTAATCGGGACATATTGAGCAAATTTTCAACTTGCTCCGAAAGCCTCAAAGAACTAGATGATATCTCTGATAATAATTCTTTTTTTTGTGTTTCGGATAGTATTGCATCTTGTTCTTGTAATGCATCAGAGGCACCAAGAATTGCGGCAATAGGTGTACGCAACTCATGGGAAAGTGAACTAAAGAGTGTATTGTAGAGTTTAATGGCCTTTAAACGTTCCTCGTGCTTGTTTTTCATTTGTTCTAATTGCCTAAGTCGATAATTGATAATACCATTCAATAATGCAACGATAAAGTACATTGCGATAAAGAGGATATCCTCGCCGCTGCTAATATGAAAGGCAAACTGGGGTGGAATAAAAAAATAATCCCAGACACCAGCACTTACCACAGCAGCGATCACGATCGATAATAAACTAAGACGCGTGGCCAATATCGACACAACAAGTAATAATACCAGCGCGACCGAGCGGTAACCCATCCAATCTACAAAAGTGTAACAAATAGCCGCCACAGTGCTTACTGAAAACACCGCAATTGCGATATGAGCCTTGCTATTGATTTCTTTTGCCATAGTTTTTGTTTTTTGATGGTACAAAGGTCGGGCAATAAGTATAAAGAAAATATAAAGGAATGGATGTTGTTATAAATAAATCGTAAACAGATGTGTGTAAATGTGTGGTTTTTAATTACTGTTTTTCAACTATATCAAACCTTTGCCCCGACTTTTCTAATAAACCGTTGTTTTTTTGCCCCGAATTTTCCAATAAAAACCTATATTTGCCCCGACTTTTCTAATAAATCATTATTTTTTTGCCCCTACTTTTCTAAAAATCTATTATAATAGATTGATTGACAAATACTTAGAAGAATGGAAGAAAGATCCTTTTCGCAAGCCGCTCATTTTGCAATATTTCCCGTAGAAATAAAATCATCTGGTAAAGGCCAAATGCAAAGCCTTCGTGCTTTTATACAGGAAAAAAACACGCCATTTGGCTATCGCTTTTCTACTGAAAACTTTGCTACTTATGAGAACATTAAAGTATTTCCGCTTTATGCTGTTTCTAGTTTTGTACGAAATGGTGGATTTTGATGAGTATTCTGGCTATTTTATAGGTAACAATTTTCGGAATATTATACTAATCCTCATTTTTTTAGTTAAATAACCAATTAAAAAAGTATTTTTTTCAATTTATGCTTTGTGAAAATATTTTTGATATTACCTTTATGCTTTATTAACCTGCAAAACAATAACCATTTTCCATGTATGTGTTTTTGGCTTTTTTTGCGTAAACAATTATTTTATGACTACAACTTATTTTTGTACAGAAAAAATTACATTTAACGAAATTTTATTCCCCCCCCCCATTTATTCAAAATAAAAAAAGGAATTATTTGTGGCTGCTTTTAAGTCTTTTTCTTTTTACATTTATGGGGGCAACTATTCACGCTCAAACATGTGATCCCGAAGCTGATTTTACATTTACTCCAGATGGGTGCGTATTTTCTTTTCAGTCTTCCTTTACAGGGCAAGCAGCACACCAATGGCAATTCTTTAGAAATCCTCAATGGCAAAACGCATTTAGTTCCAGTAATCTTATTAATCCAACGCACAGTTTTGCCCAAAGTCCAACTGGTCTTACTACTAGGCTAGTAACCCATACCATTAAATTTACAAATGTAAATGGTCAAACAGTAACAAAAACTTGTAGTAAAGTTATTCCAGTAACTTGTACACTACCTTGTACTG
>JBEAVK010000121.1:0-8163 GCA_041160955.1 Bacteroidota bacterium
AGACATTTATCTCTGGTAGTTTAGGAACAGATAATTTCAACAAACTTAGGTAAAATGCATAGAACTATGCACTGCTTGTCATAGCCGACTAAACGCGGCTACATCAGCAGTACTTTCGTTAGCAGTAACAAAATAAAAAAAAATAAATATGAACTGGAAGGATATCACAATCAAACAAGTTAAGACCTTTTTCCATGGCAAAGTTGGGAAACTCCGAATGCTTGCCATTTTACTTTCAGGTTTATTGTATTGCCTACTTGTAGATTTTTACGATAAGAAATTGAATTTTTTCGACTATTTTGGATTAACAACTCCAAACTACAAAATATATTCGGGTAGAGACGGAGGTATGTATTTTGACATTGGTTCGGGAGTTGAAAAATTAGACGAACATAAAGGTTGGTTTAGAAAGCACTTTTGGGATATCAACATTACAAATGTTGCAACAAACGGAGGATATGAAAACCCATTGAGTGTCTTGACAAATGACAACGCTTTTGGGTTGGTTGAAGATGATATTTACTCGTCCAATGACGTAATAAGGAAACAACTCAATTATGTGTCGCCTCTGTATCTTGAAAGAATGCATATTATTTTTCAAAAAAATGATGCAATCAAAGAAATCAGCATTTCAACAAATACCGATGAAAAAACATTAAGATACCTTTCGAGCATTAGCATTTCTACTGGACCGATTGGAGGAGGCACAAAAATCATTGCCTCTTACATCATCAATGAATTAAACAATCAAATTAAAGAGATTAACAAAAACAAACCTGATACCGAGAAACTACCATTTATTGGCGAAAAAGTAGTTAACTTCCAAATTTCGGAAGGCTATGATGCCTTAGCCGCAGGAAGAATTGGCTCGATGATGCTTGTAGCGGGAACACCACTCAAAAAAGTTGAAAACTTACTAAATACCCATAAATTTGGGTTAGCAAGTATTGAGCCTTCGCTTACTTCCGACCTTAACAGAAAGTATCAATTAGATTTGCGAATTACTGATTTTAAAAGAGTTTCAGATAGAACTCAGATTTATTCTAACATAGAAATGGATAAAATCGCAACGTTTGGAACTTATTGTTATTTGATTACCAGTCACGACACCCCTCCAAAAGACATAAAAAAAATACTAAACAAATTTAAGGACCTTGAAGTAGAAAGGAAAAATGAACTCCCATTGGAAGAGTTCAAGTTTCTTGATATTTATGAGAATTCTCAAACAAATTCATTTTGGATTATTTTGAGAAACTTTCTTATATTTTTTGCTTCTGTTCTAATATCCGCAATTGGAATAGTTACTCTTTCAGTATGGGGAATTTCTAAATTACGGCATGACAATTATGTTGACGAATTGGAAAAAATTTCAAATGACATTCCTAATAATAGGTTGCCTCAAATAGAAATCAATAAATACAATGAGTTTTTAAAATTGTCGGATGAAGAAAAAGGTAAAATTAAAGATTATCTTCAACCAGAAATTAATGAAAATCAAATCAGTATAATATCAATTAAAATCATTCCTTCCATTCACAAACTTATTGAGAAAAGAGACGAATTGACAGACGACTTATCAGAAGGAATATTGACAAATGAGCATTATTCTTTTCTAATGAATAAGGTAGATGACTTAATTAATAAGTTTAGAAAGTCGTTGTTTTACAGGCTACACGAAATTTTCGAGAGAGGTGTGCTTGAAAAGCCTGATTTATCAATATTGCAAAAATATTGCACGGCTGAATACCTTAACATGGAAGACTATAATAGCCTCAAATCGAAATGTAAATAAAACTGCTAACAATGCACTCAACGCCTATGCCGCCCAAGCCCAACCCGCAAAGCCAACGCAGGGCGGCACAGCGTGAGTGCAGCCGATGGCAGAAACCGAAAAATAAAAATATTAACAGCACAAGTCACCGCTTTACGGTATATCTCAAAAGGCTGTTGGATAGTAAAAAAAGCGAAGTTTCAATCCGTCGGTGGGATTAGATCTGAAAGCACCACTAAAAAGAAGCGAGTAAGACGTTTGCCTTTATACGAAAATAAAGGTTACACCAATTATGTTTCAATCACTATGAAAATCATTTTAGTTTTTATTATTTCATTGTTGTTGGCCTTTTCGGCTCACGCCCAACAGCCGTTTATTTGTACACTCCCGGACTTCCCGTCTGGGCAACCGTCCCCGCCCACCTCACCGCCGGGAGCCTGCTCTATTGACTTTTCGACCTATGATGTATCTGCTCCATTTACGATCTATGTGAACCTTTTTTTTAAAAATGGCCCCAATGGGCTGAATTTTACGCCCGATTCGGCAGTGCTAATTGGTCATCAGTTTATTGACATTGCCAACAGCCAATTGGCAGGCATGGGACTGAGCAACAAGTCTGGCCCCAATGGCGTAATCCCGGCCATCGTGCCTAATGCAAAATGGAGATACAAGATATACACAGAAGGCTTACCAGGAGACGACCTTGGCGGTATTTGGCTTGGTAACAACCCTAATTCAGGCATGTACGCGGGGAAAGTCGTCAACATAAACATCAATAATAATTTCAATAGCAATGGTACGCCAGCTTGTTGGAGCGGGAATGTCCCTGTCCCACCCAGTGCCCTTCCATGCATGACTTCGTGTCCCGTGAATATTGATGGGATTTATTCCTGTCACGCCGAATTTTGGGGCTTGGGAGTATATGCTCGAACACTCAACCATGAGTTCGGGCATGCAATGGGACTTGATCATGTTTCCTTCTGCGGCAACCAGTGCAGGTTTGATGATGTTGACCCTGAGGCGCATTGTGGCCCAAACTGTCCGTCGTTAGCAACCTGCGATCTTGCGAATCCAGCAAGGATCATATGTCCGATGGGTATGCCACCTGATACGACCAGATGTAAATGGGATTTTTCCAACAATTTGATGTCCCAAGGGGTAAATCTTGCCCCTTTTACAAACACCAGACTGCCCGATGCCCTTACGCCCTGCCAGTGGGAGGTTGTTCAAAATTATATCTTGAATACTCCGATGGCAAGGGTATCCTGGGCCGACAATTGCCAGGAAATTGATACAGACTACTCCATCCCATCCGGGACTACCGTGACTTGGACAAGTCTTGTCAATATCAACAGGAATATCATCGTAGAGAAAAACGCGATACTTAATATCAACTGTGAGGTGAGATTTGCCAATGGAACGGGTATCATAGTCAAGCCTGGTGGAAGGCTCAATATCAACGGTGCTAAACTAACCAACTTGTGCAAAGACCAGCCTTGGAAGGGCATAGTAGCCGAAGGCGAGAGCGGGCAATCACAATTTACACCAGGAAAACATGGTCGGGTGTTTGTGAACAGCGGCTCAACTGTCGAGAATGCCCTTACAGCGATAAAGTTGATTGCTGGAGGTATCGTTTATGCCAAGGAAAGTATGTTGGCGAATAACGGTACGGGCATAGAGTACAAACCTTATTCTAACTTTTGGCCATTCTCAAATCCTGTTCAACCGCGCAGTCATTTGGGCAGTATTAGCAATTGTACGTTCCTATGGAACAACGACTTTACTGCATCGGATATAAATGCTGGTGTCGAAATGTTAGAGGTGCGCGGCATCATTATAACTGGCTGCTCTTTTACCAACGACCGCAGCATTAAAAACCCTATGGGCGCAGACGACTATGGTTATGGTGTCAAAGCCACAGACGCACGATTTCTTGTAACATCTTTGGGCATCGGCAATACCTTCCCACCGACCAGTTACGACCATACAGGGTTCAAAGGTTTAGGATATGGCGTGTACGTCGGTACTGCTCAATCAGGAATCGACAGCACAATCAGCACCTCTGACGATTTTGTAAACGTGCCGTATACCGTGCAACAAGCCACTTTTTCTGAATGTATTTATGGCATCCATAACCGTTTTGTGAGCCAAGGTACTATTGTAGGTAATACCTTTAATATGGGCAAATTGCCCCCAGCCAACTCTTACTCGGGTAATACTCCATACACTAATGCACAGTACGGTGTCTTTATTGAGAACGGGGCTAACGGATTTGAATTGCAAGAAAATCAGTTTATCAAAGTAGAAAACAACGTAGACTATACCTACGGCTCTTACTGCCAAAACCTTGGGGATTTCAACAACAAGATACGCCGCAACACCTACACCAACGTAGAGGCAGGTAATCTTGCTGACGAGAATAACGCAGTACCAGCAATAGGTATCATTCCTCCTCGTGGCCTCTACTACCTTTGTAATACCAACACAAATCAAAACCATGATTTTTATGTGTACCCAAGTAGTGATATTCGACGGAATCAGGGCTTGGAAATTACTGGTACAAGTAATTTCATAGCAGCTGGGAATGTCTTTACATTGGCAAATTCACCAAAGGGCGATTTTGAGAACAATGGGCCACAGGCTAGGTATTTTCATGACGGGAATGCAGAAAAACCGCTTTATCACCTTGGATTGGCTTTTTCAGATGTTGACCCAAATACATGTCAAAGCAACTACTGCCTTCCTCCTTGCCGTGAAAAAGACGAATGGCAGGCTATTAAGGCTGATTATGACGCTAAGCGTGGGTCGTATCTATCCGCCGTATCAGAAATACCGGTGCAACAACCTGGTAATGCTACCTTGGTAGAACAAAAAACAAACCTTGCAGCGGGCTATCGCTCGCGTATGGACGAACTGTCCAATACCCTGAGCCTACACATGGTTTTTGATTCAACAACTTATAACGTTGACTCTATTCGTGTCTGGTGGCAGAAGATGGAATCGCCGGTATCGGATATGGTTGTAGCACGTGATCTTTTAGCCAAAGGTCAAAACAGCAAAGCATTTGCCCAACTTGATGCTATTTCAAGCAAATACAATCTATCGGAAAGCGAATTGTCCGACCTGAATGACTACCGCGCAATTATGCAGATCATGCAAGGCGAATCCGTCAGCGGGTTATCTTCGTCCAAAGTTCAGCAATTACTGGGCTATGCCAATAATGGTAAAGGGATTAGTGCGGCATGGGCCAAGAATATCCTGACCGTCAAGGGGTATCACTTCCCGCCTCTGCCAAAGCCATTGGGAAGCAAAGAACGAAGTCCGAACGAGCGAGTGAGCGTTCAAAAAACTGATCTATATATAGTATCGCCCAATCCGGCGAAGGATATGGTCAAGTTTTCCCGCATGGATGTACAGTCATTAACGGGCACTTTCATCGTGGTGACAAATACCGACGGACGTATCGTCTGGCAATCGCCCGCGAGTATGGACAGTTCCAATCATATCATCTGGCAGACTACCAATGCCCCCGCTGGTGTTTATTTCTACACTATTCGGGATGCTAAAGGATTGATTCAATCCGGTCGTATCTCCATCATTAAATAACATTCTTTCACTCGCCCGCCATGTCAATCTGTCTTTGTCATGGCGGGCTATACTATTTTGATTATGAAAAACATATTGCGCATAATGCTATTTACCCTTTTTTTATCAATAAGCCCCTACTCCTTATTTGGGCAAGTATTTGTCAGTCCATCAAATGAGTGGTTGACGGATGATTGTCGCTATTCGCTAGGGCAGATAAATTGCGATACCTATAAATACTGGTTTAATGATACTGTTATCATTGATTCAGTTGCCTACCTTAGACTAAATTCCAATAATCTATACCCCTTGTTTGCAGTTGGCGAATACTACCGGGAAGAAAATGGAATCGTTTTTATGAAGAAAAATATAACGGAGAGGGAAGTAAAGATTTATAATTTCAATTTAAACATTGGCGAGGAGTTTGAAATAGAAAACCCTGATTTTAATATACTTACTAAAATCAAAGTAACATCAATTGATTCAATTACCCTCAACTCCGGGGAAAAGCGGAAAAGACTTAACATTATATTCCCGCCGAGTACATTTATCAATACTTTTTGGATTGAAGGCATTGGGGCGGAATCTTCTCCAATGAATCCAGCATATATGTTTACACTTGATAGTTGGGTTAATTTGAACTGTTTTCACGAAAATAATACTGTAGAATTTCAGATAGGTGATTGCCAGTTGAGTTCAGTGAAAAACACCGAACAATTAGGGCGGTCAATAACTTCTTATCCTAATCCTGCAAAAGAGATAGTCAGGTTTGCCCGCGTGGATGCGCAGCCGCTATCAGGTACACGCATCGTCGTAACGGATACTAATGGGCGTACCTTATGGCAATCGCCCGCTAGCACAAACAATACCGATCATATTGAGTGGCAAACAGGCAATACCCCGTCTGGTGTTTGTTTTTACACTATTTTGGATGCCGATGGGTTGATTCAGACTGGTCGTATCACTATTATTAAATAAGTTTCTTTACTCTGTTCGTTGTGTCAACCTGTTGTTGGCAAGGCAGGCTATTCTATTTTGGTTATGAAATACCTATTTATCATATTACTGATTATACTCCCTCTATGTTGTATTGGCCAACAACCCGGATTTAGAAAACTATACAACGGTGAAACAACGGGGGCAACCTTTGTGGATATAGTTTGGGACGGAGAAAAACTGATCACTACTGGACAGTTTTTGACCGATACTGCATCCAATAATGCACTGAATGGATTACTTAACATGGAGTTAGATACTAATGGGAATGTATTATTTACTGATATATATTTTCACCCAAACGATGCTGTAACTCCACAAATTCAAAACAGTATTTATCAGTCAAACAATGGACTCACGTACGCAATGGGACAAATTTTGGATATTACTTCCAGTTATTTGTCTATTTATAACGACTTAGGAAGAATTTCAACCGTAGTAATACCTGTGGATGGATTACAGTCTTGGCTTTACCATTGTATTGACTGGAATCAAAATATCTTACTTGCGGGTCGCAGATCAAATTATCAGTATGATTCCGAGGGCATGCTCATCAAATCTGATCCGATGGGCAGTGAAATTTGGCGGAAGTACTATGGAGTCCCGAATCGCCGATGTGGCATTGAAGAGCCATACATTATTGATGATAATACCATTGTGTTACCGGGGTTCAAGAACTATACACCTGATAATGGCCCAATTATCAACAAATGGACAAGGACATGGATACTAACGGTTGACAGCCTTGGAAATATCAAAGATGAGTGGGAAAGCCCCAAAAATGTGGAAAATGGTGTAGCAACAAGGATGTTGAAAATGCCAAATGGCAATTGGCTGTACACCACTGCGGAGTTTATTCCAATGCCCGGGCAAATAGATGATTTTGGTATGCGCCCCAAGATTGTTTGTAGGGATAGTAATTTTAATTTGGTGTGGGAGCAGTATTTCGGGAATTATCCAACTTCTGCTAACCAATCAATTGACCTTCAAAGCACTTCCGATGGAAATTATATTGTAACGGGCCGAAGCGCATTTGAGGCATCGGTTGGGGGTTGTTTTATTTATAAGTTTGCTCCGAATGGGGAAGGCATCTGGAGGTATCTTGATAACTGTGAACCGATTGAAGATTGCGAGCAATATTTGGGAGGAATAACAGAACTGCCAGGAGGTAGTACCGTGGCAGCAGGATACGTTCAAAATTTTGCCGAAGGTAAAGTATATGGCCTTCTTATCAAAGTGGATAAAAACGGCTGTATAGATACCCTATGCAGCGGTACGACGGGTACATACGAGGTCGAGGCAGTTTCAAAAATAAAAGTGTATCCCAACCCAACGAGTGATATTCTAAACATCAGTAACCCGATTGGTGAAAAAATTGAGATCTTCGATATATCTGGTAAATTAGTACGAACGATACCAGTTCAAAATGAAACCCAATCCATTAATATTCACGACCTGCCTATTGGAGCCTACATCGTAAGGATGCAGGAAAAAGCACTTAGGGTATCGTATAAAATAATAAAAATATAGCCGCCATCTTTGCATGGCTGTCAACCGCCCGCTAAACGCGGCGGTGTGCAGCCATGCCCCCGTTAGCGGCAATTATACCAAACCGACTTCTCAAACTAAAAAGACTTAAATTCAAATGATAGAATTCATAAAAAAAATAACTGTTTTACCAATAGCACATGAAGAAGCGATTAACCAAGTTATAAAATCTAGTTTGATTCTTAAAGGTGATATTCTATTAGCGGAAGGTTCAATATGCAAAGCACTTTATTGGATTAATACTGGTTTGTTGAGACATTATC
>JBEAVK010000123.1:0-12156 GCA_041160955.1 Bacteroidota bacterium
TTTGCTTGCAATAAATCTGAATTGTCGCCTTATGATAAATTCAAGATGGAATGTATGGATGCACTAAAATTTATCTCACTAATGCCTCCAAGTACTAATTATTGTAAGGGAACAATTAACAATGAAGCCTTTTATTGGTCTGATGCAACTCAATCATTTAAGCCTTATGTGTCAACAATCACCATAGTCAACGGAACCTCAGCAGGTCATGTTCGTTATGCTTTCGGATTAGTAGATACCAATTATTTTAAAGGGTATCCACATCCCCCTGATTTTTCAATTTTATTGGGCTTCAACTTGGACAAGTATGTAAATATCTCAACTGCGATTGATGAAACCATCAAATTAGGACGATTGAATTTTAGTCAAAATTCAAATGATCGTCTTGGTGATTTTTTCGTTGTCATGCCTGTCAGTTGTGGTAGAGAAAGTCCGTTGGGCGGAAGCGATACCATGTGGAGTTCGACTGTCGGTAGCCAAACTGATAGTTATATCGAGTGTACAAAAATTGACAAACAGGAACTGGCGGATAGCGTGAAATACAATCTTACCTTCAAATTTTCCTTGAATATCTACACAGATGTTTATGGAGAAAAACTTTGGAATAGGTTAGAAGATTGTGAATTGAACATTGGATTTTTGGTAAACAAGTAAGAGTGCTGCCAACCAAGTAGGATGAGGATATTAACGCTCCATTCTCTCACACCACCGGACGTACGGGACTCGTATCACGGCGGTTCATCAGAGTTTTACGACGAGAGTGTTCTAAACAGTGTGTCAAAGATAAAACGAAAGTAAATAACTTTGCGCAAGAAAAAGAGCAATAAAGAGTCGTCAAATACTCCGAAGCCATCCGACTTTGATTATGGGGTATTTGAGCAAGAAGCGATCAAACGGTTGTATGAAGGAAATGCACTTTGGAGCAATATAAAAAACGGAACAGCACAACAAAATGACATTTACCATAGACAAATAAAAAAACATGAAAAATACCACGTACTTTTTCACTTTCACACTTGCTCTAGTCACCCTACTATCGTGCAGCAAAAAAGAACCCGAAGACCCGCAACGCGCATGGTTTTCAGAAGCGAGTTGGAATGCGCTACAACGCGCTGATTTTGGTTGTACTAGTATTACAGGCGATTACTTTATATCTGCCAACTTGGATGGCACTCCATTTTGTATGGATGCCGAAGGCGGTAGGGATACCTCTTATTTTGCAAAAGCAATTACGGTTATTACTGGGTCTAACGGGACATTACTAAATGGCCATCTTTATTCGTTTCTAGTAGGGGACAAAGATTGCTTTGCTGCTAGACTATCTAGGTTTACCGACTTAGAACTATCCGAAAATAGGGAATTAGAGGATGAAGTAGAGTTTGAGGTGGTGTATGCTACATCGGTGGAACGTCCAGCACACGTTATTATCGATAGTTTATTCAAAATCGGCCAAGACTACCCGATGCACAAGCAAGGGGTTGTAGAGGGAGATCCAACCGGTAGGTTTAATCTAGCGATCAATGTCTTTTATGATGTTCTGTTCATTCCAGGAGGTGGGCTTACCTCTGCTAGTATTAACTTTCAGTCTCTGGGGCAGCAACCATCCGAAGCCTTTCTCCGCTGTGTAGCCATCAGTAAAGAGGAGTTTGATACTTATTATTTGTATGATATTACTTTTGAGTTTAGAGGAGATATGTTTAGAAATAGAGATAAAAATCTATGGCGTACCTTAACCGACGGAAAAATGAGGGGGAAGTATAAGATAGCGAAATAATTACATTTTTTTATTTAAAAACACCTATTTATGACAAAAAAAACATGGATAATCCTCCTTGTTGGAGTTCAGTTGATGGCTAGTACCTTAACGGCACAGTATTTGAGCGATTTAAACTATTCCTTTATACCCAATCGGAATGCACCGGAGCATCGGCAGGCTGTGAATAGAGCGTTCTCCAGTCCTGCTTATGTGGTGGATACTGTACCTTATGTGTTGGAAAAGAAAGGACTATTGGGTAACTATCATCTATATCGCGGCGATGAGCGGATCATCTTTAACGATTTTTTTTCGGAGGACTATAGGCCCGAACTAAAATCACATTTTGCGCCATACCCCCTTGCGAATAAAGAATTAATAAAATCCGAAATTTACCATAAAAGGAATTGGGATTGGGCAAGAACATCCGCCCTGGTGGCTTCAGTAAATGTAATTTTTAAATTTGCAACAATAAATAAGTCCAGTTATGACCGGTGGAATCTTGCGCTCGATATTGCTACTATTGCAACTGGATTTACAGGTGTATATTTTGCAACTAAAGACCTTAAGCAGCAGAAAAAGGCAGTGGCTGCACTCAATAGAAGGCAATGAGCAAAAAAAGAACGGATCTAATGGAGGTATTCGCCTCTATTAGATCCGTTTTTAAGTACTACAAACGGATCAAGAAACTTTGTGTTTTACAGTTAATTGCTACAGTTTATAATATCGTAAAAAAAATACTAATCATTACTTTTTTACTTTTTAGCCTAAAGGGCTTTGGCCAAGTCTTTGTCAACGATTGGGTTACTCCCGTTACATTCATCCCTGATGAGGTAAGTTTGTTGCCCAATAAAATCGGTACCATTAATGCGGATGAGAACTGAGTATTAAAGGCGTTAGTAGCGTGGTGGATAAATCTTTTTCATCCATTCCTTTTAATGTTTTTCCAAATCCAACAGTGGATGGTATTATATCGGTGCAATCTAATAGAACAGAGGGCGTACTTACACTGTATGATATTTCGGGGAAAATTGTGTGGTCGCAGGCGATAGAAAATAGTAGTACAATTCAATTGCCAAACTCAGGCAACTATGTTCTGGCTTATACGCGTCAAGGAGAAAAATTTACTCAAAATATTATTTATATTCGCAACTAAAAACTTTATTACAATGAAAAAAATCATATTCTTGGCCTTTGCATTATTATCCGTATATGCTTCAACGGCTCAAAACAAGTTTCAGCCTAATCTGACTGCGGGCCTTTCGGCTAACTTGGTTGACCGGGGCAACACGCCCGATTATTCAGTACCACTTCTAAATCCACGATTGGCCGTAAGCCTAAGCCGCCACATTGGCGTAGGCGTAGGCTCTTTCTTGAGTATCCAAAATATTGAGAACTTTGATCGACAAACGACCCACATGACTGGTGGTTTTGTTCAATGGACACCCATTATTCGGAAATGGATACGTACTTCTGCCGAATTGGGGTATTACCGTGGCAATACGATACGTACTACAAATTTCCCTACTGACGGCCCTCAAAAAGAGTCAGGTCAATGGTGGGGCAACCTACGCTTAGCCGCTGAGGTAAAGATATATGGCCCGCTGTACTTAGAAACGGCCTTCAATTTTTTACGTGCCGAGGATTTTGATTTCGATAATATGCCAACTTTGGGTTTGTTGGTGCGGTTCGAGTAAGAGCCTAAGTGGTCGTATCTGCTGGGATCTAATGCAGGAGCAAAAGACCTTTGTCTCCTCCATTAGATCCCAGTAGAAAATCACTCCTTACTTTTTCACATACGGAAACCGGCGCACAATCCGTCGGTTAATTTGTTCAATGGCTTCGTTGGCAGGGCGCGACCAGTCCACCCGCACTTCATCGCGGCCCGAAAACAGGTTTTCACCCGTATTAGCGGCAATAATATTGGAAGTCACTTCTACTTCGTTGGTGCGCGTGAAACCAAACATGGGTACGCCCAGAATAGAGGATAATACCAATGTCCCCAAATCAATACCCAATGATTCCAGATCAGACAAAAAACGAACTTTAATGGCTTTATTGCGAACAACAGCATCCACACCCAGTATTTTGGCCAGTTCTTGTGGGTCTTTATCCCAACTGGCAGTGGGCGTAATACCCTTATCGGACAATAACTGATTGGTACGCTCTACAGGCTGCACTATCACAGATAATGGATGCCTTCGTGTGCCTACGGTATGGACTTGGGTGTAATAATTGCGTTGGAACCCTATACTTTCTGCCGCTTCAATTTTTTCCTTTATTTCGGGAGTCATTTCCTTGGGTAATCGTCCAGTAATCACAATCTGGTAAGGCAGAATAGCGATGGTTTTGTGATCTACCGTTTTTTTTGCGAAGTCCGGATTTTTGTAAAAACGGTTGCACGCAGTAGTGAAAATGGCGACCAAAAGGGTCAGCCCAATAATTTTGATTGCTTTTTGCATCATGTATTTATAGTTAAATAAGTAAAATAAAGATGCAATATTCCTACAAATTTTACAAATATCCAAACAGATACAAAAAAAAGCGTACCCACCCTTTTCAAGACAAGTACGCTTTTTAATATTTAAAGGAAAAATCCTACCTTCTACGTTTGTGGTCTGGTTTTCCACCCCATTTGCCGCCTTTATCGCGATCGCCGCCGCCGCCGCCGCTGCTTTTGCCAAATTTCCGATCACGGTCACCACCGCCGCCACCACCGCCAGAGCGGGCAGAAGCCTCGTCCACGCGTACGCGACGGCCATTAATCGTAAATTCTTCTAAGCCAAAACGTACTGTTTGTACAAAATCTTGACCAATATCGAAGTGCATATAAGCGCGGTTGACATCTATTGTACCGATAGCAGAGCCTGGTACTTTAAATTCGCCGGTAAGCAAGCTCAGGAATTCTTTTTTGGTAACTCCGTCCATATCGCCGATATTGGCAAACAAACGTACCAATCCACTGCGTTCGCGTTCGCGCGCAAAGCCATCTCCACCTGCTTCGCCTTCGCGGCGTTTACCCGATTTAGCACCGATATTAATATCGCGTGCGCTGCGGTAATAAGCCAAGAAGCGGTTAAACTCGACACTCGCAAAACGCTTAATCAGTTCTTCTTTCGTAAGATCTTTGAGTTCTTCGTAGATTTTGGGCATATAAGGCTCAATTTCTGCTTCGCTCACTTCTTGCGTATGAATACCGTGAATGATATGGAATAGTTGCTTTTCGCACACTTCTACGCCCGTTGGGATCGGCAAACGCTCAAAATTTGCTTTCGTTTTGCGCGCAATCTGCATAATCTTCTCCTCAAACTTAGGCGTAACGATGCTGATACTGATACCTGTATTACCTGCACGGCCTGTACGGCCCGAGCGGTGGGTATAGATCTCCGGTTCATCGGGCATACCATAGTTGATGACGTGGCTAATTTCGCTCACGTCGATACCACGTGCTGCCACATCGGTTGCGATAAGGAGTTGGAGGTTGCGCTCGCGGAAACGGTTCATCACGCGGTCGCGGTCGCTTTGTGCCAAATCACCGTGCAAAGCATCGGCATTATAACCATCGCGGATCATCTGTTCGGCTACTTCCTTGGTATCGTTTTTGGTACGGCAGAAAATAAGGCCATAGATACCCGGGTTAGCATCTACCACGCGTTTGAGGGCATCATAGCGGTCATCGGCGCGGCAAAGATAATACTGGTGGCTAATGTTTTGGTTGGTTTCATTGCGACCACCAATACGGATTTCCTCTGGTTTGTTCATATAATTGCTCGCAATACGACGCACCTCATCGGGCATAGTAGCGGAGAACAACCAAATAGATTTGCGATCGGTAGCGGCACCCAAGATCGTATCGAGCGATTCCTGAAAGCCCATATTGAGCATTTCATCGGCTTCGTCGAGTACAATACGAGCAACATTTTCCAATTTGGCGGCGCGGCGTTCGATCAAATCGACCAATCGTCCCGGCGTAGCCACAATAATTTGTGCACCGGCCTTGATCTGTGCGATTTGGCCTGTAATACCTGCGCCACCGTAAACGGCAACTACTTTGTATTGGTGTGCGAATTTAGAATAATTGACCAAGTCACTGGCTACCTGAACGCACAGTTCGCGGGTAGGACATAAGATAAGTCCTTGAATGCCTTTAGCACTTGGGTCAATACGTTGTAAGAGGGGCAAGCCAAAAGCGGCTGTTTTGCCGGTACCTGTCTGGGCAAGAGCGATCAAATCATGATCGCCTTCCAATGCACGAGGAATAACTTGTTCTTGGACAGGTGTAGGTGTTTCAAAGCCAAGGCTAGAAATACCTTTGAGGAGCTCCGAGTTGAGCCCCAAATCTTGAAAAGTGGACATTAAAAAAGGAGTGCCACAGAGTGGCGATGGGCTAATGTCGAGTGACGGCACTAACTTTATGAAAAGAGTGCCATAGCGCCATATAAGGGGACAAAATGCTGGAAAATGATGCTCTCAAAATCCAACTCTACCTATAAGTGCGCTTAGGCACGAAAAATACTACCGGACGGGCAGAAAAAAGCGAGGAGCTTGCCAAAGGCGATTAAACCTTTAAAGACAAGCACCTCGCTTTGGTTGCAATGGTATGAAATAAAAATTATTTCACGTCAGCAAAGAAATCCTTCACCTTATCCTTGTGAACGATTTGCTGCTTATATGTATAGCGACCAGTAACTGGGTCTTTAACAGCCTTAATCACCTTAACGTGATCCTTACCAGAACCTGCATTAGCAGCACGTTGGGCAACACGGGCGTTTTTAGAAACTTTCTTTGCCATGAAGCAGAGTAATTATGTGTTATAAAAAATACAATCGCAGCACAATCGCCACGAATGGAGTATTACTTAATTTCGCGGTGAACAGTATAGCGGCGCATGATCGAGTTGTATTTCTTTAACTCAAGACGCTCTGTAGTGTTCTTACGGTTTTTTTGTGTCACGTAACGTGATGTACCAGGCAAACCACTGGTTTTGTGCTCGGTGCATTCCAAAATAATTTGGATGCGGTTACCTTTACTTTTCTTAGCCATACGAGTAGTGTATGTAAATGTTATTGAATCAAGACAAAATTATCATTAAACAGGGGCTATTAACAGCCTGGCTCTGAATTGAAAATGATATCGCCTTTCTTTTCTAATTTTTTAATATACGTGTAAATACCCAATTTACTGATGGTGCGGATTGCCGCAGCACTCACTTTAAGTGTAATCCATTCGCCTGTTTCAGGAATGAAAAAACGCTTAACGTGCAAATTTGGGAGGAAACGACGCTTCGTCTTTCTATTAGAGTGCGAAACGTGATTACCTGTGATCGGCTTTTTACCCGTCAAATCACATACTTTTGCCATGATTCAAAACTATTTGAATGTCAATTTGATAATACTTGTTAAAAGAACCTAACAGTGCTCCTGAATTACTGAACCTCAAGCCACTAACCGCCAACATTGTTAAGTATAAAAATGAAGTGTGCAAACTTTTAACAGTTTACACACCTCGTAAATTTGTGACTCCGAGAGGACTCGAACCTCTAACCTTCTGATCCGTAGTCAGATGCTCTATCCATTGAGCCACGGAGCCAATCCTTGATTTCGGGACGCAAAGGTAAATACTTTGGCTCGAAACCACCAAATACTTTTTTAAATTTTTATAAATTTTTTCGTGATTTGCTTTTTACCCTGCTCCAATACTAAAATATACATCCCCTGTGGCCAGTTGGATACGTCTAAATTTTTGATTTTTGCCTCAAATGCCGGCGGCGCAAATGCCTCATCATAAATTTGCTGCCCGAGCATATTAAACACCCTAAATGCGTATTTCTTCTCATAATCGGGGGTTTGGTAGCGTATTTGCAACTGTGTGCTTACTGGATTGGGGCGTATTTCAGCAATTTCAAGATCGCCCGTTGTACCCGAGCAGAGTTCCATAATATCCTCTATCACCAAGTCCACATCCAATCGTCCTCCTTGGGTCGTAATATCTGCTAATGTTGGTTCATCGCGCAGATTATTGAAAATAGCATCGCGCACGCGGCGGACACAAGTCACTGGACTGGTAAGTGCATCGGCTACATAACCTGCGCATTTTACACTATAAATTAAACCTACAGCACCCGAAGTATGCGGGCATGATGCAGATGTACCACCAAAGGGGCCGTGCCAAGTAGTATCATTTTGGTTAATGGTGCGATTTACGGTAGTATATGAACCTGTCCCAGGCGAACCAATATCAATGGAGGTCGTACCAAAGCCAGCACCAGTTACTTTTTTGCCATTGGCCGCATCTATATTGGTTACTGTGAGTAAAAATTCGCTATTACAAGTGGTGGGCATATCTCCGTATATGTCCACATCAATATTGGCATTGGCGGTAGCAGCCACATTGAGTACGCCCAGCACGCCCAGCGAATCATATACCATGCACCAAAGCGGATAATCTGCTGCTCGTGCGTTATCAATACCAAAAGAAGCATTAGTGGCCACTACAAAAGCACCTTCTTTCCCCTTGCTGGTATTGTATCGGCGGCGCATATCCGCTACATAGTTATAGGCAGCAATAATTTCACTCTCCAATACTACATTTACGATAGGAAGCACTTTTACGTTCCAGTTAACACCTGTTACCCCAAACTCGTCGTTGCCCCGAGCACCTACAATACCACAAACGGAGGTGCCATGACTGCTTCCTGTGCCATTGCCGGAACCTTTGCCTGCGCCTGCATCCCAGCCGGTATAATCATCGATATAGCCGTTATTATCGTCGTCTTTATTGTTATTTGGAATCTCCTTGTGGTTGCGCCAAAGGTTAGCGACCAAATCAGGATGTTCTTTTTGCATACCTTTTTCCAATACAGCTACCACGATACTGTCGCCGGATTGGGTGAGACCGCCAGTGGTGTTTTCCCAAGCACGGGTAAGACCAATCAGGTTCATATCGCGCTGCTGTATCCAAAACGGGTCATTGGGTGTAAGGCTGCGCTCTTCCGTACTGTGGTCCCATTGTGCCACGGTAATGCTGGGCATACGATTGACCAGCCGGAGTATTTCGTCTTCACGCCCTAAGCAGGAGGCTGCATCCAAAGAAACTTTATAAATCTGCCAACTTTCGGATAAGGTTCGGATTTGCTGAATACTTGTAAATGTTGTACGCGCAATTTGGGGCACAACGGCCTCCAAACTGGCATTGGGCTCTAATTTAATGAGTAATGCACCAGTAATAGCCTGTGCATAAGCGTTGGCAGTGAGGATTACTACGCTCAAAATGGAAAGAATCGTTTTTTTCATAGACTTTAATATTTTAATTGAATGATAGATACTTTACAAACCTATATAAAAGAATAAGATTTGTAAGGTGAAAAATTGAACTGCAAAATTAAGACATCTTGATGAAATTTTAATACATTAACATATTGAATTTTTTATTGAATAAAAAACGTGCTTGTATATGGGCATTAGATGGCACTAATTCCTTCTTACTATCTATACTAGTAGCCGACCCAGCATGGGCCAAATGTTTATAGCGCAATGTGTAAAAAGATATTCGACCCCTAAGGACTTTCGTATAAAAATTTCAGGTGCAGCGCACAGGAAACTGCTGATTAAACAATGCCCACTTTGTGCAAAAATGAACAATGTTGTCCGAAAACGTACACCAGTTTCACCGAAAATGCTTTCATTTGCAGTATATTAGCCAAAGGCATTGTCTTTGCTGTATTTAAAACAATATGCACGAAGCAAGTATTCTAATTGCAGACGATAATCCCGGTGTACTCAGTGCTGGGAAACTTTTTTTGAAACGCCATTTCTCTTTGGTAGAAACCACGCGTGAACCCGATACTATCCCCACACTACTCCGCGGCCAACGCTACGATGTGGTATTGCTGGATATGAATTTCAACCGTACCAAAAACACGGGCGAAGAGGGCTTATATTGGCTCACAAAGATCCGCGAAATTGACCCATCGGTGGTGGTGGTACTCATTACCGCGTATGGCGATGTGGAACTCGCCGTACAAGCCATCCGAAAGGGTGCAGCCGATTTTGTACTCAAGCCCTGGGACAACGAAAAGTTACTGGCCACACTATTGGCCGCCCTCCGCTTGAAAGTCACGCAAGACGAGGCCGATTCACTAAAAACCAAACAAACAGGACGTAACCTTGCAGGAGCAAGGGATTTGCCCGAAATGATTTGGCGCAGCCGCTCCATGCAACAAGTCATGGACACCATTGGCCGCGTGGCCGAAACCGATGCCAATGTCCTTATTCTGGGGGAAAATGGCACAGGTAAAGACCTGATTGCGCAGGCAATTCATGTGCAATCGGATCGAAGCAGTGAAAATTTTGTAAAAGTAGATTTGGGTGCGCTCACAGAATCGTTGTTTGAAAGCGAACTCTTCGGACACGTCAAAGGCGCATTTACCGATGCCAGAGAAGACCGCCCCGGCCGTTTTGAAGCCGCCAATGGAGGTGTTATTTTCTTGGACGAAATTGGGAATATGCCGCTTCCGCTGCAATCGAAACTACTGACGGTGCTTCAAAACCGCACTATTACCCGTGTGGGGGCCAACCGTAGCCGCGATATTGATGTACGGGTAATTGCGGCCACGAACCAAGACTTGTACGAAATGGTGAAAAACCGGACGTTCCGCCAAGATTTGATGTACAGGATCAATACAATCGAGATACAGATACCCGCCTTGCGCGAACGAACAGAAGATATTGAACCTTTGGCAACGCATTTTGCTACACAATTTGCCCAAAAATACAAACGCAATGTGCGCGGGTTGAGCGCGGGTTTGCTCAAGGAAATGGAACGCTACCCTTGGCCCGGTAATATTCGCGAATTGCGCCACGCGGTGGAACGCGCCGTTATCATGTCGCAGGGCGATACTTTGAATATTGCTGATTTCTTTTTCCGCGAAAATGCCGATTATGCCGGAGGCGACTTACCGCTGATGAACTTAGAGGAAATGGAAAAACAATTGATCGTAAAAGCCCTTAACAAACACTATGGCAATATTACGGAAGCGGCTAAAGAACTCGGTCTTACCCGTGCTTCGCTCTACCGCCGCCTCGAAAAACACAAACTCTAACCGTGAAACAATTACCGTTTACTGAATCCTTCGCTTTAAATATTGCCTTTCGTGTATTGGCAATCGTGGTTATTATTACCGGTGGGTCGGCTTGGGTACTTTGGAATCCTGCAGCACCAACAACATGGATTTGGATACTTTGCGGATTGGGCACCACTGTTGTGGCATGGAATCTATATCGCTATGTGAGCGATACCAACCGACGATTGACCCGTTTTTTGGAAAGTGTACGGTATTCTGATTTTGCAGTGCGTTTTTCCTCCGGTGAAGAGAAAAGTGCCTCTTTTGCGCAGATGAACCACCAATTTAACGAAGTATTGGAGGCTTTTCGTCAAACACGTGCCGAAAAAGAGGCCAATCTCTTGTTTATGAATGCTATTGTACAGCACCTGAGCGCGGGTATTTTGGCATTTGATGCACAAGATGCCTTACTGATTTCTAATAATTCAGCCTTTCAATTACTGGGGGTTTATCGGTTTAGCCATTTAAAAGAATTGCCCAGCATACACCACGATTTGGTGGCTTTCGTAGGTAATTTGAAAGCAAAAGGCAAAATGTTGTACCAACCTGAATTGAGCAGACAAATTTCCGTTCAAGGGGTAGCACTCAACCTACAAGGCCGCAATGTGCGCCTTATCACCTTGCAAAATATCCATAACGAACTACAAATCAAAGAAGTAGATGCCTGGCGCGATCTTACCCGTGTGCTGCGCCACGAAATCATGAATTCGGTTACGCCTATTGTTACTTTAGTAGAAACGATGAAAGAGATCGTGAGTGTCGATCTCAAGCCCAGTGAGGCAACCGCTGATTTGGAAGAAGCCTTGGATGTGGTGGCATCGCGGAGCAGGAGTTTGATGGATTTTGTGGAGGCGTATCGTACATTCAGTTCAATTCCAAAACCTAGAATGGAGACAGTAACGGTACGAAAACTGATCGACAATATAACGGCGCTGGTATCCGCCGATCTTAAACAGCACCAAGTATTGCTAGAGCAAGCATACGAAGGTAATGGGGATATTAGTATGCAGGCTGATCCCGGTCAAATTGAAATGGTTTTGATTAATTTGGTAAAAAATGCCAAAGAAGCCTTACTGGGCGATCCAGCAACGACCAAACCGCGTATCCTGCTCAAAATGGGTACAGATGCAAAGGGCAGCCCGTATATTGTGGTGGAAGACAATGGCCCGGGTATTACACCGGATTTAATGCAAGAGATTTTTATCCCGTTTTTTACAACAAAGCAGACCGGAACGGGCGTTGGGTTGAGTATTTCAAAGCAAATTATGCAATTGCATGGCGG
>JBEAVK010000136.1:0-11631 GCA_041160955.1 Bacteroidota bacterium
TGTCAAATCAAGGCAAATTTTGCAGTCGAAATGGGGTATTTTCGGCGAAAAATTTAACGAAAATTTGGCGAAAATTAACCATTCTCAGCATACGAAACTAATTCTGTATAATGTCTATTAAGAAACTATTTTTTCAGCCCAATTTCCCTCAAACGCTCGTCCAAATATTCCCCCGCAGTAATTGGCTCATAGTGCAACGGGTTTTCTGCTGTTACGCAAGAATCGAGGCAAGTCAGGTCCATTTCCCCTTTTGGATGTAGGAAAAAAGGAATACTCAAGCGCGGCAAATGCCAGTCTTCACGTGGTGGATTGACTACGCGGTGCGTCGTGCTTTTGAGGTAATTATTGGTAAGACGTTGTAGCATATCACCTACATTGATCACAAACTCATCGGCTTCGGGCATAATTGGCATCCAATTCCCTTCTGAATTGAGGAGTTCCAAACCACCGGCACTTGCACCTACTAACAAGGTAATCAGGTTAATATCTTCGTGCTGTTCGGCACGGATAGCACTAGCGGGCTCCTGCGTGATGGGTGGATAATGGATAGAGCGGAGAATGGAATTGCCATCGGCAATTTTTTCCCTAAAATAATCTTTACCGAGGTTCAAGTGGGTAGCAATCGCCTCCAACAAATGGTTACCTGCTTGTTCAAAAGCACGGTACAAGTCTTTGCCCAATGGCACAAATTCCGGTACTTCGGTTACTGGTACATTAGGCGGATATTTGGCACTCAAAGTAGCATCGGCCACCTCTTGCCCTATTTGATAAAATTCTTTTAGGTCGGCAACAGTACTTTGTTTTGCATGCTCTTTGCCAAAGGACGTATAACCGCGTTGGCCAGCCATTCCAGCCACTTCGTAGTGTCTTTTGGTTTCGACAGGAAGGGCAAAAAATGCTTTTGAAGCGGCATAAAATCCATCAACGAGTGATTTGGGTACCCCGTGATTGGCCACTGCAACAAAGCCAACTTCATGAAATGCCTTTGCCAGATCGTGTACAAATGCTGCTTTCTCTGCTTCTGTACCGTTTACATACAGTGATAAATCCACTGTGGGTATGCCTTTCTCTTTCATAATATGTTGAAAAATTTCGTGAATAAACAAATCTTAAAAAAAATGCTTCAGTTTAATTGCTTGGACACAATTAATTATGTCCAAATGCCTAACTGGTGCAAAATACGCGCTCAAAGTTAAATCAAAAAATTTACTTTGAAATAAGTTCTTAGTGCTTTGTGCTGTTTTCATGCGGTTTATTAAGCATGATACAGTGTTTTTTCGCAACTAGCCAGCCGCCACCCAAATTCCCGGAGGGAATGTATGTTTATAGGGTTGAATGAAAAACCTGGTTCAATTCCCGTAGGGAATGTATGTTATTTTGTGCGTTTTTATATAAAATCCCTACTGGATTTGGGCAATTACCCTATTCAGCCTATAAACATATATTCCCTCCGGAAATTTTTTGGTGGCGGCTGTATAGTTACATTTTTTCTTTCCCTAGATTCTTTTTTTTGAGAGCGGGAGAGAGATAGCGTACTTTTGAGATTATTTTTAAAGTGTCAAAATAGCATGATTTTACCTTTCGATGATCTTATCACCGCCCTCACGCCACGATATGGTGCTGTGGAAGCGCGTAGTATCGCCCGTATTGTATTGGAAGATGCCTTTGGGACAAAGCAGTACGCTACTTTCCAATTGAAGGAGGAAGCCAGTATAATGGAGTACAATAGGATCAAAACGGCACTGATCGCCGGAATTCCTTTACAATATATACTAGGTGTCGCTGATTTTTTTGGTTTAAAATTCAAAGTTACTCCCGCAGTGCTTATTCCAAGACAAGAGACAGAGGAACTCGTAGATTGGATCATCCAGTATTTAAAAAAACAAGATAATACCGCTGCTACGGTGTTGGATATTGGGCTGGGTAGTGGCTGTATTGGCATTACGTTAAAACGCAAACTGCCTAATATTGCATTGTATGGTATCGAAAAAAGTAGTGCTGCGCTTACTATTGCGCTAGAGAATGCGCACCAGATTTTAGGTGGTGTGCAATTGGTACATTTTAAAGAAGGCGATATTTTAACCGATCATTTTGATGATTTACCAATGTTTGATGTGATCGTGAGCAATCCTCCCTATATACCACGCCATGAAGCGGCAGTAATGCCCGAACACGTTTTGGCACATGAACCAGAATTGGCCTTGTTTGTGGAAGGCGATGACCCCTTGTTATTTTACCGCATCATTGCACAGTTTGCTCAGCAACACCTAAAAAAGGGTGCTGCGCTGTTTTTTGAATGTAATGAGTTCAATGCTGGCGAGGTAGTAGCCTTATTAAAGGAAGTTGGTATGACGGATATAATGCTCCAAAAAGATATTGGAGGTGCCGATCGGATGGTAATGGGGCGGCATTCTTGTACGTAATTGACATTTTTCAAAAAAAAAATCTTGTCAGCTCTTGCGGATATAAATGCAACCCTATATCTTTGCAGCGAAAATTCGCTAATAATTTAAATTCAATCAAGATCATGCAAGATACATTAGTCGCAAATGACGTATTAAAAGGAGGAGAATTCCTTATCCGCGAGAGCCAGCCGGAAGATATATTTATACCGGAAGAACTCTCGGAAGAACAATTGATGGTGCGCCAAATGACCATTGATTTTATTGAGCAGGAAGTATTTCCTGTTGCCCAAAAAATTGAAAAGCAAGAACCAGGTATTGTACCGGGCTTGCTGTCACGTGCTGGCGAGCTAGGCTTGCTAGGTGCGCATATCCCTGCGATATATGGTGGCACTGAAATGGATACCAATACCAACACCGTTATTTCGGATGTAACCGGTCCGGCAGGATCGTTTTTAGTGGCTTTTGCTGCACATACAGGAATAGGCATGTTACCTATTCTTTATTTTGGTACGGAAGAACAGAAGCAAAAATATTTGCCGCGTTTGGTTTCTGGTGAGTTAAAAGCATCGTATTGTCTTACCGAGCCAGGAAGCGGTTCGGATGCGTTGAATGCTAAATCTCGCGCAGACCTCACTGAGGATGGTTTGCATTATGTGATTAATGGCCAAAAAATGTGGATTACTAATGCAGGTTTTGCTGATATTTTTATCGTATTTGCAAAAATTGCGGGCGAAAAATTCACTTGCTTTATCATTGAACGCGATACACCGGGTTTAACCTTAGGTGCTGAGGAAGACAAAATGGGTATTAAGGGTTCTTCTACCCGCCAGTTGTTTTTTGAAAACATGAAAGTTCCGGTGGATAGTGTATTAGGCGAGGTAGGTAAAGGCCATTTGATTGCTTTTAATGCGCTCAATATTGGTCGTTACAAACTTGGTGTCATGTGCGCAGGTGCCGGCCGTACCGTAACAACTTCTGCTGTTCAATACGCAAACGAACGTATCCAATTTGGTGTTCCTATTGGTACATTTGGAGCAATACAATATAAATTGGCCGAAATGGCCATTCGCACTTTTGCTGCGGAAAGCGCCGCATATCGAATTTCCCAGTTGTTACACGAGAAAAAAGAGGCGGGTTCTGCTGCCGGCAAAGCATTTGGCCAAGCTACTTTGGAAGCGGCTGAGGAATATGCTATCGAGTGCTCGATCATTAAAGTACTCGGCTCCGAAGTCATCGATTATTGTGTGGACGAAAACGTTCAGGTACATGGTGGAATTGGTTTCAGTGAGGAGTACACCGCCGCTCGTGCTTACCGTGATAGCCGTATCAACCGTATTTATGAGGGAACCAATGAGATCAATCGCTTATTGATGGTGGATCAATTGTTCAAACGCGCCTTGAAAGGTCAGTTGGATATAGTAAGTCCTGCTTGGGCGGTACAAAAAGAATTGTCTGCTATGCCTTCTATGGAACGGCTAGAAGGTGAGTATGCCGAGGAAATCAAGGCTATCTCCGATTTTAAAAAGATTATTCTGATGACGGCTGGAGGTGCTGCTAAAATGCAAATGGATGGTAAACTCAACTTGAAAGACGAGCAGGAAATCCTAATGAACTGCGCTGATATGATGATCGATCTATTTGCTGCCGAGTCTATGTTACTGCGCATTATGAAAATTGAGCAGCGCAGCGATATGGCACAACCCAAGGCTGTTTATGAGGCTATGTTGCAGGTGTTTTTCCATGACGTAACTGCACGGATGAGCAAAAATGCAACGGATGCAATTGCGTCCTTTACCGAAGGCGATTTGCTAAAGACATTCTTGATGGGCGTAAAACGCTATACAAAATACCCTCCGACGAACGTAAAAACGCAGCGTAGGGTGATTGCGGAGGCGTTACGGGAGGCTAATGGTTGGTGCTTCTAGGGATAAATCATGTATTCGCCCACATAATGGCAAATACATAGGTAATATTTAGAAAGGTGTGTCAAAAAAAAGTATTTGGATATAATTAATTGCAGAAATGAACGCAGGTGTTTTTCGCAATTAGTTATATCTAAGTACTTTTTTTGTTTTATCTTTGATACGTTTTTTAGAATACGCTCCGTCAATTGTACAATAACTGATACCTCACAAAAAGAAGTGTTGTCGCGGACGATGCAACAAATTAACTCATTAAATGGTATTTAATAGCTTAACCTTCTTAATATTTAGCATCGTTTTCTTTGTTCTGTACTTCAACACAAAGGGAAGGGTACGTACGTGGGTATGTTTATTGGCGAGTTATTTGTTTTATGGTTGGTGGGACTGGCGTTTTTTGTCGCTCATTGTATTTTCTACGGTTATGGATTGGTGGTTTGGGCTGTGGATTGCTCGGATGGACGAACCTGCAGCCGTGCAGAACGAATGCAAAAACGGTAGTAGGATATTGCGTTTTTTTGGGCAAATCACCGAAAATCTCGTACAAATGGGCTGGAAACGCAAAACCGTACTTGTATTTAGTATGGTGATGAACCTGGGCTTTTTGGGTTTTTTCAAATATACCAACTTTTTTATTGAGTCTTTTGCGGCAATGGTACGTAGCCTGGGTATGCAGCCGTCCAATATTACGTTGCATATTATACTTCCCGTGGGCATTTCTTTTTATACTTTTCAGAGTATGTCTTATACCATAGATGTGTATAAAAAAGAAATCAAATGGGAGCCATCGTTGCTCAAGTTTGCTACGTTTATTGCACTTTTTCCTCAATTGGTGGCAGGCCCAATTGTGCGGGCTTCCGATTTTTTGTACCAAATGGCCGAAGACAAACGTTTGGATATACAGCGGATCTATTCAGGTTTGGGGCGCATTTTGTGGGGTTTTTTCAAAAAAATATGCATTGCTGATTCATTGGCACCTTTTGTGGATCAGGTATTTTTAGAGCCTAGTTTGTTTTCGGCAGGGCATTTGACTTTAGCGGTGGTATTTTATTCGTTCCAGATTTATTGCGATTTTTCGGGGTATTCAGATATTGCTATTGGATTAGCGCGAATGATGGGTTATGATTTCCCAGAAAACTTCCGGACACCTTATTTTTCTAAGAGTTTTTCTGAGTTTTGGACGCGTTGGCATATTTCGTTATCGTCGTGGTTACGCGACTATTTATATATTCCGTTGGGTGGTAATAGAGGCGGTAAATGGGGGACATACAAAAATAATATGCTTACTATGTTACTGGGCGGATTATGGCATGGTGCCAATTGGGCTTTTGTTTTTTGGGGCTTTTTGCATGGCCTCTATCTGATTGTCCAACGTATGGTAGCACCGCTATGGAAACGCACGGCCAAGGCTTTGTTTCTTCCAGATTGGGTGCGGATTGGGGTAGGTATCGCCACGGTTTATATACTAACGTTGATTGCTTGGGTGTATTTCCGATCGGGTAGTATTGGCCTGATGGGGGGTGATAGTTTTGGTACAGCCAATACTATTTTGGGGACGATTGCGCAAGGTGCTGATTTTTCATTTGGATCCATTATTAATAAGTTTCAGGCCATAAAAGGCGTTCTCCTGATCGGTATATTGATTACCATTGAACTGAGTAATCCAGTGGTACATTGGAATGTTGTCCATTTGGATCGGCCTATTTGGCGTATTGCTTTTTTCTCAACGTTGTTATGGTTAATTGCATTTTTTGGCACATTTGGGGCAAATGCGTTTATTTATTTCCAGTTTTAAGAAAATTATTGGTGTGGATTACATTTGATTGCTCTATCTTTGTGACCGTAACTAATATTCTACCGTTGTTTATGACAGATTCCAACCGCCCCAAAAACCTAATCTTTAATCAACGCATTGCCCCCGCTGAAATAGTGACTTGCCCCGCACACCTGTTCGGAAAAATAAAATTTGAATGCCCAGTTTGAAATACAATACTTGTCAATGCTGTACAGCGGCTCTTTTTTCACTTTTTTTCTTATTGCAAGGCTGTAAAAAGGATGAACCTCAGCGTAAATTTACGTTACTTGCCCCCGAGCAAACAGGTATTTCTTTTGCTAATAATGTCTCCGACGAAACACCAGATGGGATGAATATCATCCAATACCTCTATTATTACAATGGCGGCGGCGTAGCAACTGGCGACTTGAACAATGACGGATTAACGGATTTGTTTTTTACTTCCAACTTAGCCTCCAACCGACTATACCTCAATAAAGGGCTGATGCGCTTCGAGGATATTTCCGAAAAAGCAGGTATAGAAGGTACAAAAGGTACTTGGAATACGGGTGTTGCGCTGGTGGATATCAATGCCGATGGCTGGCTCGATATTTATGTATCTCGAGTGGGTAATTACAAAAAATGGCATGGACGCAACCAACTCTTTATCAATAACCAAGATGGTACGTTCACCGATAAAGCCGCTGAATATGGCTTGGATATCGCCGCTTTCTCCACCCAAGCCAACTTTATTGATATTGACAATGATGGCGATTTGGACTGCTTCTTGCTCTGTCACAGCGTACATTCGGCGGCCAGTTACCAAGATACTTCCCAAACCCGTAAAAAAGACCCACTCGCAGCAGATCGCCTGCTGCTTTGCGAACAAATTGGAGATAAAACGCATTACCGCGATGTGTCCGATGCTTATGGTATAATAGGCGGCACCGCTGGTTATGGATTGGGTATTGTAGCAGGCGATATCAATGGCGACAACTATACAGATATCTATGTTTCCAATGATTTCCATGAAAATGACTACCTCTATATCAATCAAAAAGGCAAGGGATTCAAGGAGTCCATCGCCGCATTTACGGGGCATCTTTCCAATTTTTCGATGGGCTGCGATATGGCAGATTATAATAATGACGCGCTTCCCGATCTCATTACACTCGATATGAAACCAGAGGACGAGTTTACGCTCAAAGCCAGCCAACCCGCCGATCTTTTTGAAACTAATCAATTAAAACACGCTAAAGGTTATCATTGGCAATACCCCCGAAATGCCCTGCTGCTCAACCAAACCAGTAATCCCGATCAAATAGCGGCCTCCGAAATCGCCTATTTTGCAGGTATTGCTGCCACCGACTGGAGTTGGAGCGCGCTATTTACAGATCTTGACCTCGATGGTTGGAAAGATTTGTATATCACTAATGGTATCGTCCGAAGACCGAATGATATGGATTTTATCCGTTACACCTCTTCCAACGAAGTACAACGCAATGCGACCGATCAACAATTATTAGAAAAAATGCCCGACGGCTCGGCAACTAACTATTGTTTCCAAAATACAGGTTTTCTCGATTTCAAAAATGTGTCCAATACATGGGGACTTGATCTAAAAGGTTGTTCCAGTGGTGCAACGTATGCAGATCTGGATAACGATGGCGATATCGACTTGGTGACCAATAATATTAACCTGCCCGCTTCTGTTTGGCAAAACAATACGAGAGATACCGCTTTCAGAAAAACGAACCCTCACTACCTAAAAATTCAACTCAAAGGCAGAGGCGCAAATACTTTTGCTATTGGTGCTAAAGTATGGATATACACTAAAGATTCTACACAGTATTTTGAAAATCAACCAGTTAGAGGATTCCAGTCCTGCGTAGAACCTGGTATGATTTATATAGGATTAGGTGCTACAACGACGATTGATAGCGTTAAAGTCTATTGGCCAGATGGCACTGCTACCACTCAGTTGAAGGTGTCTGCCAATCAAAAACTGGTCATCCAGCAGGAAGGTAACACACCTTTTATTCCAAATGCTTTTGAGGTGGCCACACTCAATGTAGCGCAAGTACTCCATTCCAATTTTCCTGAACCGCTCAATGATATTCAGCATTTTTCGGAAAAACTACAACCGTGGTCGCTCACCGATCTTGGCACAAAACTAGCAACAAGCGATACGCTTTTTTTTGTACCCGGACACGGCGGCGGCGATATGTATCGGTGGAATAGTGCAGGCAATGCAGAATTGATCCAAAAAATTACTTTTGCAGGAAAAGGTATTTGTGCGGCACTATTTGATGCGAATGGCGATAAACTAGACGATTTGTACGTTGGAACAGCACCTGATGGGACTAATCCAGACGGTACAGATTGGTTGTTTTTGAACCGTAATGGCCGCTTTGAACCCGCTCCACCTCAAATGCTGCCGTTCAGTCCTGTCAATACTTCTTGTATAACCACCAGTGATTTTGATGGTGATGGCGATATCGATATTTTTGCAGGTGGCCGAAGCGTACCTGGTGCTTACGGAGTAGCACCGCGTTCTTATTTATTGGAAAATGACGGGAAAGGCGTTTTTAAAGATGTAACCGAGGCAAAAGCACCTAAATTAGCCAATATAGGCATGGTTACTGATGCGCATTGGGCAAATATGGATCAGATTGGTAAACCCGATTTGGTGATCTGTGGAGAATGGATGCCGATTTATATCTTTGCAGATAGCAAAGAGGGGCTTTCAGGTACGACGATTCCCGAAAGTAGCGGACTATGGAATACGATTGCCGTAGCCGATTTTGATCAGGATGGCGATACCGATATTATGGGGGGCAATTTTGGGACTAATGCTATTTTAACGGCTTCGGTCAAGCAGCCGCTCGAACTTTGGGTAAAGGATTTTGACCATAATGGCCAAATAGATCCTGTGATAGCCTATTACCGCAATGGGAAAAAATACCCGTTTGCAGATAAAGATTTGCTCATTAGTCAAATGCCTTTTCTCAAAAAACGCTATGTATCGTACCGGACTTTTGCGTCAAATACTTTTGATCAAGTGTTCCCTTACGATCTCCAAAAGGATGCTAAAGTACTACAGGTTGCTACATTACGCTCTACTTTTTTTGAGCAAAAACCTAAAGGGCTTTGGACAATGGCGTCATTAGTTGATCCTTTACAATGGGCACCTATTTTTGCCATTGCAGCGGATCAACTGGACGAAAATTCAGGCCTTGATGTGTGGATCGGTGGTAATACCCACCAAATTAGCCCTGCTATTGGCAGAGTGGATGCGCTCCCTGTGACGCAAGCTGTTTTTATTGAGAGCGGCCAATTTATACCCATATTGACCGATTACGGTATAAAAGGCGCGATTAGAAGCATACAAAAAGGGAAGAAAAAAATGATTATTTGTACGGATTTGGGAGAGGTTTATATCGTCGCTACTGAATAGACCTTAGATGTGGCTAAAATTAACCATTTTCAGCATGCGAAACTAATTCGGTATAATCTCTAATAATCCGCCGTTTTTAAGTACCCAATCCGCGGCACACATAATATCGTCGCTAATGTTAAACCAGCCACCAACAGAAAACCTTTGGCCAATCCGAATGCTTCACTGATAAGGCCAATACAGGGCGGGCCAACCAAAAAACCAATAAAACTAAACGTGGCGTAAGTAGCCAAACCTGCACCGGGCGCAAATCCAGGCACCCGCGCAGATACATTGAACAATATAGGCGCAGCCAATGCAATACTCATGCCCAATAAGAAAAAGCCAAAAATCCCCATCCATATCTGCACCGCTAATACGACCACTAAAAGGGAAATGACCGCAGCAATAACCGTAAAATAGAGCAGTTTGCGCTCGCCATACAAGGGTATTAAGGAGTCGCCAGCAAAACGCATTGCCATCATACTAAAGGAAAAACAGGCAAAACCCAAAGCCGCCACCTGATTGGCAGCACCAAGCGTTTCGTGCAAATAAACCGCGCTCCAATCAAACGCCAAACCCTCACACAGACCTGTTGCCGCACCCAACAATATCATAAGCAGCAAATCGCCTTTGGGTAGCGCAAATTGAAAACCTGTCCCTTCGTTCTCGTGCGGTATTTCGGGTACTTTTTTGAGGTGTGGATACAAGATAAAAATAACAGCAAATACCAAAACAATGGCCTGACTACTCAAATAATACGCCGGATAAACACCCCATTTGAGCATCATGGCCGACCAAGCAGCCCCAAGCACGCCCCCCAAACTCCACATACCATGACAAGTGGACATGATCTTGCGGCCATGCACGACTTCTATATTGGTGGCGCAGGTATTCATCCCAACATTCATCACGGCAACGGCCATGCCAATCACAAATAGAATGGCAAATAGCACCCATTTATCACTGGTCCATAAAGGCAAAACAAAGGAGCATGCCATTAAAACCGTTGAAAAAATAGTGATACGCACCAGCCCAAAACGCTGAATCAGCCATGGCGATACAGGATTCATGATTAATAGCCCAATCGGCATACCAAACAACGATAACCCCAATGCCCCATCGCTCAATGCCAATTTATCTTTTACAAATGGGATCAAAGTGACCCAAGTGCCAAACATAAAACTATCCGCCGCAAACGTAAAACCCACCGCCAAAGCCGCCGGATGACGAAAAAATAAAGATAAATTATAAATAATATTTCGGAGTATTGTCCGAAGAGCAACCGTATTTTCCAAAGTTTGTAATTTGCCGCAAAGATTGGACTTTTATTTTGAATTTCATTCCTTAGAAAAAATGCCTAATTATTTTTCAACGTTTTGCTCAGTGTTACAATTTTGTAATTTGGAATGTCAATTTTGTAGATAATATCGTATTTCTCGAGGTAGATTATTTTATGCGTTGCTTCATCTTGTTTAAAAATGCTTAGTACAGCGGCAATTTGATCGGGAGCAGTAAGAATGTAACTATTGCTATACGTTTCATATTTTTCCCCCTTTGCTAAAACCCCAACCACATCAAGTGGATCGTGTAAAGCAAAAGATGTTTTAAACTTCCATTTATCCCCATTTTTTTGAAAACAGTTTACAGTCTTATCATTGAAAAAAGAGACTAAAGTATCATTACATTTACAGGTTATTTTCCTGTAAGTAATTGCACCAAAGAATAAGGTATCAATTTTACCACTTATCACATTTGTCGAATAGTAAAGTTGGCCAACACCTTCAACGAGCCGCGATGAAAATATTTTAGTCCCCAAAACACAAGTATCACTACCCTGATCTTGGCTAAAAGCGCTATTCGTAAATAGCACAAAACAGGTAAAAATAAATATAAATTTTTTCATGCGTATATGATGTATAGGTAACTATCCAGCCGTCATCCAAATTCCCGTAGGGAATGAATGTTTATAGGGTGGAATGAAAAAAACTGGTTCAATTCCCGTAGGGAATGTATGTTATTTTGCGCGTTTTTACATAAAATCCCTACGGGATTTGGGCAATTTACGCTATTCAGCCTATAAACATATATTCCCTC
>JBEAVK010000179.1:0-31137 GCA_041160955.1 Bacteroidota bacterium
TTTCCATACCCTCATCAATTAATTGTACCAAATAAGGCTTAGCTACCAATTGCTCACTAGCGGTTAGTGTATTTTTCATATTATTTACTTTTTCGTTAAAAACGTTTGAAGTATTACTCAAGTATATCGACGTTACTTTAAATATTTCGTTTGCAAGTATTTGATCCGGAAAATCAAGTGCAAAAATAATGAAAATTTTCCAATTCCGTTCGATAAAAATAGGGTGTCTGCTGTGTTTGAGTGCCAACAAAAACTTTTGAAATAGAATATGATCTATCTTTGAGATAGAGGCATCAGACAATTTGTTTATATTAATCGTAATGTACTTGAAGCGTGGAATATACTTCAACATCGTCTTAGGTGCTTCCGGAAACATTATTCGCGGTGTTTCTCGTTGCATTTTATCGTCTCCATGGTACAATAAAATGGGCAATATAAGCGACAAGGGCTGCTTTTGCTGCCGATTACCGTACCACACATTTGTTATATAACGGTTCAATTGCTCTGTAACAAAACCATATTGAGGTTTTTTACTCTTGTGCTCAATGATGATCGTTATCTTCATCGGTTTTCCATCTTTTGTCTGACAGGTATAACAAATATCAGTTACGTGCTCCCGTAAGTAGTCATCTATAAAAGTATCACTACTGTACTCTAGTGTTTCAAAATCAATGATTGCTACAATATGAGCAGGAACAAAATGCTGGATCAATTGTAATGCCATCGCTTTATTCTTGAGTATAAATCGGGCATATTTATCGTGTGGCTTGTCTAAAAACGCAGTTCTGAGATCAAACACGGGGGCGGTGGGAGTTTTTTTTGCCATAGTAGCAGCAAAGGTAAGCCGCAAAAATAAAAACACAAAATGTTTTATAATTTATTCAAAAAAAAATCCGCTATCAAGATTACTCTCAATAGCGGATTTATATGAAACATGGGAATAGTACTAACTATTGATCCATGATATACACAAACTAAATTTAGACTTTGGCTTTGGCGGGTGTACTTGCTTCAGCAGGAGTCACCACTTCTTTACCACTCAAAACCTTCTCTCTTGTAAAGTCAACAACCAACGCAGATGCTATGAAAACAGAAGAATACGTTCCAAAGAACATACCCATCATCATACCAAATGCAAATCCTTTTGTTGCTGATCCACCAAAGATGAAAAGTAATAATACGACAGCAAAGATGGTACCCGAAGTAATCAAAGTACGTGTCAATGTGGAGTTAATGGCTTTGTTAAACACTTCTTCTTTCGGGCGACCAGCAAATATACCAATGAACTCACGAATACGGTCATATACAATTACAGTATCATTCACCGAATAACCAATTACCGTCAGGATACAAGCGATGATCGCTTGGTCTATCTCTAAGGAGAAAGGCACTAGGCCGTGTAGTAAGGTAAAGAACGTCAATGTAATTAATACGTCATGGAACAAAGCCAATACCGCACCAAGTGAGAACTGCCAACGACGGAAACGGATCAACAAGTACAGGAATATAAATGCCAATGCCCAAAATGCAGCCTGAAGTGAAGATGACCGAATATCATCTGCTACCGTAGAACCGACTTGGCTGGATGAAATGATATGCGTTCCTGTAGAAGATGTACTAGAAAATGATTTTAAATCTGAATTAGCAACACCAGCCGCAGTCAAACCTTCATGCAATTTGGCAACTACCTTATCCATAGCACCGGCTTCCTCTACTAAATAAGAGGTGGTAATATTATAAGTATTAGCAGTTGATACCGTCTTTACAATAGGTGTTTGACCTCCAAATACTGGCGTTAAAGCTGTACGTACTTTATCTGCATCAATAGGTTGCTCAAACTGTACGTTGATAGAGTAACCTCCCTTAAAGTCAACACCCAATTCAAACCCCCTCATAAAGAAGGAAGCAATACCCACCAAGGTAATTGCGATGGAGAACATATACGCATATTTGCGTTTGCCGATCCAATCATAATTTACATTGGCCAATGTATTAGCAGAGAACGGGCGAGAATAGTTAATTTCTCTACCTTTATCTGTCCACCAGTCTGTCATGATACGACCCAACAATACCGCTGTAAACATTGAACTCAGGATACCAACTAACAATACTGTACCGAAACCTTTGATCGGCCCCAAACCAAAATATATCAATGCAATGGCAGTAATGACGGACGTCACGTTCGCATCAATGATGGCTGAAAGCGAACGAGAAAAACCGACTTTGATGGCTTGTAACATCCCCATCCCACTTCGTAATTCCTCACGAATACGCTCGTAAATGATAACATTGGCATCAATAGCTGCTGCAAGGGTCAATACGATACCAGCAATACCAGGTAGGGTCAATACTGTACCCATATTGGATAATGCACCGATCATAAAGAACAAGTTGGCTAACAATGCCACCACACTCACAATACCGCCGCGGTTATAATACATTATCATAAATCCGCACAATAATGCAACGGACAATAACATAGTAAACAATGACTTATTAATATTTTCCTGACCCAAAGATGGACCTACTTGGCTCTCTTGTACAATACGTGTACCGGCAGGTAATTTACCCACTTCAAGAATACGAGACAAGTCACGTGCTTCTTCCAAATTGAATCCACCAGTAATAGATGAAGTACCTCCATCAATAACGCCACGTACACTTGGTGCACTTACAATTTCATTATCCAATGCAATCGCTACTTCGCGTTGACCACCGTCAAAAGCACGTTTTGTTAAGCCAGCCCAAGTTTTTGCACCATCAGAATTCATTGTTAAACTCACGCCGATTTCACCTTTAGGATCAGGCTCAGCACTAGCACGTGTTACAACAGATCCATCCAAAGGAGCAATATCAGATCCACGGCTTTTTTTGATCGCATATAACATATACTTACCTGTAACAGTACTTCCAGTACCATCGTCCTCAATAGGTTTAATCCCCCACTTAAAGTCGATATCGTTAGGGAAAACAGAACGAATGTTTGGGCGATTGAGCCAACTGATAATACTGTCCTTATCTCCACGAGCAGCATAGCCCAAGATTGGACTTGGTGGCAAACCTTGCTGAGAGGCATTCAATAATAATGCCTTTAGCAATGGCCCTTGCTGTGAACTGGTATCAGGTGCTGGTACTTTAATCTGTGCTTTAGTACTGTCTGGTTTGCCATCAGTACCCACTGGATAAGCCATGATCGAATCTGCCTTAACAACAACATCGCCACCTTTTTGCATGGCAGCCAAACGCTTATCGGCGTCGATCAATCCTTGTGCTATACCTTGATCTGAGATACGATACGTCTCCCAAAATTCCAACTTGGCACTTTTCACCACCATATCGCGGGCACGCTGAGGATTATCAATACCTGGCAACTCCAACAAAATAAGGTCGCGCTGTGCATCAAGGCTTACATTGGGCTGCACTACACCTAATTTATCAATACGTTGTTTCAAACGCTTGTAAGTTTCTTCAACTGTGCCATCGGCCAATTTCCGAATAGCGGCAATAACAGCACCATCAGGAGAAGCTGTATTGATATTTTCTGATTTCAAAATATCTTGACGAGCAAAAATAGAGGCCAAAGTACGGCCACCACCTTTCTCCTGCCAAGCCTGTGCAAACAAGGTGATATAATCATCTTGTTGCTTTGTTTGACGCTCCGATGCTAAATTAAGTGCTTCGGTCAAACCTGGATCAGTACTATTACCGGAAAGATTTTTAACAAAGTCTTTCAAATCAACTTGTAATACCATACTCATACCACCCTTGAGGTCAAGACCCATACCAAGTTGGCTCTTTTTCAATTCAGAATAAGTAAATTCCTTCAAAAAAGGAACTCCAAATACTTTCACTTGCGACATAGAGTCGAGATAAAACGCATTTCGGTCTGCCCATGATTTACCCATAGCAGCGTATTCTCCAGCGGACGCACGTGCGTCGCTTTCAATGCTACTCGTCTTCCACATTGTAGCGTATGTATAAAGACAAGCTAGTGTCAATAATACTACGAAAAAAGATATAATGCCTTTGCTCTGCATAAAATTATTACTATAAAAATCAAATAAAACAAAAAAACGGGCTTTTACATTCAAAAAAGCGGCCAAAGCCCAAAAAAGCGCGCAAATATAGGCACTACTCCCAATACGGAGTGTCTAATTTTTAATATTTTCTGAATTAATACTAAAATTTCAAAAATAATAGTAATACTATTAAACAAAATAGCGGTATTTCCGTTTCACACTTTGTATTTTGTACATTGATATCATTACTGCTTAATTGCGTTTAATGTAGTTATTTATCCTTTTCTGCGGTAAATTACATGTCATTAGCAAAATCTTATTATAATATGAAGGAGTTGCCTAAAACTCAAAGTTCAAATTTTTATAAATGTTAAATACCCTAACTCCTCTTCAACGATTGTATCGTTTGCTGCGCCATTATCGCAAAGAAATACGGTATATTATGCTGTATGCCATCGTAGGAGGCTTAATCAACCTCTCTTTACCCCTTGGAATTCAGGCTATTATTGGATTACTTGCTGGCGGCAGTATTTCTGCTTCTTGGGGCGTATTAATACTCGTCGTCATTTTAGGTGCTGTATTCACCGGAGTTTTACGCTTGATGCAATTGTCCATCATGGAACACCTTCAAAGGCGGATATTCACTGATTCAGCCATAGAATTTGCCGAACGTATCCCACGGTTGAATTTGGAAAAACTACGCAAGGAACACCTTCCTGAATTAGTTAATCGTTTTTTTGACACCCTAACACTCCAAAAAGGATTACCTAAACTATTAATTGAAGGTACCACTGCTTTAATTACTGTAGGATTGAGTTTAGCAGTTTTGTCGTTCTACCATCCTTCTTTTGTTAGTTTTTCCCTTTTACTTTTATGCCTTTTAGCAGTGCTTTTTTATTTTACAGCACCAAGTGGCCTAAGTACTAGCCTAAACGAATCAAAATATAAATATAAACTAGCGCATTGGCTGGAAGAAGTAGGGCGGGTGGCCGCTACTTTTAAATTAGCGGGAGAAAATAATTTTCCACTCAAAAAAGCAGATTACCTCATTGGTCATTATTTGGATGCACGTGCAAAGCATTGGAGGATACTCGTCATTCAATTTATTAGCGGTACAGTTTTCAAAATATTAGTCATCGGAGGATACTTGATACTGGGTAGCTTACTCGTAATGGCCAACGAACTTAATATTGGCCAATTTGTGGCCTCTGAAATCTTGGTGATCTATGTAGTAGATGCGGTAGAAAAACTAGTTCTATTACATGAAACAGGTTATGATATCCTCACTGCGACCGAGAAATTAGGGCAAGTCGTAGATTTACCTATTGAAGAGGAAAAGGGAATAAAAACGGAGGAATTCTGTCAAGATGCTGCCCTTACAGTGGAATTAAGACATGTCTCTTACCAATTTGATGATGGAGAAGGCCCCATTTTAAAAGATATCAACCTGCTTATCCCCGCTGGGCAGAAGGTTGCTATCGCAGGTTATAATGGTTCGGGCATGAGTACTTTGATGCAAATAATGGCCGTGCTTAAACGGGAAAATACTGGCACTCTATTGTTTAATGATTTACCAGTTCAAAGTCTTAACTTACGCAGTATCAGAAGACATATTGGTGACTTATCCTCCCAAGAAGATATTTTCAAAGGGACTATCTATGAAAATATCACCCTGGGAAGACCCAATATCGATATTAAATCAGTATTAGATGCTTGTAACGAAACTGGCTTATCTGATTTTATTCGAGATCAACCAAAAGGGCTGGAGACCGAATTATACCCAGGTGGAAAAAATACACCAGGCAATGTAATTACTAAATTATTGGTCACAAGAGCCATTTTAGGTACACCAAAAATGCTAGCCTTAGAAAAACCATTGGGTACTCTTATACTCAAAGACAGAATTCGTATCGCAACCCTATTAACCGACAAGGCACACCTCTGGACGCTAGTATGTGCCACGGAGGATCCTATTATGGCGTCGCTTTGTGAGCGCATTCTTGTCTTAAAAGATGGTGAAATCGTATTTGATGGCACTTTTGAAGCATTGAACCAAACGCCTCATTATAATCATATTTTCAAATACAAAAATAACCAAGAATTTTAATCATGCTTGACATATCTAATAATAGTATCCAGCATACCGAAGAAATATCCAAGCTCGCTTCTTTGAAACAGGTGAAAGTAGGTGGCTGGCATATTGGTTTTAGTAATTTGTTACTCGTTTTGATGGGTACTTTTCTCTTCTTTATGTTCCTGCCATGGACTCAAAACGTAAATGCAGAAGGTAAACTCACTACTTTGCGCCCCGAACAACGTCCGCAAACCATCCATGCTACTATCTCCGGACGGGTAGAGGCTTGGTACGTTACCGAAGGCCAATCGGTGCGAAAAGGTGATACCATTGTCTATATATCAGAGGTGAAATCCGATTATTTTGATCCACAACTTGTAGAGCGGGTGGGCAACCAAGTAAGCGCTAAAGAAGGTGCTATCGAATCTTACCAAGGTAAAGCCGATGCTTTGGGGCAACAAATGGATGCTATGCGCCGCGAAATGCGCAATAAAATGGATCAAATCGAAAATAAAATTGAGCAGAAAGCCCTAAAAGTCATTTCGGATAGTATCGCCATTTTACAAGCAGAAAACGATGTTAAAATTGGTAAACGCCAACTCGATGGCATGAAGGCCATGTACGATAAAGGGCTAGAATCCTTGACCAAATTCGAAGAACGGCGATTGAAATTGATAGATGTAGAAACAAAATTGGTCAAAGCAACCAACGAACTGGAAATAAGCCGGAACGAATTGAACAACGCTAAAATTGAATATTACCTTACTCGCAACGAATTTGCCAACAAACTGGCCAAAACAGAAAGTGAGCGATTCAGTACGATTTCTGATAAATATGACGCGCAAGGGTCTGTACAAAAACTAAAGGTAGAACGTACCAGTTATGCCATACGCGCTGGATTTTACTATATCACTGCGCCACAAGATGGCTATATTATCAAAGCCATTACACCCGGTATTGGTGAAATAGTGAAAGAAGGTGCACCTATTGTAAGTATAATGCCTGCTAATGCTGAACTAGCCGTGGAAATGTACGTTAAACCTATTGACGTACCTTTGATCGAAAACGGTAGGTTGGTGCGCTTCATGTTTGATGGTTGGCCAGCATTTTTCTTCAGTGGCTGGCCTGGACTATCATTAGGCACTTACGCCGGTCATGTTGTGGCTATTGACCGCAATATTAGCGCTGGTGGAAAATTCAGGGTACTAGTTGCAGCGGCCAAAAATGATGCCCCTTGGCCCACTGCATTACGTGTAGGTGGCGGTGCAAAAGGCATCGCAATGCTCAACGATGTACCTATTTGGTATGAAATATGGCGTATGCTCAATGGATTCCCTCCTGATATGTACAAACCCGAAGAAGAAGCACAAACTAAGAAATAACCTATGCTACGATTTTTTTTTAGCACTACCCTATTGATTTTTGTTACACAATTGACCATTGCACAAGATACGCTGCTGGAATGGATGGCATTTCGCGAACAAATTGCTATTTTCCACCCCATGGCTTTGCAAGCAGATATACAAAGAAGTATGGCAGAAGCGCAATTATTGGGTGCAAAAGGTGCTTTTGACTTAAAAACATACTCCGATTTCGAGGCTAAACAATTTGAAAAAAAAACATATTTCCGCAATTTCGAGGCAGGTGTAAAACTGCCAACTTGGTATGGTTTGGAACTAAAATCGGCCTATAATCATGTTGATGGTGATTTTGTCAATCCTTCCTCCGACCTTCCGGCTAATGGTCAGGCTGTTATTGGTATTGATTGGACACTCGGCCAAGGATTGATGATAGATGAACGACGTGCTTACCTCAAAATAGCACGTGCAGGTATAGCAATGGGCGCACTTGAAAGAAGATCTATACTGAACGACCTTTTTTATGAGGCCGCTAAAGCTTATTGGAATTGGTCTATTGCGAATAATCAGGTTTTTGTCATTGAGAATGCCCTAAAGCAAGCACTAATCAGACACGAAGGTATCCGAGATCGGTTTATCCAGGGAGAAAGCCCAGCAATTGATACCTTAGAAACTTTTATTCAATTACAAAATCGGCAGATTGATCTCAATTTGGCTCAATTAGATGTAAATAATGCTGCACAACAAATGGAACGATACAACTGGTCGTCGGGTAAGACGATTCCGTTAAATAGTTCTATCACTGCACCTAAAATGTTAGAAGGCAATACAGATTATGCGCCCAATGAAAGCCAGCAAGAACGCGTCAACTTAGCCCTTGAATTACATCCCGATCTTGGTATTTATAACGTTAAAAATACTCAATTGGACATAGAACGTCGTTTGAAGAGAGAACAACTCAAACCTGTTTTTAATCTCAATTACAATATTCTAGGGAGAGGCTGGGAATTTTTCCCAACGCAAACAGAAAATGGTATTGGGGTTTTGGCCAACGACATTAAATGGGGGTTTACATTTAGTATGCCAATCAGCAACCGTAAAGCGCGGGGCAGCCTTCAATCCGCACAGTTGAAAATTATTCAAAATGATTTGACGATACAGCAAAAACGGATTGAAATAACAACCAAAGTTATACAATACGATAATGAATTACGTACTTTACGTACTCAAATTGACTTATTACGCAATATTACAGTTAATAATAAAACCTTATTGGATGCCGAATATACGAAGTACCAATTGGGCGAAAGCACCATTTTCCTGATTAATACCCGCGAACAAAGATGGCTCGATGCACAGATAAAATATATTAAACTAGTAGGTGAATACCAAAAAACCGCTGCCGCATTAACCTGGGCAATGGGTGGCCGGATATAAAAGAAGGAGTACTGTTGTATTGAATAAGGCTAATAAGGGTAATTCGTTCAAAAGCAGATTTTATAAAAAAGTATATTTTGTATGGAAGTTTTCCACTACCAAAATAAAATAGTTACTTTTCTAAAAAAAAATGTCAAAACATTCGAGATACGCTTTACATTTGGCCGTTTATCTCTAATAATTTATTCTTTACAACTCACTTCGTTCATGAAAAAACAATTTACATCTGTTCTCGTATTAATTGCATTTTTAATGGTGCAGATTAATATTTCCGCTCAACAAAAAAATGGGTTTGCCATACGTTTCAATCGCGTCAATTATATTACACCCCGCATTAACTATGGCCAAAATCTGCAGGACTTTAATCTTAATGATATTTACAGTGTTTCTGATCTCGCAGTAGCGGAACTTGCCTACTATCGGCACCTCAGCGATGGTCGAAGTTCTTTATCCGTCCCATTCAAACTTGGCTATGCTCGTATTCCTACTGGAGTTTACCAACTCGGTAATCGTCAGGTAATTGGTACTGCCGATTTCTTGATGCAGCATACGCTATTTAGCCATAACAGATACTTTTTTAATCCCTATATAATGTATGGATTAGGTGCACAATACGCAGACTTACTGGATGATTGGGACGCTCAGGCGCCAGTTGGCCTCGGTCTGAATTTAAAAATTGATGAAAATGTTTTCCTCAATGTCCAATCGCAATACCGGATCTCTACTGATAAACACCATGGATGGCACCATGGAGCTGGTCTGCTATTCAATTTTGGGAACGAAGCCGAACCAGAAGTACCCAAAGTAACAGATCGCGATGGGGATGGTGTACTGGATATTAATGACCAGTGTCCCGATGTGGCTGGCACTGTAGGTCTTTTTGGATGCCCCGACAAGGACGGTGATGGCGTGGCCGATAAAGAGGACAAATGCCCCGATATAGCGGGTGTTGTAGCACTTATGGGCTGCCCCGACAAAGACGGTGACGGTATTGGTGATAGCGAGGATCTTTGCCCTGATGTAAAAGGTATTGCGGCGTTCAAAGGATGCCCCGATACAGATGGCGATGGGGTTCAAGATAAAGATGACAACTGCCCTCGTGAAAAAGGTACCGTTGCATTGAAAGGCTGTCCTGACACGGATGGTGACGGTATTGCGGACAAAGATGACGCTTGCCCAAAAGAAAAAGGTATTGCAGCCAACCGCGGCTGCCCAGCTATTGCAGATAAAGATGCAGATGGCATTGCCGACAAAGACGATGCTTGCCCAGATAAAGCAGGTAATGCCGCCCATAAAGGTTGCCCTGATACTGATGGAGATGGGGTTTACGACAATGAAGACCGTTGCGTAACCAAGCCAGGCCCAGCGTCCAATAAAGGTTGCCCAGAAATTAAGAAAGAAGACAAGGTAAAACTGCAAAACATTATCAAAAACGTGCAGTTTGAAACTGGTAGCGACAAATTATTGGCCAAATCGACAGCCGTACTCGACGAAGTGGTATCTATTATGAACCAATACCCCGAATACAGTTTGATGATTAGTGGTCATACCGATAACGTAGGTGATGCAGCCCGAAACCTCGACCTCTCTAGGCGACGTGCAAAAACTTGTAACGACTATTTGATAGCAAAAGGTATTGCCGATAGCCGTATAAAACACGATGGATTTGGTGCTACTCGCCCTGTTGCCGATAACGCCACCAAAGCAGGACGCGATACTAACCGTCGCGTTGATTTTGATTTGACGGTTAACTAATTGCCTATTCCTTAAATGAGGAGCAAGATTTTAAAAACGCCGTTGGGGAAAAATCCTCAACGGCGTTTTTTTTTGAGCAAAAATGAACGATTACCTCAATCAATAGACCTTTAAGTTCACCGTGACTAAAGCCCCTACCCTATTTTTTCAGCCCTTCAATGATTGGTTGTTCTATTGAATTGCTCTTTTTCAACTGCCGATAAAGCGCATCATAAGCAGCATTATTAGATCTTGGTTTTACAACATTGGCCAAGGAGTCCATTTTGGGTAGTAAAGTCTCCAAACGATCAATTCTTGGATCAAAATATTGGTCTTTTTTGGGAGCCACTGGTACATCCTTTATTTTTTCTGCCCCAGCCTTCCGCGACGAACCACTACCACTCGAAGTTCTGCTATTAGAACGGGAAGGAGGTTCATAAGCATCTGTTGGTGGCACATCAAACCGGATTCGGGAACCACTACCTGCTCTGCTCTCATCCCGATCACAACGTTCGCACATGCCTATCATACGAATGACAAAAATAACCAGCACCACAATCGTCCACGGACTCACCCCCCATCCGTCGCCACTAGACGAGTCTGATGTATAAGAATTTGTAGCCGTACACTGGCTCCAATAATGCTTTATATGATGATCCAGTTCGTAGCCTCCATTTAGGGTTTCTACACGGCGTACCACAAAATTGGAATCGGATTTATTCTTGTTGTTCCACATGATATAGGCCACTTCTATCAACAATAAGCCATAATGCTGCCGAATATCGGTATAGGAATCGGGTAGCCGATTCAGTGCATCTATCAATTGGTGGTCGTAGTAAGGTTCTACCAGTTTTTTCTTAAAAATAATACCCGTTTTGCCTTTATATGGTGCTACCAATTGATCCAATTGAGTCAGCATCCGGCGCAAATACTGCTTAATAATTAATTCAGATTGCCGATTATTATCACCTCTGTTCCATGCCGCTGGCAATTGAAACAAAGCATTGATGCTTTCAAAAGAAGGTTTTTTTAATACTTGAATAAAGCCATTTGCAAAAACCTCAGGATAAAAAGGCGATAAAAAGGAAACAAAACCGGGTTCATTATACACTGGGTTATTTGCAATCGGTTTTAATGGAATTTTGTACTCCGTTAAAAAATCAAGCAAAGGTTGATCCAAATGAATGGCTTCATGGTAAGGCCAGCTGTCAGCAGCCTGAAGGGTATCAAAAAGTTGTAGAATATCATTACGTCCCATTTCCTTTTCGCCCAACATCACAGATTGCCTTGGAGAAAGGTCTATTTCTGCCAATAATGCTTGTCGGGCAATACGCAGCGTGTCTTTGTCCAATTTGAGTTCGACTGGGAGCTTGTAAGTTCGAAGGAGTTTAAGAGGAGAAACGTATGGCATTAATGGATATGGGTAATAATTTAAGGTGCAAATATCGTTTTTTATTTCAAAATTGGACAAGTTATTTTGCTTGTAATAGTATTCACTGTGCTTAATAGTCCTAAAATAACAAATCTTAATGTCCAATAATTCCATACAGGTAAAATAAATTTAACACACATATAATATATGGCGTACAATACGACTATTGATACTTTTTTTTAAAAAAAACTCCAAAACAATAGAATAAGGCAATCCAAGTATAAATACGTGATTTATAAAAACAGGTATTTATACGTATATAAAAGATTAAACTACACGATACCTTTGTGCTACCAATTATAAAATGATAGCAATTTCCTATATCTAAGGAGTAACGACTTCTAAACAACTCATCATTTTTTTCTTTTCCAACCAATTTTTTATGAAAAAATCACTAAAACCCAGTAAATTTCAACTGCTCTATGTCAGTATGTTTTTACTTTTAATGGTATCCTTAGCCTCGGTATCAAAACCTTACATCGTGCCCAAACCCAATCCATTTGCATTTCAATCCAAATCTAACCTTGAATTCCATGAAATATCGTGGCAATACTTTTTATGGCTGACAGAAGCCGTTCAAGGTGGCAAACTTAGGTTTGAAACGTTGTATTCAGATTCGAGCATTGACCCGGACAATAAAACCGGAATTATTGGCTCGTTAGCCATCAAAAGCCCGAAAGATAAAATATTAGGAGGGGTCAACCAAGCCACTTCCGATGGTATTTTAGTTGATCAAAAAGGGCGTGCGATCTACACCACCATTATGATTAATGACGTTTATCGGGACTTTGTTATTAAAAATAGCCTCTACAAACCAGAAGCATTGCGTAATTTCCCAGATACAACCAACTTCCCGATTGGAGCATTCTCGCTCAAAGCGGCTTGGAAAATAGTAAGCCCCGGTGAAGATGCCAGTCGTTTTTATACCACAACTGCCAAAATCCAAAAATTAGGCTACAATGGTAAAAAAATTGTACTCACCAATGTATTGGAAACCGCCAGAGTTGCCCTTGTTGGGTTTCATATTGCCGTAGTAGTAAAAGGCCACCCGGAGATGATTTGGGCCACCTTTGAACATGTCAATAATGCACCTTATTCGGTTGCGGATCAATTACCCGGCGATCAAGTAGCCGAAGGAAATTATACCTTTTACAAAGGCGGAACACCTTGGCAAGATTGTAACGACCCAGCATCACCGATCTTAAAACTGGACACGGCTACCCAAAAATTATCGCCTGTAACGCAAGTATTCCGCCAATACCGCTTGGGCGGCGGTAAGTCGGCCAACCAAAACAATATTGATATGCTGAATGCTAAAATGCATCGGGCAATGCCGCGCAGTTCCGTTTGGCGCAATTATGCGGAAGTTGGTGCAATATGGTTTGTCAAAAAAGATGCCCTGAAACCAAACTCTGCCTTTGTCAGTTCGGATACATTACTCACTGGATCAAAAGTGCTTTCCAACTCGGTCATTGAGACCTTTACACAAGCAGATACGGACTTAAATCAATGCTTTGGTTGCCATAATACTACACCTTTAACAACAGTACCAACCAATGCACAAATCGTACCGGGCAAAAATGTCCTCACAAGCCATATTTTAATTACCAATTATTTAGAAAAAACAATGCAGCCTATTAAATAATGGCGCAATTTCAGGAATCAATTTTTAAAAAAATCATAAACAATGAGCGATATAAATAAATCTAATTTACGGATCCACCCCGCTATCGGTATAGCACGGGTCGGTAATAGTGACCAATATTATTTAGGCCCTGAAACAATGGCCGCCGAACCACAAGAAGGCCAAACACTTACCGGTGGATTACCCATAAAGCCCGGTACCGAATCAACACCGATCACAAGTAGTGACCTGCGTGATAGTGATGGACGGCTCAAAAAGCAAGCCGCACGGTTCAAAATTTATCAATATCAAGATGGCGATACTTATAGCTATCCTTCTAAAGCAAGTGAAGAAGTCGTTATTGGATCAACGGTAGATGGAAAAAAGGTAAAAGACATCGTTTGGACGGTGCATTTGGCCAATAAAAAAGCAAACTGCTGGGAAGCAGAGGCCGGATCGGGCGACGATACAGGCATCAACCTATACAAAGCAGGTGCTTTGCCACCGCTCAGGAACCCCGGTTTCATGGGTACATCTGACTTTAATGCCAACGTAAGGCTGCAAAAATTGGTCATTGATGCTGGCCCTAGGGCGATTAATGGCGCAACTGCTGGTAATAGTACTGTCAAATTTGATAAAACAACAGTGCCATCCTACGCCAACAGCGATGGCAGTATCGCACAACAAGCGGCTTATCCTATTTTATTTCCAGCATCCGACGGAACACCCGATAAGTATAATGCCACCAGTAAACCCATTGATTATTTGGGCGAAATATTGGCTGATGCCCAAGGGCGCTTAATTGTATTAGGCGGTTTTGGCTTGGCCTGTGGATTTGATGCTCAAGGTAATCCAGACCCCAATGCCGTATTGGATGATTCGGTGGACAATAATAATTGGTTGGATGATACCGCAGATGGTCCGGTTACGGCTGTTTTGATCTTTGAAGACGGTAGTACAAGGGCATTGGAAGGTAGTGCATGGGTCGTTACAACAGATCCATCTTACGCGCCACAAACATTAAATGTAGTTTCGTTGTGGGAAAGCATTTATAACACTTGGGTAGAGGAACTCAATTTGCAACCCAATCTTTACAGTGGAACATACAACACCAACTATACCCCATCTTTCAAAGACGATGTTTTCCCTGTTTTTAATGCAGCACACATGCAACGGTGGAATACTAATTTGAATCAAACGGCTATCAGTGGTCATGCAAGAATCTTTCAACTTCCGGAAGTACCCAATCCGCAGGGATGGAATGTCCTCCAGTACATCAGGAAGCCCAACGATCCAGACGGACAAAAAAATGGCAACCTGCAAATGCCACTTTCCTTGGGTAATTCAGGTAAAAGTTTCTTAACCGTTACCCCTACACAGTATTTTTTCTTGGAACAATGGTGGGCTGGCAAATGTGCTGGTGTTCCACCAAGGAATCTTAGCGCTGGTGAGCAATTGGACAAAACCATTTTGGTCAATTCTTTGGGAGGTCGTTTTAGCCCCGGTATCGAGGCTACATTTATTGTAACTGATACCAATTTGTATAATCCAGATTGGAAAAATCCAGAAATCGGTGCTTTCCGCGTCAATAGCAAAGCCTTGGATTATCAAAATATACCCACTGATGCACCTTTTTTAACAGCGGGTTATATTCCACTCCGAACTGCACCGGTTGAACCCGGAGATATTTGTAAATTTATGGCCATTCCTTGGCACATGGACTACAATTCTTGTGCTACGCATGCGCCAGACCCCAATCCGGGTGGCGCACTCAAGAATAACACAGTGGCATCGGGCGTGAACGTTACGCTTTTTTGGTCTTGGCCAGCACAACGTCCAGTGGCGGTATATACCTATGACGATTTGAAAACAGCTCAGGGCAATTTGGATAATGTTACACAACGGTTTTCGGTGCGCGGAGCAGGAACACAGGTAAAAAATTCAGATTTTGAACCACATACGCCACCAGATGCAAATTATGATGGTGCTGCTATGGAGGTAGGTAGGTATCAAACCATAAGAGATATGCTGGACCACTGGCATGAAATAGGGACGATTATTCAAGGGCCAGCCATAGAAGGTTATGACCCAAATTATGATCCAACTTATTACTTGGAGGTGCAAAGTCAGTTCTTAGTAGATGAAAGTAACCTAGTTCAGCCTTGGAGAAACAAAGTAACAGATAAAGTGTATCCACCAGAATCCGATGCTTCACCAGTAGCATAAATTTGATAATTTGAAAGAAAACGAATATCAAGTCATCATTATAGGAGCCGGACCGGCTGGCAGTACCTGCGCCATTCAACTGTTGCGGTTGGGGCTTAAAAAGGTACTGCTGGTTGAGTCCGGTTCTTTTGAAAAATTTCGTATCGGGGAGAGCATTCCCCCCGATACGAATGTTTTATTACACAAATTGGGTATTTATCATGATTTTGTGGCCGATGGTCACGAACCTTGTTATGGAAGTTGCTCTTACTGGGGCGATGACTTACGCGGATACAATGATTTTTTGCTCAATCCGCACGGTCATGGTTGGCACTTGAACAGAAGTCGTTTTGATGCTTTTTTGGCTAAAAAAGCGGCAGTATTGGGTGCCAATGTACGCATCAATACCTCATTTGAAGATACCAAACAACTCGAAAACGGCGGTTTTGAAATTACATTAAAAACTGATAAACAGCACCTTTCAACAGTCACTGCCGATATAGTGGTAGATGCGTCGGGTAACAGGGCAGTTTTTGCAACAGCACAAGGTAGCCAAAAAATACATACACTTCCATTAGTCTGCCTTGGGATACGGTTAAAAATCAAGGATGAACTACAAAAGATTTCAAAACTCACCCATTTGGAAGCAGTTCCATACGGCTGGTGGTATGCCGCCCGCATTCCTGATGATACGCTATTAATAGGACTTTATTCCACTGCAGAAATAATAAAATCTGAAAACCTGAACCAATTAGACGCTTGGATATCGCACCTCAATGCTACACCGAACACCCAAATACTTACAGTTGGACTAGAACCAATAGACGAACGCCCCAAAGGTTTTCAAGCACCTTCTTTCAGATTGGACAAAGTGGCAGGAGAAAATTGGCTTGCGATTGGCGATACGGCCTCGTCGTATGATCCAATAACAGCGCAAGGTATCATCAAATCTATGACAAATGCTTTTTCGGCAGCTGCCATGATCCATAAAAAACACGAAGGCCACATCAATGATTTTAGTGGCTACGCCCAAGAAATAGATCATCTCTATGCTCAATACTTAGAAATGCGGCGTTATTTTTATAATTTAGAGCGTAGGTGGCCTGATAGTATTTTTTGGAAAAAATTGCATGAAGTGTAATTTAAAAATTTTCTTATTATTTAATAAGATTTACCATTATAAAAAATTAAAAAATTAATATTTTTGCAACTGTTTATTATTTACTAAATCAATTTTATTATGAAAAACTGTACTTTATCCCGCAATACGGTACTAGCCGTATTCCTCCTGCTGGCAATAAATGCATTTGCGCAGCCCACTTTTATCAATAAAATTCCGATTCCACCACTGGTTGATGCCAACAATGGAACGATTAAATTGGTGATGGAAAAGAAATTCCACAAGTTTAATCCGGGCAATCCCTCGGATACTCTAAATGGAGGCTCTGCACAACCCAATGGTATCCCGACATACACCTACAACGTACCCGGAAGTTCAAATATGAGTATTCTAGGGCCTACACTCAAGTGGTACAGTGGGCAACAAACGGAAATTCATGTAACCAACAATATAGGTGTCCATACCAGTACACACTGGCATGGTGCAGAGCTTCCACCGTATATGGATGGCGGTCCACACCAGCCCATCCAACCGGGTGAGACTTGGACGAATCCCGATTTCCCAGTACTGGATAGTGCCTGTACTATGTGGTACCACCCGCATTTCCATAACCACACTTTAGAGCATGTGCAAAGGGGACTTTCGGGTATGATTCTTGTTGAACAGGCTAGCGACCCTATACGAAACACCTTGCCGCATACTTATGGAGTGGATGATATTCCGGTGATTATGGGCGATTTAAGTGTAAAAAAAGCCCCGCAAGGGACAAGTTGGAATATTGACACCGTAATGGGCAGACGCCCGATAAACCTAGTCAATGGAGTCACCAATCCATACTTGGAAGTACCTGCTCACCTCGTTCGGTTGCGTATCTTAAATGGATCTACTCGAAAAGGAATGATGGTAGGGGTCTCTAAAGGATATAACGATCCCAGCACCAATCTTGAAAATTTCACCCTAATTGCCTCTGATGGAGGTTATTCAATTGAGCCTGTTGTTATGAAAACACTACTCACTGGCCCAGGTGAACGCTTCGAAATCGTTTTAGATTTGAGCAACTATCAACCAGGCCAGATATTATACCTTAGAAACCTAAAAGAACTCTTGCCTAATACCATAGTGGGGAATACTTCGAAACCCGCCCCTCCCGATAGCACAATAGGTAAGGCTTTTATGCAGTTACGAATTGTTCCCGATACACAATTCCCAGGTTATACTCCAATTACTTCGTTTACGCCTTTCACCACGACTTGGGATCCTAGATTAGCAGATACCTCTGATGTAACTAAGCACCGTTTAAAAAAATTGGAACCTGTTGGTCCAAATTCAAATAATGGATTTTTCATAAATGGTAAGACCTACGATCTGAATTTTATCAACGATACAGTTTGTGTTAACAGCAAAGAAATATGGACAATTCACAATATATCTCGAGCTGCGCACCCTTTCCATATCCACAAGATACAATTCAGAATATTGGATATTGTGGACTCTTTTGGTAACTATATCGCGTTAGAACCACGTGGACTAAATGGACCAAAAGACGATGTAATGGTATTGCCGGGTTGGAAATTGCGCTTTCTTGGTCATTTTGATGACTACCCAAGTCCCATCATGCCCGAGTTAACCTATATGTACCACTGCCATATCCTCACCCACGAAGATACTATTGGCGGTGGTATGATGCAGCAGTTTGTGGTTACCAACGAAGGGGCTTGTGCTAGTTCTGTCGATGAAGTGGAAAGCAAAAAACCTACAATGGAATTATTTCCCAACCCCTCTACTGGTGTACTGCACCTCAAAGGCCAATCCAACTATCCAAGCAAAGCAAGTATCCTCGACCTGCAAGGCCGACTGATGCGCGAACAGCAAATTCCCGCTTTGGATGGTTATACAACAATCAATATAGATGGTCTGCCCAATGGGCTATATTTTGTAGAATGGCGCACACAAAGTGGGGTTGTGACTGGTAAATTGGTCATACAACGTTAAATATATACATAGTTTAAAATATTTTTTTACCAAGTGATTATAACATGAGTCATTCCGATGTATTGGGATGGCTCATGTTTTTTTAAGGGCGCAAAGGAGTAGATCAAAGCCACAACAACAATACCTCAAAAGTTTATACTTTTTTATTTTAGAAAAGCAATACATTTGCCCAACGAACTTGTACAGCATTTATAAAATATAACAAAGTAAAAAATGTATAAAAAACTAACTATTATTCTAATATATACCCTATTCCTTTCGGCCTGCAATCTTTTAGAGAAAAACTCACCTAATGACTTAGACGCTGCGACAGCCATTAAAGATGGTGCTAGTGCAGAAGCGGCTTTATTGGGGCTTTATTCCTCTATGCAACGCGATGCCTATTATGGAGGCTCTTTCCCATTATTAACTGAACCACTGTGCAATAATGCAAGTACAGGCGGATTTCAAGTGATTTCCCTTACACAATTGGGGGATAAAGAGGTAACACCGAGTAACCTGATTGTAGAAGAAACTTGGATTGCGATCTACCGCACCATCGCCAATTGTAATTTTTTATTGGAAGCGCTGACCAATATCACCGACCTAGATCCAGATCGAGCCAAATCTATTGAAGGCCAAACGCGTGCCTTGCGTGCATTGGCTCATTTTGATGTATTGCGCACTTTTGGCGAACATTGGGATACCAATTCTAAATTTGGCATTCCTATTATTTCACGTGTACAGACCATTGAGGATCAGCCAGTTAGAGCCTCTGTGTCGGATAGTTACAATTTTATTATTGAGGAACTCAAAGCAGCAGCAAGCATGGCAGATCCTAATGATGCATCTGCTCAATATCTGAATATTCATGCCATTAATGCGATATTGGCCCGTGCTTATTTGTACAAAAAAGAAAATGGCCCAGCAGCTCAATTAGCGACAAAAGTAATTGATAGTCAAATATATACATTGCTAAACAAAGAGAATTACAGTAGCCTATTCTTTGATCGCCGTAGTTCGGAGTCAATCTTTGAACTTTCATTTGACAACCAAAACCGCAGTGCTTTTAATGGTCTTACTTATTCCCGCGATGAGGCATTGCGCACCGAAATTTTCTATTTGGCAGCAACAGATTTGGATGCTTTTTTCCAAACACGCCCCGGTGATGTTCGCGCTACCCTCCTCAACTTTAGCCCCGATAATAACGATGCCACTATCCTACCCGATGGCCGCACTCAAAAGTACAGAGGAGAAGATCGGAAAGATAGTCCAGCATATATTGTACGCTTGGCAGAAATGTACCTGATTCGAGCAGAGGCAAATGGACTAGCCGCTGGTTTGGAAGACTTGAATCTATTACGTGTACAACGAGGATTGCAGGAAGCCCTCATCACCGATGCCAATCTTTTCAACGAGGCTATTCTTGCGGAACGCCGTGCAGAATTTAATTTTGAAGGATTGTATTTGAATGATTTGGCGCGTTGGGGGCAATTTGAAGCAGTAACTGGAAAAGCGGCCTATAAACAAATTTTACCTATTCCAACGCGGGAGATTATCGCAAGTGGTGGGAAAATTGAGCAAAATCCGGGGTATTAAGTAGTTAAAACACTTAAAAACTTGGATACCATATAAAAGAGGGACGACATTGAATGCTACCATTTTAAGTAAAATGGTAAAATGCAAAGTCGCCCCTTTTCATTGAATAGATAAAACTACCTATTATTCAGCACAGTCGCAATCCTTTATGATCGCAAACGCCGCAGTCCGGAATGGTGCATCGTAATTTTGAAGACGATGTGTACCATCGGTAGCCATCGCTTTCACTGCAAGATTTTCTGCAAAAGCAGCACCATTGGCGCATGAACTTGCTGATAACCACCCATTTGCATCAAAATTGTCGCGGTGGTAATTATCACCAGTTAGTATATAACCATTATACGCTGGATTTTCACCAATAATTCCGCTAGTAGGTACTTGCTCAAGCCCTGTTGTATTACCATTACCACGCACCATTGAAAAATGGAAAGTGCCTTTGTTACCCGGATGAGCAGCAGTAAAGCCTAGTCGAGCAGTAAGTGTACCTGTAAGTGCTGTGCTCAGAAGTCCACAATTAGCATCAGCAGCAGTACCATTTACCTCGGCATTGTCGATACCAGATGTGCAACTACGGTTGTCAATACTAAGCCTAATCAATAACCCTCTGGCATTACCATCGCTAGTATGATCATAAAGGTGGTCGTTAGGAGCCAGATCGCTGGTAAATAATTCGGAAAGACTCTTTGGGGTTTGGAATAATTCGCGGCGAACAGCAACGGGTTGCAACGTACCGCCAACCGTTTTACACAATTGTATCCTGATGTGGTAATTGCCTTGTGGGATACTACTGGTATCCCAGTTGGCAATCACAAATTCGGTACCATAATACCATTCGCGAGAACCTGCAACATAACCAACTGGATCGACGATACCGGGTTGTGTACTGGCTTCATTCTCTGGAATGATATAAAAACCAGGATTGGCCGCATCGCGTAAATTGAAGGATCCATACACACTTCTTGTAGTACCTAAAATAGGATCATCAATTTCTTCCGCATACGTACGCAAAACATCATTATTGATTACATTCCAATTGGATTCAATATCAGCAGCAGCCACATCTTTGTACGAAATTCGGTAATGAGTAGCAGTAGCAGCCTCTGGTAGTTCGGAACCAAAATCGCACCAAAGAGCCAAATTACCTCCAAATGGTCGCTGTAAATTTTCACTCGGCGTAGTAACAGTACCATCATCTGCACTGAAATACGACAATAAGCCTGTATTTTGGTCAATACGTGGCAAATACCCCGAATTACCTATACGAGTAACATACATAAAGCGCGATTTCACAGGTTGGCATACGCTCACACGTGGGTCTTTGAGCGTGAGCGTAATTTCGTCGCCACATTCAAAATTCCAATAAGTACCGCTACATAATCTTGGGCGATAAACAGTAACCCATTGTCCATCAAAGAGGTATTCTACCCAAAAGTATAAATTTTCGTCACGACCACAGCGATGCCAAAATCCTTCATCGAATCGTCCATCGCAATCTACATCGGTCACAAAAATCTCCTCACAGGTATATAACAAAGAGCAAATATCCAAATATGGAAGCCAAGGTTGAATACCACTTATATTTTGTGAAATAGTCGTACGCAGCAATTCAACTGAATTAGTTTGCAACTGAGCCAGCAATAATGGGCTAATGCCAGCAGATGCTTGCACTGTTTTTGCGGTGTCAAATGCGCTTGTGACTGTACTTTGTGCAGCACCTATTCCTTCCCTAAATATTTCGCGAATTGGCTCTGGTTCAGGTATTGGGAAAGGCCATTTTTTGGGCAACTCAATAATTCTATCGCGGATTCGGAAAATATCGGCAGCGGGCAATGTTTGGAAAATACGCGGTTTTACGCGACATACATGCACTCTAGCATTACAAACTGGTCGTGAAAAACAGATTTCCCGATTCGGAAAAAAGGGTGGTAAACCCGGGAAAGAAAAGCAAAACTGTTTTTGGAGTTTTCCGCGTACACGGCAATGGCAATAGATCCATCTACTGGCTAGTCCTGATGGAATAGCTGCCACTTCCTGAAATTTAGAACGGACACTTTGGCGCAATACTGGCTGATATGCCTCTGCCTTTTCTAAGTCATTCAAACTTTTTGGGATTGGCGCACCCTTAGGCTCCGGAGCAATCAATAACCGAAGTCCATCTTCGTTTTTTGGCTCAAAATAGAATTCACCATCTTTGCTGATCAATTGTTTGTCAACAATGAGACCCTTTGCATTGACTGCGTAAGCATAGGTTGGTGTTTCATTTTCATAAAAAGCACTCAACTTGAACGGTTTACCCGCTAAAAACACATTTTTCATCGGCATTAAATTTTTTGTTAAAGATAACCAGCCTATTCAGCGAAACAGGCCTTTTACTTTAATGCCAAAGTAGGAGAAGGTGTGAATTTAATTCATAAAAAATGTCAAGACTTTAACAGTTCGGATGGAATAATCATCTAATTACCACCACCTTTATTCAATTCTAATGGCTTAATAGCCGCTGGCCTAAATTTCACAGATTTGGTATTCACGCCTTTTTTTTCTGCATTATCGATGGTTTGACGTGCTTTTTTTATATCGCCATTTTGCGAATATGCCTCGAGTGCTGTTTCTAGTGCTGTTATATTGGTGGGCTCAGATGCATTAACATTTTCGCTATATCTTGCTGCCTCATCGGGGTTTCCCAACGCAATATTGGCCCTTGCTATATTGAGTTTTGCCTCTGTTCTCTTTTTCGGTTGCTTAGATTTAACAGTCGTGGCAGATTCCTGCAAAAGTGCTTCATAAATTTTTATACTATCCTGGATACTGCGCTCTTTATTATTGATCCACTCTTGTTTAGTATCATTAACGGTATCTTTTTTGATTTGCTCCAGATCTCGACGGGCAAATTCGGGCCATCCTCCATGTAAATAAGCATCCGTACGTACCCTTAATAACAATGGATCAGCCTTAGTGGGGTCGGGTTGAGCGGAGTGTAAGTCTTGAACCGCTGCCGTGTAGTTTTTGTGGTCAAGGTGATAAAAACCACGTCCGCGCAATGCCCTAGCATTATCGGGGTAATACGCTAAAACTTCGTTATAAATTTGTAAAGCAGAGTCCTTTTTAGCAGGTGACATCATGTAGGCTTCGGCTTTGAGCAGCAATGAACTCGTATCGAGGGTAAAATTGGAATAAGCATCGCTTGCTACCATTTTGCTATTACTCGCAACGCTCAAAAAATTGGCAGCAATATCCACTTCTCCTTCCTGCATCGCAATAACAGAACACAACTGACGCGCAATCGTTTTAATATCCGAGCGCAAAACACCTTCAAGACTAATATCCTTGAGATTATTCAAGTAGTTAGGAATAGCAGAAGTATCTTTTGAGGTGGCACTGCGTACTATGCGATAACGCACCTCAATCGTATCTTTAGCAACTAAGGTTTTACCCCAAACGACCATTTCTACACCGCAATCTTTACCAATTTTTGCCGCTTCGGATGGATTTGGGAAATTCTTGTTAATATCGTATTGTTCATTTACGTCCGCTTCTGCCCTGGTTTTCAACAGGTTATCGCCCAAGATCAAATTATTGATTTCAATAGAAAGATCCACTTCTGAACTAGCATTCGCTTGACCTTCTATTTTTTTGAGGGGTAAAATCAGTACCCGCATCGTTTTTTCTTTACCAAATTGCGGACAACCCTCTTTAGCCGGTTTGTTCAACAAATTCCAACCTAAAAAAGTGAGTGCCAACGTAGCAACACCACCTGCTACATAATAACGCCAAGCCTGACGCGGTTCGGGAATGGATACTTCATCGAACGTGGTTTTACCCGCTTTCACTTGCTTAATGATCGTGAACACATTGTCCCTGATCTGGTTATTGGCTGTACGTTCGTTATCAGTAGAGATCGTACCGCGTAAAACCTGCGATTTGATTTGAAACAAATCGGCTTGATTAATACGTACAGTTTGTGCAAACTCCGCAAAATCGGGGTTACTATCCAAGAGTGCTAACAATTGGGTAAGTGCTTTTTCGGTATCACCTTCACCGATTAGTATTTCTATGGCGGTAAGCGCCTTTGACTGATCCATGACTACAATTAATTTAGGTTTTTGCTCCCTTCATCGTAATTGTTAAAATTTTATATTGCATTTGGGCATTATGCCAATGCTTATTTAACCACAAAACGACTTTATTCAACAACTCGTTACAAATATTTGGATAATTAGGATAATTTTAATAAAATACTTTGGTGCTGTCGGTTTTGTATAGGAACATTGTACAATGCCCCTTACATATATGCAAAAAACAAAACGACGGTCATTGTTAATATTATTCCGTATGAACTTCGCCCCATTTTTCAGCGCAACCCTTCCATTTTTGCCCTCTAAATTGAATGGATGCGCTATATTGGTAAGATATATCCGACATGCCATCGCTACAATCTTCTTTTTTAATCAAAATAGTCATCTGCGATTTAGGGTCAGATTTATTTACTAAAGTGTATAAAAGTCCACCATTTTGCTGCATGGGTTCTGAGTAATCAAAAGAATAGCCTTTTTCTGTACCCAAATCTTTAAAATATGCGGCTTTCCCTGTTTTTGAAATGGATAAACTCCAAAATGGTTCTGTACCCGAACACCAATAATCAAAAGGAATACAAGCATTCAACTTGTTCATGGCGGCAATACTGTCTATCGCAAGTACAGTGAGTTGAGATGTATTGGCATCTATTCTACCTTGAACAGCACCCCAAACTGGCTCGCCTTGGCAGGGCATCATTTGTGTTGCATCAGCATAAAACTGCTTCAATTTTGAGGTAGAATCAACTAAAGCATACGATAAACCATCTGTGCAATCTACAAAACGAGTCACCTCCTTATCATAGTAAAATAATCCAGTAAACGACTTGGCTGGCGTACTTACGGCTTGTAACGCATTCGCGGTAACTGTACTAGGTGTATCATTGCATGCGGTAAAAAATACAAGCAAATAGCTAGATATGACTAAATAAATACCCTGTTTCATACGGCAAAGGTAGTTTTTGTTCTTGGATTTTTAGCCACTGTTTATATGTAGTTATAAAATAAAATTTATCTAACCTTACAAAAACGATGCCGTGTTCCATTTGTTTGTAAAAAATAAACGCCAGCGGGCAGTTGCTCTAAACCTTGAACAGTCACAAATTGTGGATTTTTCCCTTGTACCTTCAAACGGCCTTTGATTTGTTGCACACCAAAAATATCCTCTACACTAAACACTTGATTCTCCTGAACCGTTTCTCGAAAGAACAAAAATTTCATATTGCCTCGATCTGTATCATAACCAGCCAGGTACTGCCGACTACCATAAACGGTTAAACCTTGCATGGTTACCCAAGCCAAACTAAAATCGGGGATACCGTAGCCCAGTTTATTATCTGGTTGTTCCAATTGGTGCGCGGATGTAAATACGGCATCTCTAATTTGTTGGGCCGTACTATTGGGAAATGCACTCCACAAAGCGGCAATAGAGCCCGTCAGGATCGGAGCGGCAATAGAAGTACCTGCCGACATGGTGAGTTCTTCCCCTACATTTCCTGCGGTAACCACATTTAAACCCGGAGCACTCAAATCTGGTTTAATACGTCCATCAGCCGTAGGGCCAAACGAACTAAACGATGCGTGGTCATTGGTTTGGGTATCAAAAGCACCTACCGCAATAATACCCGGCGCATCAGCAGGAACACCGATAAAATGCCAAGGTTCATCACCCGAATTGCCCGCGCTATTACAAATAATCATCCCTTTTTGGGCAGCAATGGTGGCTCCTTTTGCCCCAATAGTTGATCGACCATCGAGTGCGGAGTAAGGTCGATTATACACAGGATTACTAAAAGTAGTATAGCCAAGTGATGCATTAATCAGATCAATCCCTATACTATCGGCCCATTCGGCACCGAGGATCCAATTGACCTCTTCAATAGGAAATTCGCCACCAGTATCCTCCGTTTTGAGCAAAAAATACGTGGCTTGTGGTGCTGCACCGACAAAATAACCGGGTAAATTGGCTGCCATAACCGATAACACCGATGTGCCATGCTGTGCGCTTTCATATACCGCTTGGTCGCGCTCTACAAAATCGGGGCCAGGCCATAACCGGCCATTGAGTGCCAAACTATCAAAAAAAGGCATTGTATCCACATTAACAAAACCGCCATCCATTACACCAATCCAGATACCATCTCCACGGACGCCTAATTGGTGTAAAAAAGGAGTAGCCAACGGTTCTAAGTTAATAGCACCATAGCCTAATGGTCCAAATTTTTCGGCGACGGATTGTTTTACCTGATACGGTTTACGTTGTTTTTGAGGTCTATTGGGCGGATTTTTGATCTTTATATCGCGTCCTACACAAGTAATATTACGCACAAAAGGCAATTTTTGTGCCGTTAGCGCCTTAGCACTATCGGCAATAATCGCCACTGCATTCATCCAACGAGATACCCCGTGCAGTACAAAGCCCTCTGCTCGCAATGTTGCGATATAGGCCGGATCGACGGGGAGATCCTCCAATTTTGTAGGACATCCATTCTTAGCACGTCGTTCGATGGATCGAGCAGAAAGAAACTCCCAGGGGCGATCAATGGAATAAGGCGTATTATTTTTATCCGTGAGTTCGATCCACCATTTAAATAATAATGGGGAGGGAGATTGCGCAGCAAGTGCGCAGGGAAAAACGATACAACAGCAGATCAAAAAACGTAAAACCATAGGTATTGCTAAAGTTTAGGCGCACAAAAAGAGATGAGCCACCCCGAACAATCAGAGTGACTCATATCATATTATTATACAAAGATATACTTTGACTCTGTAGGTTTTGTGCGTGAAAATCCTACTGTGCCCCATAAATCTATGCACAAAACCTAACAACGCTCAGTATAAATATTTCTGAGCAATGCTCAATAAAACTATCTTATTTACCGCGAAGTGAACGTGGGATTTCAATCAAAGCCACGGGTATCGCACCAGCATTAGTTACTTCAACACCCTCTACTGGAGAAATATCGCGTACACGAATGGTACCACCCAATTCCATCGAAGAAATATCGGCATCCATTGAATCCACTACCTTTTCTGGTGTAGTAAGGATATTAACTTTACGCATAGTAGCGATGAACTTACCACCTGCTTTTACGCCTGGTGATTGTCCTTTAAAGTTCAAAGGAACTGATGCAGAAAACTTAACACCTGGTACCAGTTCAAGAAAATCCATGTGGATTACTGCATCAGATACTGGGTGAAACTGAACGTCTTTCAAGATACACTTGTGTTTGGTACCATCTACGGTAACCTCTGCAAGTTTAAATTGTGGCGTATAAATCAATGCGCGGTAATCATCAATGCTTACTGCAAATTGTACTGCTTCGCCACCGCCGCTTTTATACATATTGGCTGGTACTAAACCAGAACGACGAACTTGCTTTGCATAATTTTTACCGGAACCTTCTTTTTTATGTCCCTGAACGGCTACTAATTCCATTATATTTTATCTTAAATTTACTACTTTTGCTAAAAACGCCCGCAAAGGTAGTATAATATTATCGACACAGCAAAATATTTTGTAAAATTTTTCTTTTTGAACAAACGTAAAAGATTAGTCCAGTAGTCTCGAATCAAAAAAGTAGGTATTTTTTTGACTGAAATGTGAGTAGGCTAAGTGTTTACAAAAAAACAATGCTATTTTTGCAGCCATATTATGGCTACATCTGATCGTAAACGAAACGCTCCCCAGGCCGCAGTACCTGCTGCTGCTGCTTCAACACCATACAATGGCCACTCTTTGGTATTGTGGCTGGTTATTTTTGCCAATTCACTCTTTTTGATCTGGCAATGCCTTGATCGATACCTTGCTCCGCGCTTTTTATTTTTATCGGTTGTGCTCATCCTATCGCTTTTTGTGCTGCGAAGCGACCTTTTAAAGCGTGCCGATTGGCGTTTTCATACTTTTGACGGGCTGATGCTGGGCTGGTATGGCCTCAATTTGGCTTCGGCTTTTGCTGCATTTAGTTGGTCGGAGGGTGTTTTTTTTGCACAGAAGACCTTATTGTTATGTACGGTGTACTGGCTATTTCGTCAGTTTTTTTATATGGATGCAGATCTAGTACGCAAAAAAATGGCAACGGTTGTCATTGCCTTGACGTGGGTGGTTTGTTTGATAATTTTAGGGCAAATCGCTTTTGCTTTTTCCGAATCAGGCTTGGATAATGAGACCTTATATAAATATGCTTCGGGCGTATTTGGGAACAAGGGTTTGGCTAGTGATTTTTTGTTTTTCTTGCTCGTGCTCCATATTTTCCTCGCAAAAGAGATCAATTCTTTTCGGATTTCAGTCTTAAACATCACTGTACTACTAGGCTTGATTTTATTACTGCAAACCCGCACAGTATATGTAGCAGTAGCAGCCTCTACCCTACTCTATGGCCTTGGAAGAGGTATATTGGATGCTAGTTTCCGGCCTATATTGTTACGGCGTTGGTTGCCAATTGGTGTAGCCGCGATCGGATTATTGGTCGCACTTGCTTTGGTGGGTGGCCAAGGCAGTAGCCTTAGTGAGCGGCTAAATCCATTTACTTATGGAGAAAGCGCGTCGGCAAATGAACGCAAATTTGTTTGGTATAAAACGAATTTGCTCAATGAAGATCATTTTTGGTGGGGCGTAGGCAATGGCAGTTGGAAGTTTTGGTTACCCTCCAAAACCATTCAAGGCGCGTTCCGTTTACAAGAAAAAGGTATTGTTTTTACCCGTGTACACAATGATTATCTGGAAATACGGGCCGAAATGGGTATTATTGGAGTTACCTATTTTATACTACTGTTCGTTTTGGCCGCCTTGGCTTTGCTATGGGCACTACAAAAACATCGGGATAAAACGCATGAAATACTAACGATCAGCGCAGGATTGCTCGGCTACTGTATTATCCAATATTTTGATTTTCCGAGAGAACGTATCGAAATGCAAGTCATATTGGCTTTGTTTTTTGCACTTTCGGCCTATTATGGCGCAGGTTTTTGGGCAAAAATGCCATCTCTTACGCTCCCCGAAAAAGCCAAAATGCCACTAGGTAGTTTATTGGTATTGGGTTTAATTTTTAATGCCCTGATCGGCTGGTACCGCGTTACAGGTGAAATACACAATGTAAAAATGGCGATAGCTTACCAAAAGCAAGATTACAATACTGTATTGAGGGAAGCACAAGCCGCCAAAAGTATGTTTTTGGAGTACAACGACGTTGCCATTCCGTTTGAGTGGTATGAAGGGACGGCAGCTTATAAATTAAAAAAGCCAGAACAAGAGGCGATTCAAAAGTACGAAGCGGCATTGCAACTCAATCCTTGGAGTTTTCAGGTACTGAACAATTACGCTACGGCTTTGGCTACTGCAAAAAAATTCGAGGAAGCGATTCCCTATTTTGAAAAAGCAACCTATATCAATCCCAAATACGATGAAGGGAAATTTAATTTGGCTTATTCTTATACCCAACTGGGCAACTACGAAAAAGCACTAGACTGGTTATCCAAAGTAGATACCATTGCCAACCCGAAAACGGAAGAAGAGGTAAAGAAAAACAAGGCGATATTGGATAATAAAACCAATTTTACAAATGCAATTATTGAAAAAAGAGGGAATTAACTAAACCTGTTTCAACGATTCGCCCAATTGTTTAAACAACACTTTGCCGCCCGTCATTTTCAGGTGATCAATAATCACCAGTGATTTTTTTATTTTGAGATCGGTTGTTTTATACGTGCCTACAATATGCAAAAGGGAGCGTTTTTTGCCGGGCGTAAGTGCTTGAAACAGGTCGTTACCCTCTTGATCGGTATTGAGCACTTCTTGCAATTCTTCGGGCATTGGAAGGCCGTATTTGCTATCGTCTTTGCGCAAAGTCACGTTTACTTCGGTGCCATCGGTGAGTTTGAGCCGTTCCCTGAGTTTTTTATTCACCAAAATAAAAAATACCTGATCTCCTGCGGGCATAATGGCGCATTGGAACTCGCGCTTTCCATTTAATTTACAATAAACACGACGTGTACCGTTGTCCAAAAAATGATCGGCAATGGCCAAAGGCACCTTTAAATGGTATGTCCACAAAGGTGTATTAAAATTTTCGATGATGGCTGTAAATTTCATATATGGGTCAAAGTTACGTGTTATCTAGGTATTGGGGTTTCGTTTTGTGGATTTGTTTGGTTTTTTTTGAAAAAACGGAAGTTTTCTTGGAAGTGTAAATATATAAAAAGGAGTATTCAGATTAGATTGACCATTTCGATCAATTTGATAAGTACCAATCCATTTTTCTGGATATAATCTGCACCCGATGCAAAGTCTAAAAAAATGATGTCGTAGCCAGCACCTAAAATAGTAGCCATAGAGGCCGGATAGTCCTTAAACTCTGATGGCAACGGATCTATAGGATTTATAGGGCCCGCATCATTACCAAGTGTTAGTACATCCCAACCAGTAGATCCATGACGAATTACCTGCCCATTATAAGTATAAGTATTGGAATTAAAGTCAAGGCCATCTACAAAAA
>JBEAVK010000262.1:0-3132 GCA_041160955.1 Bacteroidota bacterium
CTTGCCGCAGGCGTTCACTATTTTTTCAAAAACCGCAGTTTTATACGGTTAGAGACGGTATTTCCCGATGCTCCTGGTATCCGATTATCGTATGCTTTCCGTTTTGATTAATAAGGCTACTTTATTTTTCATAACTTTGAGCCAAATTTAAGATATGCATATTCAATCCATATTCCCTCCAGTATCTAAGGCCGATTGGCTGGCTCAGGTAGCCAAAGATTTGAAAGGCGCGCCGCTGGAGTCGCTGCATTGGCAGGTTTCCGAAGGAGTTATCGCCAATCCGCTTGTTGCTGCCGAAGACTTGCCAAGTCCATTGTATCCGCTATCGGAAACACCCAATAATTGGGAAATTACCGAATACGTATTTGCCGAAGATGCTGCTTTGGCCAATGCGCAGGCATTGGAAGCCTTGCGGGCAGGCGCAGAGGGCATCTGCTTTCACCTTAATACACCACCTGATGAGGCATTCTTTTCGGTTTTGTTGCAAGATATTTATCTGGACTATATTGGTCTGCATTTTGAAGGGCCGGTGGTGGCGGAGAACCCTAGTTTGATCTTGGCTTTATTAGACATGGAGGCTCGCAAAAGAGGCATTTCAAAAACAGATTTACGGGGTTCGTTGCATTATGCGCCATTGCAGCAGGCTGCGCGTACAGATTGGCGTTTTTTAGCCGATTTTGTACGTATGGCGCGTGTAGAATTCCCCGGTTTTAAAGTACTCACTATTGAGGAAACCGATACATTAGCACCAGCAACAGCCCTTTCCGATTTATTGATTCATGTGCAAACCTATATCAAAAAACTATCGGAATTAGGCGTTAGCCCTAGCGTGACAGCCGCTGCGATCCGATGTAAAGTTCAGATTGGAGTGCATTATTTTGTGGAAATAGCACGTTTACGCGCTTTTGAAATACTTTGGCTCAATCTGCTAAAAGGCTGGTCAGCACCACTAGAAGCACCTGTTATTACTGCGGTATTTAACCCTGCTGTCTATTCGGATGCGGTATTTACCAATATGATAAAAGCGACTACAATGGCCATGTCGGCGGCATTAGGCGGGGCTACACAGATTACAGTGTTGCCTTACGATGAAGGGCGCGAGCATTTAACGGAATATCCCAAAGCATTTGCCAGAAGGATAGCAAGGAATGTACAGCATTTATTAAAATTGGAAAGTAATATACACACATTGAGTGATCCGGCTGCAGGGAGTTATTATGTGGAGCATTTGACGCACCAAATAGCGCGTGCGAGTTGGGAGCAATTTAGTACCGCTCCGTAATTTTGAATAAAACCACCGTAGCGTGTTCTTATTCCACCACAAAAGTGCACGCTACACCTTTGCGGTAATACTCTTTTCCAACCCATCCAAATCGCGGATCAATAACCTGCTCCGGTTAAAAGTGATTAATTTTTTATACCTCAAATCATTGAGCGTAGTAGTAACTGTTTGTCGGCTGGTTGCAGTCATATTGGCTATTTCTTGGTGGGTATAAAACTGTCGAACGACCCATTCATAACCTACACGTTCCCCTTTATTTCGGGTGGTTTGTACTAAAAACTCTACGATTCGGCTACGGCTGTCTTTAAATACGAGTGATTCGAGGCGACGCTCCATTTCCAACTGCTTTTTGCCAAAAATACGCATAAAAAACAAATTGAGTTCGTTCCGATCCCGCATCAGTTGTCGCAGTTCTTCCAATGAAACCACGCAAAGATTGGTGTCTTCCAGTGCTTGTGCCGTATCATGTCGGGTAGTTTCGCCCATCAAAACCAATTCACCAAACACCTCTCCCCTACCGAGGATCGCCTTCGTAACCTCCTTTCCGTCCTCGTTATTGGCGGCAATTTTTACGCGTCCTTCATTGATAAAATAGATATGATTAGCCATTTCGGCAGGCACATAAATATTTGCTCCTTTTTTGACCTTGAGGTGACTATAATGGGACATTATTTCATCGCTGCCCATTTTTGTGGGACAAAGCAAATGCGTGACATCAATATTTTCGAGGTGCCATAGAGCCTGCGACATAGGTGTGTGAAAGCGGGTTTTAAAAAATTACTCTTGCAAAGGTAACATTTTTTGATCTCCATTGTTGATCGTTTTCTTAACTTTGGGCTTTCAAGTTAAAGAACAAACCATATAGCACGATGCATAAGGCACTTAGACAACAATTCAATGCCAATTTTACGGCTCAAAAATACGAGGCATTTCAACATACCATGCACACTGCTTTTGGCGAAGCAGTAACATTCCGCTTGGCCGAAACGCCTATTTTTGTACCACAATACCTCAAACAACGCCTTTTGCAAGGGGTAAAGGATATTTGTAGTGTTATTACCCAACCCGATTTTGCAGCCAAAAGCGCAGCGGCCATACCAACACACCTCAATGTCCCTAATGAAGACCCACATACGGTTTTTCTACAATTGGATTTTGGTATTTGCGAAGGTAAAGATGGTACGCTTAGCCCTCAGTTGATCGAGATGCAAGGATTTCCTTCTTTGTACTATTTCCAACATTTGTTAGCCGAATCGTACCGGAAACACTTTGATATTCCTGCCGATTGGAGCCATTTATTTGGTGGTTTAAGCAATGAAGGCTATATTGACCTCCTCCGCGAAGTGATTGTGGGCGATAGTAAACCTGAAAACACGATTCTGCTAGAAGTAGAGCCCGAAAAACAAAATACACGTATCGACTTTTGGGGTAGTCAAAAATACCTCGGTATCAAAGTATTGTGCTTGAGTAAAATCAAAAAAGAAGGTCGTGATTTATATTATATAGATGATAATGGCAAAAAAGTGGCTATTGAGCGGATTTATAACCGTATTATTTTTGATGAATTGGAAAAACGCAACGACCTGCCGCGTGAATGGAATATGTTGGACGAGGTAAATGCGCAATGGGTGGGGCATCCGAATTGGTTTTTCCGCATTTCTAAGCACTCGTTGCCGTTTATGAAATCGGATTTTGTGCCGGAAACACACTTTTTAAGCGAATTAAAATCAATACCTACTGATTTAGAAAATTGGGTACTCAAACCCCTCTTTTCGTTCTCTGGCCAAGGCGTTCAGATCAATGTAACCCCGCAAGATGTGGCTGCGGTGGACGATCCAACCAATTATATC
>JBEAVK010000271.1:0-4016 GCA_041160955.1 Bacteroidota bacterium
TTCCTAAAATTTGTAACCCGCTTTAGCAACGATATTTGGGGTAGCGCCTTCTACGCCGAGACCGATACTGAATCTATGGACAACCTCTAGGTTTAAACCCATAGCAACACCGAATGTCCCGATTTCTTCGGTTCTAAAAGTATTGCTTGCATCATAATATTTATCGTACCCTCGGCAAAACCCGAAGCACCTCTGAACGAATATTATTTCCCAAAGGCCACAGAAATATGCAATTCCCTTTTTTATTTTTTATTACCCAAGCGGCTCAATTGCACCATAAATTTAATTGAGCGGTAACAAAATTAGGGCAAAAAATTTAAAATCTGACAATTATCCTCTTGTCTGACATTAATTCAGAGCTAGTGGGTCTAAAAACAGAGAAAAAAATACCTGCCCCGATTTTTAACACAAACCCTATATATTCAAACGCTAACAAAAATTTATTTTCACTTTACAATACGATCACATAATGGTTTGGACACACATTTACGACCTAATTTTAAAATCAATAACATTGTTTTTATTTATAATTACTTTGTCGCAAATTCCATATTTAGAGGATCACAGTGTTTTTGTAATACTGCTTGGTGTTGTTTTATCTTTTGTTCTTTACTATTTTTTCGTAAGGACACTAGCAACATACTTATACTGTAGGCTTACGCTCAAAATGCGTGTTGACTTGACTCAAGCAAAGCAACTTAATGATGCCTTCACGCCAATCTTTTCTTTCGATAACAACTGGCTTCCAATGAAAGAGTTGAAACATATTGATGACAATGATAAATATCAGTTAGCCATTGATACCTACGAAAAGTGGGCGGAAGAAAGGACGCAGATTAGAGATCAGCAAATGCAGGATTTCAAAAATGCAGGGCTGGGTACTAAAATAATGGCAATCATAATTGGATACCTTGTCATTGCCAGCTTTATGAATTTGCCTCCAGCCAATTACGTAGCAGAAGCATATTGCAAGTTATTTAATACAGATGAATATTATCCATTTCTGAATTGCGCCATTTTGGTACTTCCAACATTCTTGTTATTCAAAGTGTTTGGCATTAAAGTAGAGTAAAGTCCCCCACCCAAAAAAATATCCCAAAATTATCCCAAATTTGTACCTTTGCCAATCAACTACTCAACTATTCATTAGCATCAGACTTTGGTATAAATTATGGGTAATTTCTCCGATTCCATGCTTGCCGCGCTAAAAAGCATTACAGGCAGCGGGTCGTTCCTTACTGGTGGTATTCAACCGTTTCTAATTCCGGGTTTGTCCATACAAGGCTTTGGCGAACTATCCTTTCCTTTATCGGCGCAACAAGTGGAAGGTGCTATTCAATTTGCCCGAAAAGCACCTTATGGCAAGGGCAGTAAGACAATCATTGATCCTAATGTGCGCGATGCATGGGAAATTGATGCAGCACAGATCACTTTTGATAATCCTAAATGGCTCAAATTGATCGAGACAATTGTAGGCGAAGTGAAGGTTGGGCTCGGTATTGAGACACATGAAGTACGGGCTTCGCTATACAAACTGCTTGTGTATGAGAAAGGACACTTTTTTCTACCCCATAAGGATTCGGAGAAAGAAAAAGGAATGTTTGGCACTTTGGTTGTTGGGTTACCTTCCGAGCATACAGGTGGTGCCCTGCATGTTCGTTTTGATGGCCGCGAGGAAATTGCTGATTTTTCTCTTGCCGACCGATTTTCTATACCATATACGGCCTTTTATGCCGATTGCGAACATGAAATAAAACCGATTACCGCTGGTTATCGAGTGGCTTTGGTATATAATTTGGTTCAGGAAAGCAAGACAAATGGATCGGTACGTGCGCCTCATTTTGGGGAGCAGGTAGCGCAAATGAGCAAATTATTGAAAGAAGAAGTCGATGCTTTCGATGAAGTGCCGATTGCGATACTGCTCGACCACCAATATACACCAACCAATTTTTCGAGCAGCAGCCTCAAACTACATGACCGGCCACGTGCCGAGGCACTGATGCTGGCAGCCGAAAATGCTGGTTATTTTGCTGTTTTGGGGCTTGTTAGCCACCACCTACATGGCGAAATGATCCCGCCCGATCGCCCTTATCGTGGCCGGAGAAGCAGGGGGTACTATGAAGATGATGATTACGGTAATGACGATTTCGAAAACGCCAAAATGGGCGAGGTGTACGAGCAGGATACGAGCGTGCAGCATTGGGCAACGGATGGTGTGCCAGGACTGGGCGAAATTGACTTTGACTTAGAAGGAATTATTGGTGGTGCTGTTATCGGCAACGACGACCCGTTCGAAAAAGATGCTGAAGGCTTTACCGGCAACGCTGGCATGACCCTCGAATATTGGTACCATTACGGGGCAGTTATTCTTTGGCCTCAACAGTATTACGAGGATGTTTTGGCTTCACGGCCAATTAAGGTACAATTGAAATGGGTGCAGTTTTTACTCCAAAATTGGACATCTACGGCCTTTGCTGCACCCGATTTGACCATTATAAACCTCGAAATACTTTCGGAAGAGATTATCGCTAAGGAGCAACTGGATGCGGACGACTTTAGTCCATTGCTTCGTGCTATGGTTCGTTTCCCGCAGAGCCAAGCATTGCTCACGGGCATAAAACCAAGCCTGCCCCGTCTTTTTGAACTTGTTGAAATACAAGATTGGATCGATTTTGCGGAAGCAATGGGTAGTGAGGAGTTGGGTAATGTGTTGGATGCCGCCGCTGCTCGCGGTAAAATTGTAGTAACCCAAAAAATTACCGAGGTAATAGCTGCTTTGCTGCAACATAACGCCCCAGAACTAAAGCAATTGGGACAAACACAACGGCAAAAATTACCCGACCACCTTGCAATACTCGACCTGCCAAACGAAACACCTGAAGGCATTTACCAATGGCGGAGTGCAGCCAAGGGCAGCACCGAAGACTGCAAAAAAATGTTGAGCACCGTACTCGATTTGTGCCTAGACATAGAAGACAACAATAAATGGGTGGATTATACCTTTGCTGCCATTGTCCACACTATGCCCCGAAAATATATCCACGAGATACTTGGGCCGATCCTTTTGAAGAGCGATACACCCCAATCGGTGCTTAGCCTTGCGCTTGTTTATGACTGCATCGAACATTTGAAGGAATGGACAGCGAATGAGCCTGCTCCCCCGCAAAACTGGACGAGGGAATTGCCCCAATCTATTAGCCAAAAGAGTCCGTTGGCTTTGTTGAAAAACTTTATGGAATCGCCAGTACTGCATATTTTTGATTATATACAGCGGGAGGCGCTCCGCAAGGAAATGGAGTACGCCATAAAGGATAATAACCTAGACTTGCATACAGTAACCATCGCCAAAGGCTCGCCACATAACTTGCGTATCACCAAAACACAGGCCAGCTACGAAAGGAAATTGAAAATATGGAGCGAAGATATGGCCTTGTTAGGGCGGTTAGAGACCCGTGGGTCAGTATGGGCTGATACTAACTAAACTCAGCCTCGTCCAAGCAGCACAAAAAAACTACTTGGACGAGGCCACCCAAATCCCCTACAATTTCACCAATTTAATCTGTTGCCTTACGCCCCCAGATTGCGCCCTAAGCAGATAAACACCGCTATTAACCCCAGCGAAAGGACTATTAAAGGCATCTTGGATTTGCGTAATGGTTCCCTTTACGTCGATGATAAGTCGGCCATTTAGGTCAAACAACTCAACGTGCAGTACTTCGCGGTCAGAAATCCCCTCAATGCTAAAATGGAGCATTCCGGTGGTTGGATTAGGATATACGCTGATATTGGCAGCGGCAACAACCCCACGTTCCTCCAGTTCCATTTCAAGATCCTCGGCGGTATCATCGGCCACGTTTGGCATGAGGCTACCTGCTCCAGTGCGTGTATTGACTGAAGTTGGTGCCGTATAAGTAGTATTTACCCATACTTTTTGTCCCAATTGAGTAGATGTCGAATTTTTTACTTTTATCATCAACCATTGCGCCGACGTAGGTGTATAAGTCAGCGTAAGTGGT
>JBEAVK010000334.1:0-2600 GCA_041160955.1 Bacteroidota bacterium
ACCAACATTGGGTGCATTACCGATATTTTGGATCGTAAATTGGGTGCTATCGCCCACGCATTCACCAGATACCGCTACAATGGCACCATTCCATTGGGGCGGGTTAGTGCCGCACAATTGGTTAGGGGTAACCTGTGCCGCGAGACAAACTTGGTTGCCCAGCATCAAATTACAATTGGTGGTCACATTGATCTGAATTTGTTGACCTTGATAGCCGCTTTGGCTAGGGGCTACATTGCCCAATTCAAAAAACAAAATATTACCTGTGATCGAACTTGGTGCCAGCGATGCGCTCACAAAAGTAAGTGCTGGATCAAGTAGGACAGTCATGGTGGCATTTTCGGCTACTTTGGTGCCGCCATTTCGGTAATTCGCATATACGGTCGCGGTCGTGCAGGTGCGCATAAGCGAGGTGAACAAACTGGCTTGCATCAGCGCGCAGTCTATTTTTGCAAAACCCACAAAATCAACGGTTTGTGAGAGTGGTGTCGCCGAATTGAAGACTACGGGTACAGTAGTTGGGCCGCAAATTCCGTAATTGAAATTATAAGGGGTTGCATAAACCGAATAGTCGCCATCTGGCAAAAACATGGAATAATATCCATTCGCATCGGTGAGCAGGTAAATCGACTGATTGCCTACGATGACGTATAATGACCAACCAGCCAAAGGCAATTCTCCGGCATCCGCAGAACAGTTGTTGTTGGCATCTAAAACGAGGTGGCCTGATATTTGGTGGATGGGATCCGCTGCTTGCATAGGCAAATCCAGACTACTCGTGTTATTAGCGTTCGGCGCAAAGGAAACCGCAACAGGTGCCGTAGGGCAAAGCGAGAAAAATGGCTCATGGGTTTGCACCGAAAGCGTAAAATCTCCGGCGGGCAAAAGCAAAGCATAAGAGCCATCGGCATTCGTCCAAGTCGTCCAAGTCTGTCCACTATTGGTTCTTGTTGCTACGACACGGGCAGCCCAAATATTCCCTTCATTGGCATCTACAAAACAATTGTCATTGTCGTCTTTTGCCATCCTACCCGTGAGGACATTGGCAAAAATACCTGTATTGGCGCGTACTCGGAGGATACCAAAGTTTTGAGGCGTGTATGCAGTTGCATCCGAAGCACCCACGGCCCACCCATCGGCAGTTGGGATACCATCAAGTCCCGTTTGTATGGCCTGATTATCGCTTGGAGATTCAGCAGACCAAACCACCGAGGTATTCTGTTCAAAACGAACCATGTATCCGACACCTACATTACTCGTTCCAGAGATCAAAAAAGAACCATCAGGGTAGGCGTGTAAACTGGATAAACTTCCTCCTTTATTCGGTATTTTGCCAGTTTCAAAGGTTTTTTCTCCCAAACCGTTAAAAATTCGGACGATGGTATCAGCGGGGGGCAAATACCCGATCATTGCAAAACCGTCGTTTGGCATTGCCGTCCATAAATCTGTATAGTCATTACTGGGTTGGGTCTCCCAAATGACATTGCCCAGATTGTCACAACGAACTAATTTTGTTTTGTTAGTTCCAGGCACATTATATTGGAATAAAATATCGCCATTGGCCAATATCAAAGCATCCCCAATTTGCATATCTTTGTTATAAACGATGTCTCCATTGTTATCAAGGTGTACCAAAGCCGTTTTCCAGCCATTATTGAAGTAAGCACGTGTTGCCAGCACATTTCCATTGGGTAGGAGGTCAATTATTCTTACGCCTGTAAAATCGGGTAATGCTTTTGACCACAGCAGATTGCCATTGGGCGCAAGCCGGATAAGGTCTGTTTGGGTACTGTCGTCGTGTAAACTGATGAGAAAATCGCCATTCGGTAATTCTAAATCACCCGTAACGGTTACCAGTGCGCCACGTCCTGGCTGGGGCTGGAGGTAAAGATTGTCCCATTCGGTTTGGAGGTTGGCATCCATTTTAACCACACGTGGTAGAATGGTTTCTGAAGACCATTGGGCAAAGGGGGCTTGTATTGCATTTCCCGTAAGAAAGTAGCCGCCATCTGCTGTAAGCCGCACGGTGGATGCACTGGATTTTAAGAAATCCTGCGGGGTAGGAAGAATGACTTTTTGATTTTGCTGCGCCAAAGCAGGCACAAGATGTAGTAAGGCCACAAAAAGGGCCAAAACAATACGTTGGAAACTAATGATCTTTTTCATAAAATAAGCAATTTTGTTAAGTATGCCACAAAAGTCCGGCGTGATATGCCCCAAAACAAAATCATTTTATTACTTTTGCCGGAACAATATTAGGTGTTATTTGTAAAAAAATATTGATTATCAATTTGTTGTGGCTGAATATTTAGGGTATCTAGTCTTGTATGTTCTGAATAAAGATAGACAATATTTTTTTAAATGGGTATTAAATTCACTTGAGTGCATGACAAAATCGGGGTATGATATTTTATTTGTGCCAACAATAGATTTTAACTAAAACAATAGATTTCAACTAAATTGTCGGGGTGACAGAAAAAGTCGCCCCGACAATATCCTAATATTCGATGAGTGTTCACTTGGAGTTTGTTGAATATTGCACCTAAATTTTGTATTATTGAGATCTTCAAGTGCGTGTGAGCGTTGTATTTGGGCTATTG
>JBEAVK010000340.1:0-4288 GCA_041160955.1 Bacteroidota bacterium
GCCGAAACCACAGATTCCCCCATTCTACAAAACCCCAAGTGGTGCTAACCACAAAATAAGCAGTAATATTGCACGGTCGTTGAGCGAAGCCGAAACGACGTGCAATATTACTGCTCACTCAATGAACAACCCAAATCCCCCCCCAAAAAAAAAGAGGAACAGCAGCATTGCGCCACTATTCCACTAAACCCAATTCTATTTACGTATGAAGCTAAAACTCCCAATATTCAAATCATTAGATGACCTAAAGTTCTATCCACAATTTGTCATTAATATTATCATTAGTATTACCAAATTGACGTTGTAATGCCGTTTGATAATTCGTCTTATTATTATCGCGCTCGCTCGTTGGATAAAGGTACCTTAGGGTTATCTACTTGATGGTCAATCTAAAATTATCGCAGTATAAAATAATTGTTAAGGAACGCCTAAGGCACATATTTCCTAGAAAAATAGAATATTGAGTAAGCACCGACAACGGCAACACCTATGCCGCCATAAACACACATTTGCACGAAAAAAGCCTTCCAAGTCATGCTATTTTGACCAAAATTGCGCCAAAGCAATACTCCCACACTCCCTAAATAGCCAAAAGAATCAGCGAGGTACATCAAAAACCCGACGTTGCCGGTGATCTTAAATGAACCCATCATACGGTCGAAAATGATGCCATTGAATATAATATAAGGTAGAATAATGGCCGTTCCAGATAAGATCATCCAAAACAAGGCAGGTAAAAGCCCATAATGAAACAATAACGTTGATCCAATGAGTACCAAACCTGATCCAATAATAATATAATGGTATATCTTAAATGCTGTAAAATTATTTTTTATCAAGGCCAATAAACCAACAACCAATAAAACAAACAACGCAATCGGTAGTTCTGCCAACGTAAAAATTGCAGGTTGGTTACCGAAACCCAGTTCCTTCCAAATTTCTAAAGCAAAATTATCCCTGACATCCCGAATCACATTTAAAAACAAATAGACCAAAACCAAGGCAACAATTCCAGGCATAAATCTCCGCCAAAGTGCCAATCGTTCATCGCCGCGCATCGGTTGTCTCGCATTTCGAGCAACCTTATCTGCCTTTGATGGCTTAGGCAAATGCTCTAACAACCATATACATACCAATAAAAGTGGAACAAATAAGATACCCGTCGCAAATGGCATCCAAAATTCCGTAACACTCCCCGACTCAATCATCCATCTTCCCACCGTTTTTACAAAACCCGACGACAATATAAAATTGACACACAACAAAGCGGCTAAAGCCTCCGTCACGCGTCGTCCTTCCAGATAACTAAACACAATACCCCAAGCCATTCCCAGCGGTAAACCATTGATAAACATCCAAAATACGCCAAATTGTGGTGGACAAACCGCCAAGCCCAACAAACCTGTTAAACTAATTCCTGACAGCAGCAACAATTTGCGCATACGTGTTTTTGGCGAAAGGGCCGAAATTTGACTGATCCCCAAAAACTTGGAAGTGGCATAACCCAATACCTGAGCAATGACTAACGCAATTTTATAATCAACACCATAAAAATAAAGACCAGAAAAACCCGCCGCCGTAAATGGTTTACGAATGGCATACACACAACCATAAGCAGCAAAGGCTGTTAAACCCGCAAATAACGTAAACGCTAGATCACTCGATTGTTTCAAGCGATCCTTCAAAAATTTGCTGCGAAAAAACATAGTTTTAGAGGTGGTGATTAGGGGATTTTTAAAAGTCGAACAAACTCCTCTAACGATGTGACAATATCGGTTGGGTGCGCTGTTTGTAAAGTAGCAGCATCTTGTGCGCCAGTAGTAATACCCACAAACATACCACAACCCGCGTTTCTACCCTCTTCAATATCCACGGTAGAATCACCTACTTTAGCAATATTTAGTGCATTTTTTATACCAAAATGATCCATTGCAACATAAATCATATCTGGTTCTGGCCTACTCCGAGTGACTTCGCTGGCGGTTACCAAAAGATCAAAATGCTGACCTTCTTCCCAATCCAATTGCCTTAATAAATACTCTGCCACAGATCGTTTGTAACCTGTATTCAAAACGACTTTTATTCCCTCTCCCCTCAGTTTTGAAAATACTTTTTCGGCACCAGCCATAGGCAATGGGGTTAATTTTGCATAAGCAGCATCCAGCATTTTTTCAAAATTTTGAAAAATAAGATCAATCGTTATGCGATGCACAGTGCCGCCCTCCAAATGCTCCAAAATATCAACGATTGCTTGGCGTTTTTCCTTGCCAGCACCGTGTTTCAATACCGTATCCAAGGACAACTCATAACCTTCTTTCTCAATCGACTTGTGCAAGGTTTTGTACACCACATTTTGTTCATCGACTGTAGTGCCAGCCATATCAAAAACAACCATTTCTATCATAATCCAAGTGTATTTATATGTTCAGCGGCAAATCCTGCACTAGCGGTCATTCCTTTGCCGCCTATGCCTGTGAGTAAGTGTATCTGCCCGTCAATAGTGTGTTGAAAAATATCTTGATTTTTGCATTGGGTATAAGTGCCTGCCCAAGTATCGGCCACATTCCAATTTTGCAAATCAAAAATGGATTTAGCGGCTTCGAGCATTAAATCATTCAGCGGGTATTTTATATCTGTTCCCAAAGTGTCGGCCTCTTTTACATCCGCATATTCGTGCGAGTCACCCAAAATAATGGAACCATCCACCGCTTGTTTAAATAAAATATGAATACCCCAATCGGTGGCCAATGCATCGGGCAATGCCCTCGATTTTACGGCCATATAGGATGGACACTCCCTAAAACTCTCATAACGACGAATGCTTCGGCCTGTCAAAATTGAACCCGGAATCTGTTGTCCAAGTTGCTGTTCTAAGCGCAACATTTGCAATTTAACCAGCACCAAATCGCTTTTTTCATAAATATCGGGGAATAGTGTTTTCATTTCATAACCATTGCAAATCAATACTTTACTGGCATAAAAAGTATCTTTATTACTGGTTTCTACTACACACTTTCTATAACCAGCGTAAACATCTATTGCCAGCGTATTAGGGAAATATTGAAGGTTTTTATGTCCTACTAAATATGCTAGGATACGCCCAATAGCCACCCTCGGTTCTAGGGTAATTTCATCCGGGAAAAACAAACCGCCTTTGCAATAATCGCTCCTCAATCCGTCGTAACGCGATAAGCATTCCTTTGCAGTCCACAATTGAGAAGTATAATCTTGGTCTTTATTGATTTGAGCCAATTCTTCGAGCAACAACAATTCATCGTCGTCCGAAGCAATATAGACTGAACCATTTTGGCGTACTGAAATATCAAATTTAGATTGTATTGCCTTATAAATATCAAGACTGACGCGCCCGTACTGCTGCCATTTGCGATCCATACCAGAAGGCACTATTTGTCCAAAATTTTGAACAGAAGAACCTTGTGGCGAACTATTGCGCTCCAACAATGCAACACGGTAACCTTGCTCCAAGGCGTGATAAGCATGAAAAGCACCTAATACGCCGCCGCCAATGATAAGTAAATCAAATTGCTGTGCCATAATTGGTGGCAAAAGTACCTTGAGCAATAGGCTAATCGCTCAAACCCACTTTAAGTTAATGTGAAATTAGAAAATTGAACATGACATTGCCGCCCAATGTTAAGTTTTCGACCTAAATGCAAACTTAACATTAAATAATTGTTAAGTTTACTACTTTTGCCAAAATTTTCATTAAAAAAATAATTATTATATGGCCAATCAACAGCAAACACAACCAGAAGAATCCATGCAGAAAACATCAAATACCCTCCAAAAATTGAATAAAAAACTAGAACAAGCAGAAACAGCCTCTGCTCAAGCATACCGCAATTACGAAGAAAAAGTAATGGAATACCGCCAAAAAGATAATAATGCCGACGAAATAACGGCTTTACGCTTACTATCTAAGGCAAAAATCGCAAAAGCACAGTACAAAATCAAAAAAATTGAACTTAAACTGGCTAAAGCAGATTTAAAATTGGCTAAAAAGGCTGCTAAAAAAGAAAAAAAGGCAAAAACATTGAGCAAAATAAGTGATGCCAAAATTGACAAAGTGCCTGCTGCTGCTCAAACACCTAAGGCCACAAAAGCCCCTGCTACTGCAAAAGAGACAAAGGCTACAGCAAAATCGGCTCCAAAAGCCGCAAAACAGCCTAAAGTAAAAACAGCAAAAGCACCTGTTGCAAAAGTAGCAAAAGCACCTGTTGCAAAAAAAGGGGAGGAAAAGAAGAAAGAAGAAATTAAATAAATAGAT
>JBEAVK010000368.1:0-3694 GCA_041160955.1 Bacteroidota bacterium
ACCGAAAAAGTGCCGCCCGTAAGCCATACCGCCACTACGCTACCCACCAGTGCCAATGGGATATTTAACATGACCTGCAATACAATACGCCAAGATTTAAAATGCGCATACAAGACCAAAAAGATACCCAAAAATACAAAAACACTCAAAATGCCAATCATTTGAGAGGCTTCTTTTTGCGCTTCAAACTGACCGCCATACGTTACAAAATAACCTTGCGGAAGGGTTACATTTTTGCGTATTGCCTCTTGTATTTCCTGTACCGTACCGCCCAAATCACGCCCTTGAACATTGCAAGAAACAACAATGCGACGTTGACCATTTTCGTGACTCACCGCATTGATGCCTTTTTCGTATTCAATATGCGCAATGCTTTCTAACGGAATCAGCAAGCCTTCTGGCGTATGAATCTGTGTTTTTTTGATATTTTCTAGGTTTTCGCGGTCTTCCGGCACTGCGCGGAGCAAAAGATCAAAGGTTTTTTGACCGTCAATAATTTGAGAAATCACCTTACCACCAAACAACACTTCCAAGTCGCGGGCCACTTCTCCCGTTTGCATCCCATACCGCTGGAGTGCCCTGCGGTCAAGGCGAATGGTGAGTTGTGGCACCATCACTTGTCGCTCGATATTGACATCTACCGCGCCCGGAATGGCCTTTACGGTTTCCTGCATTTGCCCTGCAATCATACGCAATTCGGTGAGGTCTTCCCCAAAAATCTTGATCGCTACCTGCGCCTGCACACCCGAAAGCAGGTGCTCCAATCGGTGCGAAATAGGTTGACCAATACCTACCGAAACACCCGCTAAATTGTTCAATTGCCGACGAATATCCGCCACCACGGCTGTTCTTGGCCGTGCGTCGGGTTTCAGGGTTACATCTATTTCGGAATTACTGACGGGTTCCACGTGTTCGTCCAATTCGGCGCGACCTGTGCGGCGGGCGGTCGATTGTACATCGGGTACGCGCAGGATGAGTTGTTCTGCTACTGTGCCTATTTTATTGCTTTCTTCGAGCGATGTGCCGGCGGGTGTAAACAAATTTACCGTAAAACTCCCTTCGTTAAAGGGTGGTAAAAACTCCGTTCCAAACCGCGTTACCATAAAAATAGCACCTATCACCAATACACTGGAAAGTCCAATGACCCATTTGGCGTGGTTCATGCCCAAATGCAGTACTTTCAAATCTTGCTTTTTTAACCAAGTCACCAATTTCGACTCTTTACCTTCGTTGAGGTTAGAATTGGGCAATAAATAAGAGCACAATACCGGAGTTACCGTTAAAGAAACCACCAAAGAGGCCAAAATAGACGTAATATAAGCAATACCCAACGGTACAAAAATGCGTCCTTCAATACCTTGTAATTGGAACAATGGCAAAAATACCAACACCACAATAATGGTCGCATACACAATAGAATTGCGCACTTCGCTACTCGCCTCAAAAACAACTCGAAGCGCGGCTAGTGGGTTTACGCGCTGTTCTGCTGTTTTTAATTTATGCTCTTTGAGTCGCCTAAATACGTTTTCCACATCCACAATGGCGTCGTCCACCAATTCGCCGATGGCAATCGCCAAACCGCCCAAAGTGAGGGTGTTGATCGAAATATCAAACCATTTGAACACCAACGCCGTAATCACCAATGAAAGCGGAATAGCAGTCAGCGTAATAATAGTGGTGCGAAAATGCAGTAAAAACATAAAAAGCACAATCACCACCAAGATAAAACCATCGCGGAGTGCTTCTTCTACATTTTGTAACGAGTTGACAATAAAGTTTTTCTGTTGAAATACCTTCGCATTGATGCGTACATCTGCTGGAAGCGAGGGTTTCAATTCCTCCAAGGCTTTTTCTATGGCATCGGTGAGGGCGACAGTATTGGAACCGGGTTGTTTTTCGATGGTCAATATCACCGCTGGAAGGGCATTCACCGAGGCATCACCGCGTTTGGTGGCTGCGCCAAATTGCACATTGGCCACTTGACTCAGCAACACAGGCGAACCATCGCGGTTGGCCACAACGGTCTTTTGCAAATCTTCGATATTTCGGGCGCGACCCAATATAGAAATCAATACCTCCGAACCATAACGGTTGAAAAAGTTACCCGTCGCATTCAAATTGGCGTTTTCCAAAGCGCGGTCAATATCCTCCAATGTCAAATTGTATTGCTTCAATTGGGCCGACGAGACCAATACCTGGTACTGTAAACGCTCCCCGCCTATGGGAATGACCTGTGCGACACCTTTAATGGCTAATAACCTGCGCCGAATGGTAAAATCGGCCAAAGTGCGCAAATCCGAAGCACTACTCACTGTTTTTCCGGTGATACTATCGGGTTCAGCAGTGAGTCCAACGAGCATGATTTGCCCCATTACCGACGAAATTGGCCCCATTACAGGCGTAATGCCATCGGGAAGCGAGACCGTTGCGAGTTTTTCGGCCACCAATTGCCGTGCGCGGAATACATCCATATTCCAATCAAATTCCACAAATACCAAACCTATACCCCGCGAAGCACTGCTCCGCACCACTTCCACGCCCGGCGAACCATTGAGCGCGGTTTCTATCGGCAACACGGCTTGCACCTCTATTTCTTCCGGCGACATACCGCCTGCTTCCAAAAAGACGGTTACGCGTGGGCGGTTGAGATCGGGCAATACATCCACAGGCAGGTGAATGGCTACCCATCCTCCCCAAGCCAAAATCAGGGCCGCAACAGCGACGACCAAAAGACGATTTTGAAGGGAAAATTTGATTAAATGATCGAGCATGTGCGGCAAATGTACTGCGAATCTGATAAAAGTTAAAGGTATGAAAAATTCGCTGTGCGGCCAGCATTTTCTTAAATATTGTAGAAATTTGGATGGGATTGGGGTTTAGTGGGGGCTTGGGGCAAGGGGCAAGATAAGACCGCCCAATTTGTAAGTATTTGGACATAATTAATTGCAAACCGAATGGCACAGCATGGTACTGTGGCGTGGTTTGGCAGACTTAGCAGAGAAGTATATGCGCAAAGGGAGTAGATATACCTAGAGGGAAAGAACAAGACACGGTCTTATGACGACAAACAAGCGGTCAAACGATATGTAACCGAGGTGGTAGGGGAGCAGGTAATCCTGTTGGATAAGAAGGAAGGATAGTGCGTATTTTGTCTTTTCAATTTCGGAAACAATACAGAATGCGCAATGCGCATTCTGTATTGTCGGGTTTAGCAAGAATGTAAAATACGCAGTGCGTATTCTGTATTGTTGCACATGTTTTAACCTTGAAATATAGTATATAATTGATTGATTATCAATTATATAAGATATATTTTCTCCTGGTTGATACAATGTTGAGAACCCTGCCTTATCTTTGTGTGTATTTTCTAAACTTGCGTATATTACTACGTTAGCGGTCATTGTAAAACGACACCGTACAAAAAAAATACTTGTCAATTTTTCGGTTGTATGCAGACAAAGACTGAGAGTATCTTTGCACAAAAAAATAAAGAAATGACAAAGTATTTTAAATTTAAAGAATTACACAATCAGACAAAGCCTCTAATTATTGGAAATGTTTGGAATGTGCAGAGTGCAAAGGTTTGTGAAAAATTAAATTTTCAAGCCATCGGAACTTCAAGTGCTGCAATTGCTCATTCCTTGGGTTACGAAGATGGAGAACAAATGCCTTTTTCGGATTTACTATTTATTGT
>JBEAVK010000379.1:0-16246 GCA_041160955.1 Bacteroidota bacterium
AACCACTGGTTTTTATAATCTTTAAAAAACTCATCGGTCTCCATTTCCGTTTTTTTACGCGCTGCAAAAACGGTTGCGGCTTCGTCGGTTTTTTGCCATTCGGCGTATTCTGCGCGGCTTTTATTTTCAAAAAGCACATAATAATCGCCCACAAAATGGTCGCTTTTGATGCCTTCACTTTCGGGAGTTTTGCCCTCGCCATAAGTTTTCCAAGCGTACATACTTTTGCAGATGGCCACTCCGCGATCGTTGATGATCTGAACCTTTACAATATCGTGGCCAGTAGCATCGAGGATTTGGCTGCACGACCAACCGAGCAGACAGTTGCGTACATGTCCCAAATGGAGCGGTTTATTGGTATTGGGCGAGGAGTATTCCACCATTACCTTGCGGCCATTGCGCGGCTGGCGGCCATAACTTGGGTTGTCATTGGTAGCGACCAAGAAATCATGCCACCACACGGCACTGATTTCTAGGTTCAAAAAGCCTTTAATGACGTTAAAACCGCTGATGAGTGGTACGTTTTCTTGCAAATACGCGCCAATTTCGGCACCTGCTACATCGGGTGCTTTTTTGGCAGCGCGTACATAAGGAAAAATAACCACAGTATAGTCACCCGTGAATTCTGCGGGTGTTGGGTTTACTTGTACGGCACTGGCCTCGGTGGGTGTGCCGTAGAGTTGTGTCACTGCCGATGCTACGGCTTGTTTTATGTTGTCTAAAAGATTCATATTGTACTAATCAACGCTTTAGCAATTTTTTCAGGATCACCATCTTCAAATTTCATGATTCGGATATCAGACGCTTTACTATTATCCAAACAAAACTGGTATGTTTTGTCATAATATTCCAATGCAATGGTGGCTGCTGTGACAAAATCGCCTTGTTCAAGGGCTTCGATGGCGTTTTTTAGCCGCAATCCGCCCAGTTTAGTGGCTATTTTGTTAAAAGCAAGTTTTAATTCTTCGGTATGTTCCAACACATAGTCGGTCAAAAGATTATCAATCCGTGCTTGCAATGGTATTTCGATATGAAACAATGGAGCAGCCTTCATTGGTTCCCAAAAACCCGTGGGAATATACAAACGACCAATACTACGGCTTTCGTTTTCTACCCATACTCGGCGTGTTGGATCGAGTTGGGACACCACCTTAAATAATTCATTTTCAAATTGTTCCACCGTAGGTTGCGCGGCTTCACCGATAAATCCAAAAGCAGAACCTTTGTGGTTGGCCAATCCTTCCAAGTCTATTATTTGCTCTCCCAATGCTGCCAACGCATGGATAATCTTCGTTTTTCCAGTACCGGTGGAGCCGCCGACGATACGAATATTGAGGTTGGTTTGCGCAAAACCCTCTAATACAAATTGTCGATACACTTTATATCCACCCGACAACAACGTTACTTCAAAACCAGCGGATTGCAATAACCAAGCCATACTGCCACTCCGTTGGCCGCCGCGCCAGCAATGGACGGCTATTTGCTTATCGGGTGCCAATTTGGTGGCTTGTTTAACAAAACCCGCCATTTTAGGGCCTACATATTCAAGTCCAAGCACAAATGCAGCGTCTTTGCCCACCTGTTTGTACCGCGTACCCACTTGCGCACGCTCCTCATTGGTAAACAAAGGGAAACTGGTTGCCCCCGGGATATGCCCCTGCACGTACTCGCCGGGCGAACGTACATCAAGTATGGGGATTTTACCTCCACATTCCAAAAATGCTGCTGTATCTATTTTTTTGACGGACATGAAGGGGTGTTGATGCGTGGGGCGCAAAGGTAGTTAAATTGTGGGGAAATTGTGGGGTGGGGTTGGGTATTTTCGATGTGTTGTGGGAATACGCTTATCTCTTGTGGTAAAAAAAAGCCTACGAAAAATCTCCCGATTCTCCGTAGGCTTCCTACTTTTTACTGTAACGGAACAAGAAAATGCTTACTCCTTACCATGACACTGCTTATACTTCTTACCGCTACCGCATGGGCAAGGCTCATTGCGGCCTACCATTTGTTGTTTTACGATAGGTTGAGGGCGTTGTGGAGCATTATGACCTGCCGACATTGCAGCGCGTTGTGCGGCTTTTTGTGCTTCGGTCATTTCTTGTCCGCCACTGTTGGCTGCACGCAAGCGGTTCGCCTGCGCACGACGCGCATTATCCACCTGTGCGGATTGTTGTGCACGTTGCATCTCTTCATCGGAGGCCAACGTGAGCGTTCCGCGCAACAAGAACCCGGTTACGCTGGTATTGATATGGCCAATGAGTGCTTCAAATAAGTTGTAAGCCTCCATTTTATAGATCACCAGCGGGTCTTTTTGCTCAAAAGAAGCACCCTGAACAGAATCTTTCAAGTCATCTACATTGCGGAGGTGTTCTTTCCAGGCATCGTCGATCAAAGCCAATGTGGCTACTTTTTCCACATCGTGCATGATGCTTTTACCGTTAGATGCGATGGCTTCTTCCATATTGGCACTGATATTCAATTGCCCTAAAGAACCTTCTGCATAAGGTACTACAATACGTTTGTAGCGGTGGCCTTCTTTCTCGTGTACGTCTTTGATAACGGGCAATAAACGATCCGAGATATGTTGGCGTTTGTGATCGTAAATATCAAATACCTGCTGTTGGAAAGTGGCCAAAACCGTGGCCAATGGTGCGCTTTTGAACCATGCTGGCTCCATTTCTGGATCTACACCAATCATACGGATCGAATCCAAACGGAAGGTGTCAAAATCACCACCTTGGCGGTGTACTTCTACTAATTCTTCGGTAATAGAAATAAACGCGTTGTTGATATCGACTGATAAACGATCACCAAATAGGGCGTTACGGCGTTTTTTATAGATCGCCTCACGCTGTATATTCATCACGTCGTCGTATTCGAGCAAACGCTTACGTGTACCAAAGTTATTTTCTTCTACCTTGGTTTGTGCCCTTTCGATGGACTTGGTCACCATAGAGTGTTGGATAACATCACCGTCTTTATGCCCCATTTTGTCCATCAAACCTGCAATCCGATCGCTTTGGAACAAGCGCATCAAATTGTCCTCCAGGGATACGTAGAACTGAGATGAGCCCGGGTCACCCTGACGGCCTGCACGACCGCGCAACTGGCGGTCCACACGACGCGAATCGTGGCGTTCGGTACCGATAATGGCCAAGCCACCAGCGTCTTTTACGCCAGGGCCGAGTTTAATGTCGGTACCACGACCTGCCATATTGGTGGCGATGGTTACTTTACTTGCAAAGCCTGCTTCTGCCACTATTTCAGCCTCGCGTTGGTGCTGCTTGGCGTTCAGTACATTGTGTTCGATACCGCGTTGTTTCAGGATACGCGAAAGCAATTCAGAAATTTCTACGGAGGTAGTACCAACAAGTACCGGACGACCTTCGTCGCGGAGGCGTTTGATTTCATCTACTACGGCATTGTATTTTTCACGCGCCGTTTTGAATACCAAATCCTCGTGGTCTTTACGGGTAATATTGCGGTTGGTTGGAATGACCACCACGTCCAATTTGTAAATATCCCAAAGTTCTTTGGCTTCGGTCTCGGCTGTACCGGTCATACCCGACAACTTATGGAACATCCTGAAATAGTTTTGCAGGGTTACAGTGGCATAAGTTTGGGTAATTTCACCAATTTTTACATTTTCCTTGGCTTCAATGGCTTGGTGCAGACCATCGGAATAGCGGCGGCCTTCCATGACACGACCTGTTTGCTCATCCACAATTTTTACCTCACCCTCTGGTGTTACCAAGTATTCATTATCAATATCGAAAAGGGCGTACGCTTTTAATAATTGTTGAATGGCGTGGATACGACGGCTTTTTATGCCGTAGTCTTGAGATAATTTTTCTTTTGCTTCCGTTTTTTCGTTAATGTCCAAACTGGAATCCTTATCAATACGCACCAATTCGGAGGAGATATCGGGCATGATAAAAAATTCCGGGTCGTTATTAAAGCGGGAAAGGAACTCTACACCTTTTTCCGTGAGTTCTACGGAGCGATTTTTTTCTTCAATATGGAACAACAATTCGCGATCTACCAGCGGCATACGTTTATTGTTTTCCTGCATATAAATGCCTTCCGTTTTTTGGAAAAGCACTTTTACGCCTTCTTCACTCATAAATTTGACCAAAGGTCGGTATTTAGGCAAGCCGCGGTGTGCGCGCAAGAGTGCCATACCTGCCTCCCCTTCATCGGAGCCAATTTTTCCTTCGTTAAATAATCTTTTGGCTTCTGCCAGGAATTGGCTGGCCAGTTTGGCTTGCTCTTCGTGAAGGCGTTTAACGGTTGGATTGAGGTCAAAATATTCTTGGTCGTCGGCACCACGTGTAATAGGCCCCGAAATAATTAAGGGCGTACGTGCGTCATCGATCAAAACAGAATCCACCTCATCCACAATGGCGTAATGGTGTTTGCGTTGTACCAACTCGTCGGTACTAATGACCATATTATCGCGGAGATAATCAAAACCAAATTCAGCATTAGTACCAAATGTAATATCGCATTTATAGGCATTGATACGCTCTTGAGAATGCGGGCGGTATTTGTCGATACAATCGACATTCAGCATCAAAAATTCGTAAATAGGGCCTACCCACTCGGAGTCACGACGTGCGAGGTAGTCGTTTACCGTTACGATATGTACGCCTTCGCCAGCCACACCGTTCAGATATGCAGGCAGTGTAGCGACGAGGGTTTTTCCTTCACCCGTGGCCATTTCGGCAATTTTGCCATCGTGTAGCACCATACCACCAATCAACTGTACATCGTAATGTATCATGTTCCAGGTGATTTCGCCACCGGCAGCGAGCCAATTATTTTTCCAAACAGCTTGGTCGCCTTGAATGCTGATATAGGTTTTACCCGCTTTAGCCGCTAGTTTGCGGTCGTGTTCCGTGGCATTAACGGTTAAAGTTGTATTTTGGGAGAAACGGCGTGAAGTTTCCTTTACCACAGCAAAGGCTTCGGGCAGAATAATCCACAATATCTCCTCTAGCGCTTTATCGCGGCGTTTGCGGAGTTCGTCCACTTCTTTAAAGAGGTGTTCTTTATCGCCCATGTCCTCGTTTTCGAGGGCTTGTTGGTTGATATTGCTGATTTCAGCGTCAATATCCTGAAGGTATTCAGCGATGCGTTCACGAAACTCTAAAGTTTTTAGGCGTAAATCGTCATTAGAAAGGCTATTGTACGCCGCAAAATTATTATTAATTTGCGCTACAATGTCTTTGTATTTGACTAAATCGCGGTCTTGTTTAGAGCCGAATATTTTTTTTAATATACCGAGCATGGTGTGTCTATTTATCTTGATCGTGTGTGTAGTAGCCTTACAGCCCTTACCCAAAGGGCGCAAAGATACAGCTTGGCTTGCGTATTTCCTTTATCATATTTTGTTCCAATGTTAAATCAAATGACAAAATGACCGAGAAATAGGGTATTGAGTCGGCTTTTGGCAGTTTTCGCACGTGTTCTTTATGCAATTCATCAATCTATCATTCTTTCATATTACCTTTGCGGGCTTTTTTTAACAAAGCCATCCAACAAGCGCGTCATTATACAACGTGCGAATGCATTATTTATGGATCAACAACGCGATAGTTTAATCGGAGTTTTAAAAACAATATGGCAGTGGCGCAAAGCAATTCGCAATGTTTGCGGCACTGTATTGGTAGGGAGTATCATTGTTTCCCTGTTCTTGTCTAATTATTATAAGTCAACCACCATTTGTTATCCGGCCAGCCCAAAATTAGCCAACCCAGAATTGCTCTTTGGTACGTCTGGTGAAGTAACAGAGTATTACGGTACCGACCAAGACTTGGATCGTTTGGCGGAGATTGCCAATGGTAACCAATTGGTGGACTATATGGTATCGGAATTCAAATTGTATGAGCACTATGGTATTGATTCTACCTCGAAAGAGGGGCCGTACAAAGTGCGCGAGGAATTTCGTGATTTGTATGTAGCGCAAAAAAATAAAAATGATGCATTGGATATTAGTGTGGAAGACACCGATCCAAAGTTCGCAGCCCTGATGTGTAATGCTGCACGGGAAAAAACTGACGAAATTGCGCGCCGACTGACCACAAACAGCCAAGGCAGGTTGTTGGCTGCTTTGGAGGATAATATCAATAGGAAAAAGATTGAATTGACGCGTTTGGGCGATAGTTTGCGCATCATGCAAGCATTTTATGGTATTTATGACCCTACAGCACAAGGCGAACAATTGGCCAAAAGTAGCGCAACTGCCGAAGCTAATGCAGTTGGGTTACGTGCCAAACTAGAAATACTAGAATCCAATCCTAATATCCCACGCGATACGATTGCTTATTTGAAAGCAAATTTGCGGGCAGCCGAACAACAACGTTCATTCCTCACCAAAGGCATCAAGAATAATTCGGATGATACGCCCAATGCCCTTACAGTGAGTCGTTTTAGTGATGGATTGGCTTCCGTATTGGTACTGAAGGATTTACACTTTCAGGCGCGTAAGCAATTGAGTTACGACTTAGAGCGCTATACGCAGATCAAAGCGGTGTACAATACTAAAATTTCGGCAATACACGTATTGGAAGAAGGCGAACCAGCCCTGCGAAAAAGTAGGCCAATGCGGAGTTTGATCGTCATTGGTTCTGTTATTGCGGCGTTTTTATTGATGGTTATGGCTGCTTTGATTGCCGATACCTACAAAGATATTAGGATTACAGACTAAGACGATGAACAAACTACTGGCCAAATACGGTTTTCCGATGGCACACCCGCAGGTGTGGTTGGTTGCGGCATTTGCGGTAGTCCTTTTGGGGGCTTTGCTGGGTGCCATAGCGTTGGAAAGTGTGGTTTTGGCCGCGTTGCCGTTGATAATGCTCACTATTTGGGTGGCTATTGTCGATTTTAAGGTGCTTTTTTTCCTAATGTTGGCTTGTATCCCGCTTTCCACGGAAGTAGAGTTGCCGGGTGGTTTTGCTACTGATCTTTTTTCAGAACCATTAATGTGGTTGTTGACCTTGGCGGGTACGGTATGGTTATCTCGAAATTACCACACCATAGATGGCCGATTTGCGCGGCATCCTATTACATTGGTGCTATTGTTGCATTTGGTATGGATGCTAATTACGGTTGTTTTTTCCCAAAATTTTACGGTTTCTTTTAAATTTATGCTGGCCAAGGGCTGGTATGTGATCGTTTTTTATTTTTTGGCAGGCCGATTCTTACAAGAAGAACGCGATATAAAAAAAATGGTATGGTGGTTTTATCTGCCCCTCGTTTTTACGGTAATTACAGTTGTTTTTAGGCATTATTTCAAAGGATTTACCTTTGAATCGGTCAATTCTGTACTGTCTCCGTTTTACCGCAACCACGTGATGTATGCTTGTATTATGGCTGTATTTATGCCATTTATATGGTTTGCAATGTATTGGTACAAGCGTTGGTCGCTGGCATGGTGGGCGTTGGCGTTGGGGATTGTTATGCTATTGATAGGCATCAATTTTGCTTATACCCGAGCCGCGTATGGAGCATTGGTAGCGAGTATTTTTATCTATTTTTTGGTGCGTTGGAAAGCGGTGAAGGCCGGTTTAGTAGCCGCATCTATTTTGATGGCCTTGTTTATATCGTTTGTGACCTATCGGGACAATTGGTTGTTATTTGCGCCCGATTTTGAACGGACGGTGACACATACACGGTTTGAAAATTTATTAGAAGCGACGACTCGATTAGAGGATATTTCGGTGATGGAAAGGGTGTACCGTTGGGTCGCAGCCAGCCAAATGCTCAAAGAGCGGCCATTGTCGGGTTTTGGGCCGGGTAATTTTTATGGTTTTTACAAGGATTATACGGTGAATAGTTTTCAAACGTATGTAAGTGATAACCCAGAGCGATCGGGGATGCATAATTATTTTTTGATGACGGCGGTAGAGCAGGGGCTTATCGGGGCGGCGATATTTATAGGGCTATGTTTTTTTGCGATGGCGCAGGGGCAACGGATTTACCACAGGCTGAAAACGCCTTGGCGGAAAAAGGTACTACTGTCTGCATTGCTTTGTTTTGTCCTGATTGTGCTGCTTATGTTGATGAACGATTTTGTGGAAACAGATAAAATTGGTTCGTTGTTTTTTATGAGTTTGGCACTGATGGTGAGTATGGATTTGAACGATTGATTTTTCAATTCATTTAGGGTAAAAAAAAACGGCCACAAGATTTTACGCTTGTGACCGTTTTTTTTACCCCCAAATACCAAATTTAATTGTTCGTAAATACAATCCGGCGTTTAGCAAAGCCGCGATCGAACTTTAATTCAGCGATATAAAGGCCATTTGCAAGGCTATTGCGCTCCATACGGAATATATTATTGTCGATATTGGTGTGTGCTTTTACCAACCGGCCATTCAGGTCATAGATATAAACAGAACGAATGGGTTCATCTGTTGTTTGAAATAAAATGGCATCCACTGCTGGTACTGGAGCGACGGAAAGGCCGATTTCGGCACTATTTATCTCATTTGTTTTAGAAAAACTGCACAAATTGAGTGCTACGCAAGCACGTGGTGCGAAATAACCAATAATAGTATCGATGTATTTACGCGAAGATGCTGCATTGTTGTTGCAAAGCGACAGTGGGCTAGGGGGTTGGGGGTTAGGTCCTGCTTTCCATTCCCAAGGGGCATTAGAATTGTTTGGTGTGCCATTGAACGGGCGAAAACCGCTGTAACCAGTTACTTTGTAAGGATCACTAGACACAGGCACTGATTTAAAAATGCTATTGTTGCCATTTTGTTCAATAATATCGTGCAAACCGCAAGAACTGGTCCCTTCAATTCCTGAAGGCGGAAAAGGAAGAGGAAGTAATGTACCCGTTTGACAAGGTGTAATGGGGTCAGAAGGTGTGTGGTACGAAACCAATGGCATTTCGCTAGCGTCCAGCCATGTGCTGTCACATAAAGCACCACCCATATTGACACAAAGGCTAAAAATGGATGAGTAACCTGCATTTTGGATCGTACAAAGTGTGTCACCTATAGGGTATCCTGATAAAGCGGCATAAGCAGCATCAACCTTACAAACCGTTTGACCAGTTGGCGGAAATCCATTAATGTCTCCATTATAAATAGGGTTTACCATTGGAATATTACCATTAGCTGTTGGTAATATAAATTTCATAGTATCTGAAGTGGTCAAAATCTCCTCGTAATTATTCAAATAAGCAGCTGCCAAGGAGACAAAACCACCAGTGCCTTGTCCCCAGACTACAATTTTGTTTGGATCTATGCCATAAAGATTGCCTCCAACGGCTACTGATTTTCGGAAATAACGAATACACGAGCGCACATCCTGAACACCACGATAAATCGCATTAATGCTAGAGAAACGAAGTAATAATTCTTCTTGCAAATTTGGCTGCCAGCCTTGGCGATACGAAGCCACTGCTACCACATAGCCCATCTTTGCAAGGCGTGTAGCCAACTCTATATTGGAAGAATCTGTAATGGTTCCTGTGCAAGATCCATTTACTGCAATGGGTAAAAAATTACCCGTTTGAAGGTAAATAATCAAAGGGCGATTGGTGGCGGTATCGTCCTTGGGTCGGTATATATCTACCCGCTGTGGAATAGGGAAAGTGTGACCAATTTGGGAAAGTGTAATGACCGAGTGGTTATTACCATATACCGTAGAGGTGACAGAAGTTTGGGTAAATACTTGGTCGAGGTAACGCATTTGCGCTTGTAATGAAGACCAGCAGGATAACATTAAAAGAATGAGGAAAGTAGTTTTTTTCATAATAAAAGGGGGGTAGGGGGTAAAAGAAAGGCTGCCACAAGATAATACTCATGGCAGCCTTTGCTATTTCATACGGGGCGTCGTTAGGTTTTGTGCATAAATTATAGTGATATCATACCATTTTTATACACAAAACCTACAAAGCCGAGTAGTACATTAGAATTGATTAGTTATTGGTAAAAACAATCCTTCTGCGGGCAGCGCCCTTATCGAATCGTAATTCAGCAATATACAAACCATTACCAAGTGTATTGCGCTCCATGCGGAACACATTGCTATCAATACTAGTGTGTGCTTTTACCAAACGACCGCTAAGGTCATAAACATAGATAGAGCGGATTGGCTCTTCTGTTGTTTGGAACATAACAGCGTCAACTGCTGGTACTGGAGAAACAGAAAGACCAATTTCTGCGCTGTTGATTTCGTTTACTTTAGAGAAGTTACAACCTAACGCCAGTGCTAAGCAAGCGCGTGGTGCGAAATAACCAACAATTGTATCGATGTATTTGCGTGCAGATACTGCGTCATTGTTACAAGTCGCCAATGGTGATGGTGATGGTGGGTTAGGACCGCCTCTCCATTCCCAAGGAGAACTTGAATTGGCTGGAGTACCTACGAAGGGGCGGAAACCACTAAATCCTGCTACTTTGTAAGGATCAAGAGATGCTGGTACCGATTCGAAAATATTGTTATTGCCATTTGTCTCAATAATATCCTGCAAACCGCAAGAACCGGTTACTTCTACTACAGGCTGAGGACCAGTAAGCGTAGGCACATTTAGTACATCCGTTTGGCATGGCGCAAAGTTGTCGGAAGGTACGTGGTATGAAATTAAAGGCATTTCACCTGCATCCAACCATGTGCTGTCACCAAGTGCTCCACCCATGTTGACACAAAGGTTGAAATTAGATGGGTAGCCAGCATTTTGGATAGTACAAAGGGTATCGCCAACTGGGAATCCAGTAGCCGCAGCATAAGCAGCATCTACGGTACATACTGTTTGACCAGTAGGAGGGAATCCATTCACATCGCCATTATAAGCAGGAATTACCATTGGAATATTGTTAGGAGGCAGAAGGAATTTCAATGGATCCGATGTAGTCAAAATTTCCTCATAAGTATTCAAATAAGCAGCGGCCATAGATACATAGCCACCAGTGCCTTGTCCCCATACAATTATTTTGTTTGGATCAATACCAAATGGATTGCCTTGCGTAGCTACTGATTTGCGGAAGAAACGAATACAAGAGCGTACGTCCTGAACACCACGGTAAGCCGCATTGATCAAGGTAAAGCGCCTTAATAATTCTACTGGCAAATCAGGGCGCCAGCCTTGGCGGTAAGTGGCAACCGCTACAGTATAGCCCATCTTTGCAAGGCGAGTAGCAAACTCTACATTAGAAGAGTCGATAATCGTACCTCCGCAAGATCCATTTACGGAAATAGGTAAAAAATTACCCGTTTGAAGGTAAATAATCAATGGGCGGTTGGTTGCAGTATCGCCAACAGGTGTATATACATCTACACGCTGTGGAAGCGGCGCTGTATGTCCTATTTGAGATAAAGTAATTACCGTATAGTTATTACCATAAACGGTAGAGGTAACAGAGGCCTGTGAGAATACTTGATCGATGTATCGCACTTGTGCTTGTAATGAAGACAAGCAAATAGCCATTAAAAAAGCGAGAAACGTAAATTTTTTCATGAATTGCAGAAACGTTTATAAATTAGTGTGTTTGAAATATATTTTTTAATCTTTTTTCTGGAAATTATACAATAGGCTCAAGTAAGCCATGCGCCCAATGCGAGGGCCGCCATATACTTGAAACTGTTGATTATTTAATACATTGGATGCTCCTAGTTTTAGCGTAGAATTGATGCGTGGAATAGTACAGTTAATTTGAGCATCCATGAGCGAATATGTTGGAATATCACCTGTAAACTGCGGTGATCCTTCAAAAATAAAACCTTCGATCCATTTATAGTTGATATTGAATCCCCATACATTTTTCCGGCTACCCATTCCCAATGGAATGTCGCGTGCCGACCAACCCAAATTAAACTTGTGTTCTGGTGTATTAAATGCTGGTACAATTGGGTCTGTTTCTGCGGTGTTTAAACGGTTGAAACTATAATTACCTTGTACCATAAAATATTTAGCAAAATAATAATTTAGGCCAAGTGCAAAGCCCTGTGTGGTAACCGTTTGAGTAGCATTGGACGCAACGCGCCATACCTCCAAGGTATTATAATCGGGGATCACCAAAAGAGGTACAAAATCAACCGTTAAACCAATATTATATCCGATAAAGTCTTGATAAATATTGTAATAATAACCTGCATCTACATATAACTTATCGAATAAAGTAGTACGATAACCTAATTCAAAAGTTTGTACTTTCTCAGGGCGAATCGGTGCTAAGTTAAGGTATTTTATGCGACTTGCATCAGGATTTAAATCACTCCTGTAATCGTTAAATGATTCTATGGTGATTAAACTATCAAATCCATTGAGATTACCCACCAAAGTAGCCGGCCCTACGCGAAGATTAAGGTACTGGTCGGTAAGTGTTGGGTTGCGGATGGCAGAAGAGAACGAGAAGCGGATAAAATCTTGCTCGCGCGGTCTCCAAACAACAGAAGCCGCTGGGGTAGCCAACCAATTAAAATTCTGGTTTTTATCTACACGCACAGTTGCCGAAAAGCGAAAATCGCCAACTTGCTTCTCTGCACCAGTGTAAACACCGAATTCGAGGTTCGTAATACGATCAATACTGTCACTAAAAATGGTGCCATCGGAAACAGGGCGATACATACGGCCATTGGCTCCAATCCGCGCATCATCAAAGAATTTTGAGGAGAAACGGTATTCACCATGCGCATGGTACAGTGCAGATTTATCGTAGAAACGGGTACCACCTTCTGTGTTTTTACGCGAAGTGATAGCGTTGAACAAAGAATCAAAGCGCGCTGTACCTGGCTCATAAAAAGCAGGCGTTACAGTATTTGGATTTGCTCTATTGGCATATTCTGTTGCACTTTGGTGTTGTTGTGCAAGCCAATCGGAATTATCTACTTGCCATTGTTTAAGTGCTGCCGGATCTGTGCCGGGGCCATAACCCTGTTCTTTCATCTTTTTGAACACCGATCCAAGGTCGTTACGAATCCACCAAAATTCATAGTCATTTTTCCATTGCGCTGGCGTTTTTTGCGCGTTCTGCATGAGCAGTGCTGTGAAGTACGGATCATAAGAATCTCCTGCATCTTCGTTAGTACTGTACAAACGTATAAAGTATTTGTCCTTTTTCTTGAATTCGATCCGATTTTGAAAAAAGAGCAAATTGCGTAAACTAAAGCGATTATCACCTTGGTAAACAGTTGTTCCAGTACCAAAATTAGAGGCAATGACAAGTTCTGGGGATTCAAAATCCATAGACGGCTTAGTCCTGAAATGCAATGCCGCACCTGCTTTCAGGTTACGTGTATCGTAGTCCACCAAATCTATTTCTTTATAACCTTGACGGGAAAAAGAATTCAGTCCAGCGCGGCTATCGAACAGTGTGGAGTAGCTATAAGATGCATTAGGTTCGTCGCCGTAAATATTTACCGCATTAAAGCCTCCAGGGTTTTTTGAAATATCGGGAAATACCTGATTGCCCTCTGAGCCAGTAACTGGATCATAGTTATCGGCTTCCCAATCATTAGCGCGCAGGCCAAACATATTCACCTTGTAGGCCATAAACGCCTTACCTTCTTTGTTTTTTACAACATCGGCCCAACGGAACGCACCTTCTAACAAATTGCGTTCCCCTGTTTTTAAGGAAACCGACAACCCCCGTTGAATAAAAGGGTTTTTAGTTTCCATTGAAATAACACCATTAAAGGCATTAGGGCCATAAAATGAAGACGAAGCACCTACTACTAGATCAACTTTATTTACATCCAAATCACTGGCACCCAAAAAGTTGCCCAAGGAAAAGTTGAGGCCAGGTGCTTGGTTATCCACTCCATCAATGATTTGTAGAGAGCGCACCGGACTAGTAGAGTTAAAACCGCGTGTATTGATAACAGTAAAACCTAAAGATGCTGTTGTCATATCAACGCCTTTTAAGTTGCCTAAAGCATTATAAAAACTGACTGCAGCCGTTTCTTTAATAGCGATAGCATCTAGATTTTCAACTGTGAGCGGTGCCGCTTTTTGCTTGTCGTCAATACGTTGACCTTTAATCACCAGTTCTTCCATTACAATCGAACTGGTACTGAGGCGTACTTCGAGCCGTTGGGCAGCGTCGCTTACGGTAATTTCCGATGGATTATAGCCTGTGTAGGTGATTTTCAATCGAACTGGGAGCGTGGCCTTAAAGACGAATTCGCCATTATAATCTGTATTGGCACCACCGCCAATACCCTGTATTACAACGGCTGCTCCAACGAGCTCTTCGCCAGTTTCGGCATCGACTACTTTGCCTTTGATTGTAGATTGCGCGGACAGACCAACGCTAAAAAGGAGTGCCAGAATTGTGAAATTAATTAGCTTGTAAACTTGCTTCATACGAGACTCGGTTGATAGATTCAGAACAAAGATGAGCATTATATCAGATATAGGCAATCTGATTCTGATGGCAAATGAACTAATAAAATTTGATAACGAATAAAAAAAAATTGTTTAAGGCAAAAAAAAGTCTTAGTCTGATGGAGTTATGTACAATTTTAGACTTATTGATAGCCTTTAAATCGACGAGGCAGGTTAAAAATTTTGATCGTTCTGTTTATACAAAATGAACTACCTTTGTTAACCAGTACAAAAATAGTAGCAATATCTGAGACGTATTTGTTAAATTTAGGCAAAAAAAAATATTTTTTAATTCAATATAGATAAAATGGAGTTTGGGAAATTAGCCAATGTAGATGATGTTGATTTTTCTTTGCCCATAGATTATACAGGCAATGCACAAGTATTACAAAAGCAGGAGAGTACTACCCCATTAATTTATATTGGTGCTACAGGGTATAATATGAAGGATTGGGTAGGGAAATGGTATCCAGTAGGTACAAAAGAACGGGATTACCTGAAGGTATATGGTCGGCAATTTAATACCATTGAGCACAATACGACGCATTATCGGATACCGGATACCACTACCATCCAACGGTGGTGTGAGGACACACCTGATGATTTTAAATTTTGCCCCAAAGTTCCACAAACGATTAGTCATGCGAGAGACTTAGGATTGTCTTCCAGCGATTTGCGCTTTTTTGTTGAGCAAATGCGCCTATTTGGTTCAAAAATGGGGTATTGCTTTTTACAATTACCGCCGTATTTTGAGCCGAAGCACTTGCAAGTACTTGTTCGATTTATTGAAAAATGGCCGGCTTATATTCCACTTGCCGTAGAAGTTCGGCACGAGTATTTTTTTGTAAAAGATGGAATTGGCAATGCCTTTTTTGAATTATTGGAAAGCACAAATACATGTAGTGTCATCACAGATGTATCAGGGCGGCGGGATGTGTGCCATTCAAGGCTCACTACGAATTGCGCCATGATTCGATTTGTAGGAAATGGACTACATGCTACGGATTATTCAAGGGTAGATGCTTGGGCAGAGCGTATTCGGGATTGGGTAGAGCAGGGGCTTAAAACTGTGTATTTTTTTACCCATGAGCCCGATAATTTATTGTCACCCGAACTTGCGCGTTATGTAGCAGAGCGTTTTGCGGAGGTAATGCCCGAGGTAAAATTTAGAGCACCGACGGAAATCATATCACCGGGGCAACAGGGTACTTTATTTTAGTTTTTTACGAATTTCCTGAACCGTTTCTATTACAACTTCAAACATATCGGCCACCTGCTCATTTGTCAAAGAAGGATTCTTTTTCATGAAAAAAGAGGCCGCTTCTTGCCTGTCTATTTCCGTACCTATTTCTATACCCTTTTCCGACCATTGTCTAGACGGTCTTCATGGCCTGTTGCTCCACCGAACATCATGGGGACGCACAGAAACATTTTTTTGACAATAAAAACAAACTGCACAACGGCGACTACCTCGCCACTTACCCTACTTCTCTACTTATTTGGGCGTGCTAATATCGAACTTAAGTGTTGTGGCACAGCACTCCCCTTCCTATTAGATGCCTATCGCCGCAGGCTCGGCTCACACGAGGCATTTGGGTATTATCAGTACCCCCGCCTATTGCTGTACTGGTTGCCTCGACTCTGCCGAAATCTTACTACGCGAAGCGCTACACCGACAGGATTGCCAAGATCTTAAGCAGATGTTGGGTACTAAGGTTGATTTGCATGATAGTATGTGAAATTGCCTCGCAAAGTTAGTTCTTTTTGCTTTGTCTATGGGTAAAACAGCGATTTGCTGTAATTTGTCTAAGTGGATGTGTGTTTTTGTCTAAGTCATTTGGGTACAGCGAAGGCGTATAAGTGTTCAACTTTGCAGCGAAAAATGGAGATTGGGGTTTCCCC